>JAFGNZ010000130.1 GCA_016926755.1 Myxococcaceae bacterium | reverse complement strand
TAGCGGTTGATGAAGGTGTTGGTGAGGATCTTGAAGAGCCAGGCCTTGATGTTGGTGCCGCGCTCGAACTTGTCGAAGAAGCGGTAGGCCCGCATGCAGGTGTCCTGCACCAGATCTTCCGCGTCCCGCTCGTTCTTGGTCAGCCGCAGGGCCGCGGAGTAGAGCGGGTCCAGGTGGGCCAGGGCCAGCTCCTCGAATTCCTGCTTCGTTCGGTTTGGTTGCCTGAAATCCAACATGTCCCGCCTTCCAACGGCCCGAAATTACAGGCGAATGTATCGTTATCTGTCCATCAATGTATGCACGGGAACAGACAGGTCAACAACGCCTTCCTCGGACCTTGCCGTTTGCACGGCTGCTCCTAAGGAGATGAGACAGCTGGCGGCGAACATTATTCCCGCTGCCTTGCCCAGGGAGGTAGGGGGGCAGGCGGCCCTGCCTCACTCCCTGGATCAAGGTAGGGGCGGGTGAGCTACCGGGCCTTGGTGCCCAGGGCGTCCATGATGGGCACGTAGTCGTAGCCCAGGTCCTTGGCGACGGCCTCGTAAGTCACTTTGCCGTCGTAGGTGTTCAGGGCGCGAGCCATGGCCCTGTCCGACTTGACGGCCTCCACCAGGCCCACGTCGGCGATCCGCTTGGCGTAGGGGCGGGTGGTGTTGGTGAGGGCGAAGGTGGAGGTTTGCGGCACCGCGCCGGGCATGTTGGCCACGCAGTAGTGGACGACGTCATGCACGGTGTAGGTGGGGTTGTCGTGCGTGGTGGGGCGGCACGTCTCGATGCAGCCGCCCTGATCCACCGCCACGTCGACGACGACGGAGCCGGGCTCCATCTCCTTGAGCAGGGCCTCGGGGACGAGCTTGGGGGCCTTGCCGCCGGGGATGAGCACCGCGCCGACGACGAGATCGCTCTCGCGCACGGTGCGGGCGATCGTCTCGCTGTCGGAGTTCAGGGTGGCCACGCGGCCGAGGAACACGTCATCCAGGTAGGTGAGGCGCTCCAGGTTCACGTCGAGGATCGTCACCTCGGCGCCCATGCCCACGGCGACCTTGGCCGCGCACAGGCCCACCACGCCGCCGCCGATCACGGCCACGCGGCCGCGGCGCACGCCGGGCACGCCGCTCAGGAGGATGCCCTTGCCGCCGTGCGCCTTCTCCAGGCAGGTGGCGCCCACCTGGATGGCCATCTTCCCGGCCACCTCGCTCATGGGCTTGAGCAGCGGCAGGCTGCCGTCATCCAGCTGCAGCGTCTCGTAGGCCACCGCGGCGGCCTTCTTCCTCACCAGCGCCTTGGTGAGCTCCGGATCCACGCCGGCCAGGTGGAAGTAGGTGTAGATGATCTGGCCGTTCTGGATGCGCTCGTACTCGGGCGCGATGGGCTCCTTGACCTTGACGATCATCTCCGCGCGCGACCAGACCTCGTCCGCCGTCTTGACGATCTGCGCGCCCACGCGCTGGTACTCGGAGTCGGGGAGGCCGGAGCCGACGCCAGCATTCGTCTCGACCAGCACCGTGTGGCCCGAGCTCGTGAGCGCGCGCACGCCCGCCGGGACCATGCCGACGCGGTACTCACGGGTTTTGATCTCCTTGGGAACTCCGACGATCACGACGTGCCTCCAGGGGAAAAAAGCGGGCGGACCATACCAGCGGATCTCTGGGAATCAAGGCGCCCCCGGAGCGCCGTTCATGGCTGCACGGAGCGCGGCTCATTGCTCCTGCAAGTGTGGCGCGGCGCGGCGTCCATGACGCACGGCGGCTAGGGCAGGCGCCACCGTGGGCACGAATCGTCGAAGGGAAAGGGCGGCGGTGGTAGTTAAGGAAGGCATGACGCACGGCCCCAAGCTGCTGTTCGCTGATCCCAAGGGGCGGGTGCTGGAGCACCCGTACCTGATCGCCACCCTGCGGAGCGGGGAGGAGCTCGTCCCCCCGCAGGACAAGCCCATCCCGCTGCCCTCCGCGGGCCGGCTCGTCCACCTGCCGGGCCGCCTGCCGGTGGGGCTGAATCCGGACACGGGCGAACTGGAGCTGGTGCGGGAGATGAAGGTGGGGGGGAAGACCTTCGTGCCCAACGCCGTGGGGGCGCTGCTGCCGCCCGGCTACACGCGGACCTTCCTGCCCGGCGAGGTGAAGGGGGACGGGCCCGTCCTCCCGCAGTGGGCGTACACGGCGGCCGCGTGGGGCAAGGAGGGGCCGGTGGCGTGGGCCATCCACACGGACACGCGCAGCCACTGGGATCCGGAGAGGTACTCCACGCCGGAGATGCGCTCGCTGGTGGACGCCCACATGGCGCGCTTCCCGGGCAGCCTCGTCCTCAAGCAGCTCAAGACGTGCGCCTTGCTGTACCGGTGCTTCACCTCGCAGAACACCTTCTACGTGCGGGACGAGGCCGCCATCCCCGCCTCCGTGATGTGCAACGCGCGCTGCGTGGGGTGCATCTCGGATCAGCCCAAGGACGGGCCGCCCGCCTCCCACGAGCGCATGGAGGACGGGCCCTCCGGCGAGGAGATGGGGGCCATCGGCCTCTACCACCTGGAGCACGCGTCGGGCCGGACGATGGTGAGCTTCGGGCAGGGCTGCGAGGGCGAGCCGCTCACCCGCTACAAGGCCATCGCCGAGGCCATCCGCTACATGCGGGCGCGCACGGACAAGGGCTCCATCAACATCAACACCAACGCGAGCCTCACGCACGGGCTGGCGGCGCTGTTCGACGCGGGGCTGGACGCGATCCGCGTCTCGCTCAACTCGGCGGTGAAGGAGCTCTACGAGGCCTACTACAAGCCGGTGAAGTACACGTGGGAGGACGTGGAGGCCTCGATCGCGCTGGCGCGGGAGCGCGGCGCGTACCTGGCGCTCAACCTGCTGCTGTTCCCCGGCGTCACGGATCGCGAGGGCGAGGTGCGGGCCCTGGAGCGGCTGGTGCGGAAGTACCAGGTGGATCAGGTGCAGACGCGCTCGCTGTGCATCGATCCGCTCCAGTACCTGGAGGTGGCGCGGGGGAGGGGAGCGGGAGGTGAGCCTGTCGGCATCCGCACGCTGCTCAAGCGCCTGAAGGCGGCCCGGCCCGGGCTCATCATCGGCAACTTCGCGCGGGGGCTCGAGGAGCGAGCCAACGCCGCGGGCCCCGCGTAGGGGGATGCCGAGGTGCCTGCTCATCCCCGGTCTGCTGCACTCCAAGGTGCCCTCGGTCTTCGAGCAGACCCCCGAGTCCCTCACCGACGTCGACTTCCAGTTCTGGCACGAGAACTACATGCGCTCGCGCCAGTCACTGCTGGACTCCTCGCTCACCCAGCTCTACCGCGCGGCCGAGCGCCACCGCTCCTGACAGGCTCAGTCCGCGCTGGTGGCCGGGCCCAGCTCCTTGGCCACCAGGCTGCTCATCACCGCGTCCTTCGGGAGGTAGCCGTCCGCTCCCGCCTCGCGGCAGATGCGCTGCAGCTCCTCGACGTTCTCCCCTGAACAGAGCAACACCTTGATTCCACGGAAGAGGCTGTTGCTCTTGATGAAGCGGCAGAACTGCTCGCCGTTCACGTTCGGCATCCGCACGTCCAGCAGCACCAGATCCGGCCGGGTCTGCTTCTTGAGGATGATCTTCGTCGCCTTGTCCGCCGTGTCCGCGACGTGGACCTCGAAGCCCTTGGCCGCCAGGTCCGCCTCGATGATCCGCGCCGTCATCTCGCTGTCATCCACGATCAGGATGCGCGGCTTGCGCTTGCCCGGGGCCGCGCTGGCGGCGGCCGGCATCGCCGGGGCCGGGGCGGGGGCCGAGGGAGCCGCAGGGGGCGCCGCGGGCGTGAGCGCGGGGGGCCCGATCAGCTTCATCACCTCGCTGAGCATGTTCTCCAGGCCGCTGCCCTTGAGGATGTAGCCGTCCGCCCCCGAGTTGCGCGTCTTGGCGGCCAGCTCCTCCTCCGAGATGTCCGAGTAGAGCACCAGCTTGGAGGTGACCTTCTTCTGGCTCCGGAGGTACTCGACGACGTCGTCACCGAACATCTCCGGCATGTTCACGTCCATCAGGACGAGCGCAATCGGTCCCTCGGCGAGCTGCTTCTCGAGCTCCGCCAGGTTCGTCGCGCCGCTTGCCTGATAGCCCGCCGCCGTGAGAGCCCGCAAGCTGAGTTCCACCAGCATGGGGCTGTCGTCGATGACCAGTACTCGGGACATCTGCCTCCTCAAGAATCCTGAAACAACCCTACACTGTTGGGGCTTGCCCGACCATCGAAACGGCACGCAGGCAGGCGAGCGAGCAAGTCCCCTTGACCCGGTTTGATCCCCTCCGGATACTTTGTCGCCTTGACTTCGACTCCCCTCCAACGTGCTCTCCGGCTCGCCCCGGATCGTGCCGTCGCCGCGCAGGCACGCCCCGAACAAGAGTTCTTCTGCTTTCGTGTAGGAGACCTGCGGCTGGGTGTGCCCAGTGAGAACGTGCTCGAGGTGTTCCGGTCGGGGCTCTTGACGCCACTGCCGCGCGCGCCGTCCTTCCTGCTGGGCGTCACCGGGCACCGCGGCGAGGTGCTCCCCGTGGTGGATCTGCTGCGCTTCCTGGCCAAGGGCGAGGCGCGGATCATGCCTCGCACGCGGATCTTCGTGGGCGTCAGCGGCACCTACGTCGCCGGCGTGGTGGCGGACACGGTGCTGGGGCTGCGCCGGATCCTCGTCTCGGACATCCTCCCGCCCCCGGTGGGCGCGGACGCCGCCACCGAGCACATGCTGGGCGTCGTCGCCGGCCCCACGGCCGAGGAGACGATCAACCTGCTCAACTTCTCCAAGCTGCTGCAGACGGCGCGGCAGCGGGCGGTGACGCGATGATGGAAGAAGCGTCGCGCGGGGTGGACGAGATCGACATCCTCTTCTTCGAGATCGGCGGCCAGGTGTACGGCGCGGATGCCTCGCAGGTGCTGCGCATCGACCGTTCGCTGCCGGAGGATCTCGCCCTGCCGGAGCTGGGGCCGCTCAGGAGCGGCGGGCGGGCGCTCGTCTTCGAAACCTCTCAGGGAGAGTCCCACCTCAAGGTGGACGTCGTACAAGGGGTGCGCCCCATCCCCGTCACGGAGCTGCGCCGGCTGCCGCGCGCCGCGAGCGCCGCTCCCTTCACCATCGGCGCGTGCCTGGATCAGGCCCGCCTCGTGTTGCTCATCGATCTGGTCGAAACCGCAAGGACTCAAGGAAGGCACTGACAGCAATGGCCCTGGACACCACGAACGAAAAGCCGGCGAAGGCCCGCGGCGCGAAGAAGCCCGCGGCCTCCAAGCCCGCCGCCAAGAGCGCTGGCGCCGCGCTCCCCCTCAAGCCGCTCTCGGACACGCTCCGCTCGGTGCTGGCGGGCAACCTCCAGGCCCGCGTGGCCTCGGAGATCGTCACCGGCGACATGGCGGAGGTGGCGGAGTTGCTCAACCAGGTCCTCGAGCGCTTCTCGGACGCGGAGCACCGCAAGCACGTGGCGGCGCAGGAGATCGATCAGGCGCTGGACGGGCTCATCGCCCTGGTGCGCGAGGGCGATCTGTCGCGGTGGAACACCACCACGGAGGATCCGCAGCTGGCGCCCCTGCTGGAGGGCTTCGGCAAGGTGATCGAGACGCTGCGCACCTTCGTGCGCGAGATCAACGAGGCGGCGCTGCGGCTGTCCTCCTCGGCCAACCAGGTGCTGGCGGCCTCCACGCAGCACGAGACGTCCTCCACCGAGCAGGCCGCGGCCATCCACGAGACGACCGCGACCATGGAGGAGCTCAAGCACGCCTCGGCGCAGATCGCCGAGAACGCGGGCGCGGTGGCGCGCGTGGCCGAGGAGACGCTGGGCGCCGCCCGCGCGGGCCGTGGCGCGATCGCCGAGTTCATCCAGGCCATGCAGCAGATCCGCAGCGACGGGATCGCCGTGGCGGACTCCATCGCCAAGCTGTCCAAGCGGGTGGAGCGGATCGGCACGGTGGTGGAGGTGATCGACGAGATCGCCGACCGCTCGGATCTGCTGGCGCTCAACGCGGCGCTGGAGGGCAGCCGCGCCGGTGAGGCGGGCAAGGGCTTCTCCATCGTCGCGGCGGAGATGCGGCGGCTGGCGGAGAACGTGCTGGACTCCACCAAGGAGATCAAGAGCCTGATCACGGAGATCCGCGAGGCGACGGCCAACGCCGGCAGCGCGGCGGACGCCTCCAAGATCGCCACCGAGTCCGGCGAGAAGCTGGGCGCCGTGGCGGCGCAGGCCGTCGAGGGCATCCTCGCGGGCGTCCAGGAGACCAGCGACGCGGCGCGCGTCATCAACCTGGCCACCCAGCAGCAGCGCACCGCCACCGAGCAGGTGGTGGCCTCCATGGCCGAGATCGAGGACGTGACGCGGCAGACGACGCAGGCGTCCAAGCAGGCCACCGGGGCTTCGGCCGAGCTCTCGCAGCTGGCCGGGCGCCTGGCTGAGCTCATCAAGCGCTTCAAGGCCGACTAGGCGAGCCCCGAGGGGAGGGGGAGCCCGCACGTGCTCCCACGCCCCCCGGAAGACCTCTGGCCATGGATACCGAGGCCCTCAAGAAATCCCTCCTGAAGAAGTTCCAGGAGGTCACCGCCGACCGGCTGCAGAAGATCCAGCTCGGGGTCCTGGACCTCGAGAAGGAGAACGCGGCCCAGGCCGCGGACGACGTCGCGCGCGAGCTGCACACGATGAAGGGCGAGGCCCGCATGCTGGGGCTCGGCGGCATCGGCCAGCTCGCGCACGCCGCGGAGGACGTGCTGCGCTCCGAGCGAGATGGCAAGACCGCGACGGAGGTGGCCACCGACCTGCTCCTGCGGGCCTGCGACGTCCTGTCGGATCTGACCGAGGATCTGGCCGCCGCCCACACGGGCTCGCCGTCCAGCGAGGAGATGGTCAAGGCGCTCTCGGAGGCCTCCGGGCATCCCGCCCCGACCATCAGCGGGAAGCCGCCGACCGCCCGCCCCGCGCCCGCTCCGCCCGCTCCGCCCGCCTCCAGGGTGGAGGCGCCTCTTCCCAGCGCGCCTGCGCCTGCCCCCGCCGCGGCTCCCGCCAGGGCTCCGGCGCAGGCCAGGGCCGAGGAGGAGACCCCCGCGGCCACGACGGGCTCCAAGCCGGCCCTCGCCGATCGCAGCATCCGCGTGAACGTCGAGATCCTCGACGCGCTCGGCGTGCTCGCGGGAGATCTGCTGGTGGAGAGCGCGCGGGGCCGGCTCCGGGGGCTGGAGACCGCCACCCTGTTCGAGCGCTTCTCCCGCCTGAGCGACCGCTTCCTGCGCGTGGGCGAGGAGCTCCAGCTCACCCCGGAGCTGCGGACGGCGCTGGAGGGCATCGAGAGCGATCTGCTGATGCTGCGGGACGATGCGTTCCGCTTCGTGCGCCGCAATGATGACGGCATCAACACCCTGCACGGCAACCTGGCCAAGATGGCGGACATGGTGTCCGAGGCGCGGCTGGTGCCGCTCTCCACCGTCTTCGAGGCCTTCCCGCGCGCGATGCGAGAGCTGGCGCGCCAGCAGGGCAAGGAGGTGGATCTCGTCGTCGAGAACGCCGACATCGGCGTGGATCGCTCCATGCTGGCGGACGTGCGCGACGCGCTGGTGCACCTGCTGCGCAACGCGGTGGACCACGGCCTGGAGACGCCGGGGGCCCGCGAGCCGCTCGGCAAGCCGCCCATGGGCCGCATCCGCATCCGTGTCCGCGCCGACGGCGACATGCTCCACATCCAGGTGGAGGATGACGGCCGCGGCATCGATCCCGAGCGGCTGAAGGAGGTGGCCGTCAACCGGCGGCTCATCACCCAGGCCCAGGCCGACGCGCTCTCCGAGCGCGAGGCCATCGAGCTCATCTTCCGCCCCGGCTTCTCCACCCGCGATCAGGTCAGCGAGATCTCCGGCCGCGGGGTGGGCATGGACGTGGTGAAGCGGAAGGTGGAGACGCTCGGAGGTTCGGTGGGGGTGGCCAGCCGCATGAGCCGTGGCACCACCATCACGCTGCGCCTGCCGCAGTCGCTGGCGTTGATGAAGGTCCTCCTGGTGCGCCTGGGGGATGACGTGTACGGCATCCCCGCCGCGGACGTGGTGGCGGTGACGCGGGTGAAGCAAGACGACCGGATGGAGGTCTTCGGCACCCTGGCGGTGAAGCACCGGGGCAAGCCCATCGCGCTGGTGGCGCTGGGGCCGCTGCTGGGCGTCAACGGCGGCAACCGGATGGACAAGCCGCCCGCGGTGGTGGTCCGCCACGGCGAGGACAACGCGGCGCTGGTGGTGGACGGCTTCGTGGACGAGCGCGAGGTGGCCGTCAAGCCCTGCGGCGGCGACTTCCTCAAGGGCGCTCCCTTCATCGCCGGCACCGCGGCGCTGGAGGACGGGCGCATCGCCGTGCTGTGCCACGTGCCGGACATCATGACGGAGGTGCGCCGCATGGCGCGCCCTATCACCCAGCAGCAGTCCACCAAGCGCCTGCGGGTGCTGCTGGTGGACGACTCGCCCATCGCCCGGGCCACCGAGGGCGCGCTGGTCAAGGCGCTCGGCCACGCGGTGGAGGAGGCGCAGGACGGCGAGGAGGCGTATGCCAAGGTGCAGGCCAACACCTACGATCTCATCCTCACCGACGTGCAGATGCCGAAGATGGACGGCTTCTCGCTGACGCGGAGGCTGAAGACGACTCCCGCGGTGGCGCGCATCCCCGTCATCATCCTCTCCTCGCTGGCCTCGCCCGAGGACAAGCGGCGAGGCCTGGAGGCGGGGGCGGATGGCTACCTCGTCAAGGGCGAGCTGGGCGTGGAGAGCCTGGCCCAGACCATTGAACGGCTGACCTGAGAGGACGGCGTGCGGATCGCTCCGGGGCTCTCATATCGGGTGCTGCTCGTGGGCGGGGGGCTCCGCCAGCTGACGCGCCCCCTCTTCGAGGGCGACGCGCTGACGATGGCCGGCGAGTGCGGCTTCTCCGAGGCCCTGGACGTCGTGCGGTCGCAGACCCCGGACGTGATGCTGATCGAGCTGTCCTCGAGGGACGCGCTGGAGGCCATCGAGCGGGTGATGGCGGAGCGCCCCACGCCCATCCTCGCGCTCGATCCGGGCGTGCTGTCCCGGGAGCAGGCCTTCCGGGCGCTGGCGCTCGGGGCGCTGGACGTGGCGGAGCGCCCGGCCACTCCCGGGCCGGACTTCTGGCACTCCGCCGCGCGCCGGCTGACGATCCTGGCGCAGGTGCGCGTGGTGCGCCACGTGCAGGGCAAGCTGAAGCGGTTGGCGGCCCACGAGGGGCCGGAGCAGCCCTTCCCCATGGTGGCCATCGCCGCGTCGCTCGGCGGGCCCAAGGCGATCTCCCACGTGCTGCGGGTGATCCCCAGGAACTTCCCGGCGCCGGTGTGCATCTGCCAGCACATCAGCGACGGCTTCACCGAGGGGCTGGCGCACTGGCTCTCCCTGGAGACGCCGATGCGGGTGCTGGAGGCCGCGCACGATCAGGTGGTGGAGCCTGGGACGGTGTACATCGCCCCTTCGGGCACGCACCTGCTGGTGCGCCCGGAGCGCAAGCTGGTGCTGGACGGCCGGCCGCCGGTACGAGGGTTCCGGCCCTCCTGCGATCTGCTGCTATCCTCCGCGGCGGAGTCCTTCGGGCGCAGGTGCATCGGCATCATCCTCACGGGCATGGGGCGTGATGGGGCACGAGGGCTGAAGGAGATCCGCGAGCGCGGTGGGCGGACCATCGCGCAGAACGAGGAGACGTGCGCGGTCTACGGGATGCCGCGCGAGGCGGTGCAGATCGGCGCCGCGGAGGAGATCCTCCCCTTGGATCGGATCGGGCCAACCCTCCTCGAGTGGGTGGAGACGTGTTGAACGTAAGCGAGAAGGCCCTGCAGCAGCTCTCCGCCCTCCTGCTGGAGCGGGCCGGGCTGAAGATCACTCCGGACGGCTTCCACAGCCTCCGGCTGGCCCTCTCCACCCGCATGCCCGCGGTGGGCATCACCGATCCGGAGATCTACGTGCAGCGGCTCCGGGACGTGGGGGGGGAGCAGGAGCTGCGCGCGCTGCTGCCGCTCGTCACGGTGGGGCACACGGAGTTCTTCCGGGATCCCAAGCAGTTCCGGGCGCTGGAGCGCTTCATCCTCCCGCAGCTGCTGGCGAAGGCGCGGCGCGAGCTGCGCCGGGTCTACATCTGGTCCGCGGGGTGCGCCACGGGCGAGGAGCCCTACAGCGTGGCCATGGTGATGTCGGAGCTGGGCGCGCTGGCCATGGAGGTGGACATCTGGGCCACGGACCTGAACCTGGCCGCCGTCGAGGGCGCCAAGCAGGGGCGCTTCTCGCTGCGACGCGCGGGCAGCATCACCCCCGATCGGCTCGAGCGTTACTTCAGGCCCGTCGAGGAGGGGCTCGAGGTCCACCCCGCCATTCGTGAGTACGTGCGCTTCGAGGGGTTGAACCTCGCCGCGCCCTCCTTCAACGAGATGGTGACGCCGGGCTCGGTGGATCTCATCCTCTGCCGCAACGTCATCATCTACTTCGATCTGCCCACCATCCGCGGCCTGATGGACCGCTTCCTGCGGGCGCTGCGCCCCGGCGGGCTGCTCTTCCTGGGCTACTCGGAGAGCCTCTTCAAGGTCTACGACCGGTTCGAGATGATCGAGGTGGATGGGGCGTTCGTCTACCGGCGGCCCCCGGAGCCCACGGTTCGGACGAGCCTGGCCTCCGCCGGGGCTCCGCCGTCAGTCACCACGCAGGCGCCGCTGACGACGCCCGTGCCCTTGAACGCCTCCTCGCTGTCCTCGGCGTCCGCTGCCCGCGTGCGCCCGCCGGAGAACAGCACGGGCCAGGGGGGGCCCAGGCCCGCGACGGCGGGGGCGGACCCACTGTCCTCCATTCGGGAGCGGCTGGCCGCCAACGCGAAGCTGAGCGCCAACGACCTGCGCGGCGTCTCCGAGCCGGCCCGCCCCGCGCGCCTCACGCTGGAGATGCCCGCCGTGGGCTCCGCCGAGCCGCGGGTGCTGCGCACCACGGAGGTCCCCGGCGGCGCCAAGGCGCTCCCGCCCGCCGAGCGCCTGAACCTGGCGGTGCGGAAGATGATGCAGAGCGACTTCACCGCCGCCATCCAGGATGTGGAGAAGATGCTGGTGGACGAGCCGGGCCACCTGGACGGGCTGCTGACGCTGGGCAACCTGTACTCCCTCACCGGCCGCATCGCCGAGGCGCGAGAGGCCTTCGCGCAGGCGCTCGCCCGGGAGCCGCTGTGCGTGGAGGCGCGCGTCTTCGGCGGCGTGGCGGCGCTCCAGGCCGGGAACCTGAACGAGGCGCGCGGCGAGTTCAGCAAGGCGCTCTTCCTCGAGCCGACGCTGGCCATCGGCCATTACCTGCTCGCGCAGGTGCAGGAGCGCACCCGGGATCGGGAGGGTGCGCGGCGCAGCTACCGCAACGCCATCGCCCAACTTCGCTTCCCCCAGCGGCCGCTGGCGGGCCACTACCCGGACATCCCGGACTCGGCGGATGCCATCGCCCGGGTGGCGCGCTACGCGCTGGCGGCGCTGGAGGAGGACGGGCACTAGTCCATGCTGTTCTTCACGTCGGCGAGGCTCTTGCTGGGATCCAGCACCGCGCCGAACTTCTTCTGCAGGTACGCCTTGGCCTGGCCGCGCAGCAGCATGCCCGGATCCGTGCCCTCGCCCTGAACGGCCTTGTCGGTGATGACGAAGCTGGCGTCCAGGTTGATGCCCATCACCTTGCCGTTGAGCTTCGCGCCGTCGCCGGACCAGTCCGACTTCACGCCGTACTTGGTTCCCCAGTAGTGGAGGAGCTGCTCCACGCGCTTCTTCGCCTCGTCCTTCGGCAGGGAGTGGGAGACGTCGAACTTCATCATGCCCATGAGCTGGCTCCTGATCGCGGTGTGTGGCCTGCCGGTTTAGTGGCAGCGAGGCCGGAAGGGAACCGCCGTGTCGCCTCCAGACGCGCGGAAGTCAACAGCGACTGGCGCGCCCGCGAGAATTCGGGGCGGGCCGACGTGGGGCTTGGGCTAGCTTGCGCCCGGTTCCCAGCGGAGGGGTCTCCATGCGCATCCTGGTCGCCGACGAGTTTCCCAAGGTCCACCTCGAGTCCCTGCGGGGGCTGGGGCTGTCCGTCGATTTCCGGCCCGGCCTCAAGGGGGAGGCGCTGGCGGAGGCGGCCAGGGACGCCTCCATCCTCGTGGTGCGCGGCACGGAGGTGCCCGCCCAGGTGTTCGAGGTGGCCAGGGGGCTGTCCCTGGTCATCCGCGCGGGGGCGGGGGTGAACACCATTGACGTGAAGGCGGCCAGCGCCCACGGCGTCTTCGTGGCCAACTGCCCGGGGCAGAACGCCATCGCGGTGGCGGAGCTGACCTTTGGGTTGATGCTGGCGGTGGACCGTCGGATCCCGGACAACGTGGCGGCGCTGCGCCAGGGGAGCTGGAACAAGAAGCGCTTCTCCCAGGCGCGGGGCCTCTACGGGCGCACGCTGGGGGTTGTCGGCCTGGGGGCCATCGGCGCGGCGGTGGCGCAGCGGGCGCTGAGCTTCGGGATGCGGGTGGTGGGCCAGTCGCGCGCTCTCACCCCCGAGCGGGCGAAGGCGCTGGGCATCGAGCGGGCGGAGAGCCTGCTGGCCCTGGCGCGGCAGAGTGACGTGCTGACGGTGCACGTGCCGGCCACCGCGGAGACCCAGGGGCTGGTGTCTCGGCAGGTGCTGGCGGCGCTGTCGGACGGGGCCGTCTTCATCAACACCAGCCGGGCGGAGGTGGTGGACGGCGAGGCGCTGCTGGAGGAGGCCCGCCAGGGGCGGATCTTCGTGGCCACGGACGTGCTCCCGGACGAGCCGAAGGGGGGGGAGGCCACCTTCCACAGCGAGCTGGGCAAGCTGCCCCACGTCTACGGCACGCACCACATCGGCGCCTCCACGGAGCAGGCGCAGGACGCCATCGCGCGAGCGGCGGTGCGGCTCGTCGAGCGGTTCCTGAGCGAGGGCGTGGTGCCCCACTGCGTCAACATCGCGGAGAAGACGCCGGCGCGCTACCAGCTGATCGTCCGCCACCACGATCGGGTGGGGGTGCTGGCCAACGTGCTGGACGCCGTGCGCCAGGCGGGCATCAACGCCCAGGAGATCGAGAACACCATCTTCGAGGGGGCCCAGGCGGCGTGCTGCAAGATCCAGCTCGACTCGCGGCCGCCGGAGGAGGTGCTGGAGCGCATCCGCTCGCGCGCGGAGGAGATCATCTTCGTGGACCTGGTCGAGCTGAGGGCCTGAGCGGGCCAGAGTGAAAAACCGGTGCAAGTGTGCCGCGGTTGCGCTCTGCTGCGCGGCAACGAGGCCGGATCTTGAGGAGTGCTTGCGTGCCACACCTGGGAACCTGGAGCTGTCTCTTCGTCACCATCGTCGCTCTCCTTCTGCCGGGGGCCACCTGGGCGCAGCAGCCGCCACCCCCGCCCCCTCCACCCGCGCCGACGTACTATCCGCCACCCGCCGAGCCCCAGTCGGCTCCGCCGCCCGCCTCCTCGTACCCGGAGGCCCCCGCTGGCACCCAGCAGCCGACCACGACGATCCCGGCGCAGCTGGATCCGCAGGACAGGGACATGGAGGAGGAGGATGCCCCCGTGCTGCCCCCCGAGCCCGGCTCGCTGCGCACCCGGCCCCAGCCGCCGCTGACGGAGTCAGGGGTTCCGCCCGGCGCCGTCCCGACGCCTCCGCCGCCGCCCGAGGCCAGCGGCGCGCTGCTGGATGGGCGTCCCCGCCAGGGCCCCTTCCTCTCCGGACCGGGGAGCCTGACGTTCATCCTCCACCACTCGATCCTGGGAGCCATGGGAGGGCTCTTCACCCAGGGCTTCGCGCAGGAGTTCAAGATCGATCGCGACTCGCGCGAGGCGATGCTCGCGGGCACCCTGATCGGCGCGGGCCTGGGCTTCGGCGCCTCCGCCTGGTGGCAGTTCAACAACTGGGTGGATCGGCCCCTGGGCTACTTTGGCATCGCCAACTCGCTCGTGGGTGGCATGTTCCTGGGGGGCTTCATGGATCTGCTCGCGGATGACCGGGATGTGCTGGCGTGGTCCTCGTTCATTGGCGCGGAGCTGGGGGCGTGGCTCACCGCCGTCATCGGCGGCGGGCAGTTGCCGCTGAACCATGGCCTGCTCATCGCCTCCGGCGCAGGGTGGGGGCTGGCCTACAGCGCGCTGCTGCTGGCCATCGTCCACCTCTCGGGGACCGAGATCCGCGGGAAGACCTGGGCGGACACGCTCTTGCTCGCCCCCGGCATCGGCGCTGGCGCGCTGGCCATCGCGACGATGCGGTACAGCCCGACGTCCGGGCAGATCCTCCGCGCGAACATGTTCGGCGCGGGGGTGGGGACCTTCGTCCTGCTCCTCTCCGGGCTGGTGCTGGGCGGCTTCGATCAGCCCACCCCGTACGTGCTGTCCTTCCTCGGCTCCGCGGGGGCCATCACCACCGTGAGCCTCTTGTGGGAGGAGAGCGTGGATCGCACCGCCGTCCCATCGCGCTCCTCGGGGCCCCGATCCTCGAGGGGCAAGCCGTACAAGAGCGTCTGGTGGTAGCCGGCTCGGAGAGCGGACGAGCGGCCGGCGTGGCAGGCGGAGGCGGACGGCCCCACCTTGTCCCTGCATGGCGCGAGTCCTTCCGTTTCCCGCTCTCCTGTCCACCCTGGGTACCCACCTCGAAGCGGAGGGGCCCTCCTCGATGGGGGTGCCCCAGCCCGCGCATGTCCGGCCGCTCCTGACGGCCCCCAACCCCGACGCGGAGCTGGGGCGGTGGCGCTCGTCCGGCGCTGTCCTTCGGGATCCGCGGCCGGCGCTGTACGTCGTGGAGCTCTTCGGGCCCGCGGGGAGGTTGAGCGGGCCCCCGGTCCGCTTCCTCCTGTGCTCGCTGGCGCCGGATTCGGCGCTGCCGCTCGAGCACGATCCCTATCGCCCTCGCTCCTGGTGCGCGGAGCCCGCGATCACCCTGGCGGCGGACGATCATGGCGTGCTCAGGGGCCTGCTGGCCGAGGCCTCCGAGCGGGGGGGCGTGGTGTGGCAGGGGGCGTTCGAGGGCTCGCGCGTGGTGCTGCGGCGCATCGAGCCCTCGGCGGTGTCCAAGCGCATCCAGGCGGTGCTGGACGAGGCGCCCATGCGACCGCTGGCGGCGCTGGATGAGCGTCACCCGACGCTGGCCGCCGTAGTGCCCCTGTCTGATCCCGGGCTGCAGCTCGAGCCGATCCACCGGGCCTTGAAGGGGGTAGACACCTTCCATGAGGAGACGTTCCTCAGGCTCGTCACGGCGTATGCGCGCATCTACGAGCTGGACGAGCCGCTGACGACTCCTCGAGGACTGGCGGCGGCGCGCGAGCGCCTGGCCACGCTGATCACCGGCCATCACGCGGTGCTGCTCGTGCTGCCGGAGGGGCGAGGGCGGATCCTGCGCTTCCGGCAGGGGCTGGATCTGGCACACCTGAAGGCGGCGCCGCGCAACCCCACGCTGCGGAGCCTGGATCTGGCGCTCCTCAACGCGCTGGTGCTGCGGACGGTGCTGGGCATCCAGTCTCCGGAGGAGCCCGGGCACCCACAGGTCTTCCCGGTGCGGGAGCTGGAGGAGCTGGTGAAGGGCGTCCAGTCGGGGCTCTACCAGGCAGGCTTTGCACTGAACCCTCCACCGGTATGGGAGGTGCGGGCGGTGATGGAGGCCGCCGCGACGCTGCCTCCCCGGACGCTGCGGGTGGAGCCGATGCCGCCGGCGGGCCTCCTGTTCCTCGATCCGGAGGCTTAGCTTTCCCAGGTGTGGCTCCCGTCTTCCCGAACCCTGCTGGAGTGGCCCCGGCGCGTGCAGCTCGAGCTGCGTGCAGGCCCGGGGGAGACGCTCGACGCGATCTGTGGCGGCGAGGTGCAGGTGCTCCAGCGACGGTCGGGCTACCGCTTCACGTTGGATCCCCTCCTGCTGGCGCACTTCGCGGTGTACGAGGGGGGAGCGCACCGGGGCAGGCTGATCGATCTGGGGACGGGCAGTGGCATCATCCCGCTGGTGCTGGCGAGGCGGTTGGGGTGCAGGGACATCACGGCGCTGGAGCTCCAGCCGCGGCTGTACTCGCTGGCCGAGCGCAACGTGTACCTGAACCGGTGCGAGGAGCAGGTGGCGCTGGTGCAGGGGGATCTGCGCCGGGTGGAGCAGCTCTTCGCGGGGGGGAGCTTCAGCCACGTGCTCTGCAATCCGCCGTACCGGGCTTGCGCGAGGGGACGGAGCAGCCTGACGGTGGAGAAGGCGCTCGCGCGGCACGAGGTGGCGTGCTCGCTGCTGGACGTGGCGCGCGCGGCGAGCTACCTGCTGGCGCCCCGAGGGGGGCTGTGCGTGGTGTATCCGGCGGCGCGGTTCGCGGAGCTGGTGGCGGTGCTCCGGGAGGGGCGGCTGGAGCCGAAGACGGCGCGCATGGTGCACCCGCGGGCCGATCGCCCGGCGAAGCTGGTGTTGCTGCACGCGGTGAAGGGGGGGCGCGCGGAGCTGACGGTGCTGCCGCCTCTGGTGCTCCATGCGGAGGATGAGCACGCGTTCACCGAGGAGGTGAGCGCGATGGTGGGGTGAACTCCTGGAGCGCTGATCACTGGCCGCGACGGTGGCGCCCGCGGAAGTGTCGGTTGAGCCAGAGCTCCGCCTGCTCCCAGGACTCCTGGGCCCGCGGGGGGAGAGGGCCTCCGTTCTCCGGAAGGCCCGCCCTTCGCGCTCGTTGGAGCACGGCGCTGGGAGCGCGGGCATCTCCAGGGGGCAGCAGGGCGTCCATCGCCTGGATGCGCGCATGGGCCTCATCCACCACCGCGAGCGCCTCCTCCAGGGAGACCTCACCCTCCGAGAGGGCCATCAGCAGGAGGCAGCGGTAGCTCCGACAGGCCTCGGGGCGCTCCGCATAGACGGTGCAGCATCGCCCTTCGAGCGCGGCGCAGCGCTGCTCGAGCGCGGGCGTGCCATCCGAGCGCTCCACCACCGGCAAGGCGAGCCGCTCCAGGGGCGCCACCTCGGAGCGGCGCAGCGGGAGGGACGAGAAGAGGTTCCCGTCACAGCACAGCCCGCAGCGCTGGCACAGGGTGGAGAGGGGCATACGTGCTTCAACCCACCGGCATCACGGCTGCATCCCTGCTTCCCTCGGGGGCTGCCCCGCGTCACGGCAGAACGCGAGGCGCTCGCGGATGGCGTCGATCGGCACGGCCAGCTCCAGCTTGAACTCCGAGCCATCCGGTTGGACTTGCGCGAAGTCCAGCAGCTGCGCCAGATCCTTGTTGCCGTCCGCCTGCGCCTTGAGCCGCGCCACCGACAGCGCCGCGCCCAGCGACTTGCCCAGGTCCGTCACCTTCGCCTCGTCCGAGCCGCGGATCTCCGCCACCATGGCCACATCCGACCGCGCGTCCAGGTGCAGCTCCACGCTGTCCGCCACCTCCCTCAGCTGGTCCGCGAGCTCCGGCTGATCCCTCCCCAGCATCCGCGCGAGCTGCTCCACCGAGACGACTCCGTACATCTCTCCGTAGGTGCTCCCCTCGGAGATCACGGGCGGCTCGTCCGAGCCTCGCCCCTCCACCCGATCGAGGACGTCCTTCACCGCGCCAGGCGTGTCGCCCACCACGAGGAGCTGATCGTTCCAGGTCGCCACCGTCTCGTCTCCCTGGCCTCGGCCCGTGCCTCCGTCCGGGAGCGTGACGACGATGGAGCCCGGCTCGTACACCCGCGCGCCTGGGCCATAGTCCGAGGACACGCGCTCCTTGAAGAGCTCCTTGAACCGCGCGTTGCCAAAGTTCCCCGAGAGGATCAGCCCGTCATCCGTGATCACCAGTCGATCCAGATCCTGGAGGGGATCCACTCCGCTGAACTGGCGGAACGCGTCCATCCGCTTCCCGCCGTCACGCATCAGGCAGTCCACCAGCAGCTCGCCGATGGGCGAGTGCCGGAGCGCGTTGGCCTCGATGACCACCGCCGACTTCCCCTTGCCCCGTGGCAGGGCGGCGAGCACGGGATCCCTCGGGCGCCGCGGCGTGGCCTCCGTCGGCCCCGCATCCGGAGCGAGGGCCAGCACCTGGGTGCGGCGCCGCTCGGCCCGCTTCCACTCCTCCTGGCGCATCCGGCGAGGGAAATCCACCTTGGGCGCCTGGGGAGGTGGCTCATCACCTTGTCCGGTGAACATCAGCCAGGCGCCGACCGCCAGCAGCACCACCGCCAGTGCGAGCCATATGCCACCACGCCGTCGCTTCATCAGTAGTCCTTTCCCTCGAAGCGCCAGAAGCCCACCGCGAGCGCTCCCAGGCCGAACACCAGCACCCCCGCCAACAGCATCTCCAGGGATTTCACCTCCAGCGGCTGCGAGGCCGCCAGCTCCGCGGACGCGTTCGCCAGGGAGGACAGCCGAGGCAGCAGCAGCGTCACACCCTCGAAGAGCCGGCGCCCCAACCCCTCCTCGAAGACCCGGGAGATGGGGGTGCGATAGCCCGCGATGATGCCGCCCACCAGGAGCAGGAAGCCCGACGCCGCGCACAAGGCCGCGCTGCGCACCAGCGTGGCCGTGGTGAGCATCACCGCGTACACCGCCGCGAAGCTCGCGCAGGCCAGCAGCGCCGCGATCAGCGGCCCCAGCGTCCAGTACCCCGTCTTCACCCCGAAGATGAGCAGCAGGCCCCCCGAGCCGTAGATCGCTCCGCACAGCGCCAGCGTCATCACCCCGAGGAACGTGCCGCCCAGGATGTGCCAGCGCTGGAGGGGCAGGGCGAGCAGGTGCTCGATGCGGCCGGGCGACATCAGGCTCGGCGCGAAGTCCGAGCACGCGACGATCCCGAAGAGGATGCCCCCGTAGAAGACGACGTACGCGCACGCCATGTACAGCGGCCGCAGCGCCACATCCACCGCGACGATGCGGTGGTTCAACGCGTTGCCGAACAGCCGCGTGGCCGCCAGCGCTCCGTCCAGCACCTCCAGCTTCAGGCTCAGCGAGAGGACGAGCAGCAGCAGCGTGATGCCCACCATGAAGGCGAGGATGAACTTGCGCGACGCCGCCTCGCGCAGCACGTAACCGGCGATCCCGAACAGGGGCCTCATGCCGCCGCTCCCACTGTGGAGGTGAGCACGGCCTCCAGGTCCTGCCCGTCACGCCGGAGCTCCACCAGCAGCGCCCCCGCCGCGCGAGCCTTGTCCAGCGCCAGGTTCAGCGCCGCCGCATCCGCCGCCTCCACGTGGTAGAGGCCGTCCGCGCCCCCCGCCTGGAAGCCGGCCGCCGCCAGCGCCCCCGAGTCCACGCCCGGCGCGAAGCGCACCGCCCACCGCGCCCCGCCGCGCGACAGCTCCTCCAGCCGCCCCTCGCGCAGCACGCGCCCGTTGGCGAGGATGGCCACCCGATCGCACACGCGCTCGGTCTCCGCCAGCAGGTGGGAGTTGAGGAACAGCGTCGTGCCGCGCCGGATCTCCTCCTGGAGGATGCCGCGCACCTCCACGCGCCCCATGGGATCGATGCCGTCCGTGGGCTCGTCCAGCACGAGCAGGGAAGGGGCGCCCAGCAGCGCCGTGGCCAGCCCGAGCCGCTGGCGCATGCCCTTGGAGTACCCGCCGATCTTCCGGAGCGCCGCCTCCGCCAGCCCCACGCGCTCCAGCAGGCGCAGGTGCGCGGCGCCGTCCGGCCTCAGCCCCTTGAGCTTCGCCACGGTGTGGAGGAACGCGGTGGCCGTCCACGCGCCAGGCAGGTGAAGGCGCTCGGGCAGGTAGCCGATGCGCGCCCGGATGCGCGGATCCTCTGGCGAGCCCCCCAGCACCTTCACGGTGCCGGCCGTCGGCTGGACGATGCCGAGGATGGCCTTGATGAACGTCGTCTTCCCCGCGCCGTTGGGGCCGATCAGCCCGAAGGCGCTCCCCTCCGGCACGGTGAGATCCACGCCTCGCAGCGCCTCATTACCCGCCCGCCTGAAGGCGCGCCGGTAGGTCTTTTGGAGCCCAATGACTTCGATGGCTGACACGGTGCCACTCTAAACGATGCCATCGGAGGCCGATTGCCTTCCTGGGAGGCCGGCCGGGCAGCCGGGCGCGCCGTGGGCCCGCTCGCGTGACGCGCTTCGCGCAGGTGGGAAGCGATGTGCGCGGTGTCGGTGCTCTCAGGCGGCGCGAAAGGTTCACTTTTCGCGCGTTTCTCCCACGCCTACGGCTGGTCTGCTCCATGCCGCAGTGGCACACGTGGCACTGAGCCCGGGTGGGAAGGGCCGGTGACACCGGCCGCCTCGCCGCCTGCCGGGCAGCGGGGCCCGGGCGCAATTGAGGGCTGAATGGGAGGCCGGCGGCGGTTTATACCTGCGTCGCCATGGCCTTCCCCCACCACCGCCCTCGCCGCCTGCGTCGCTCCCCCGTCCTCCGGGACATGGTCCGGGAGACGACGCTCGCCCCCTCTGACTTCATCTATCCGCTGTTCGTCGTGGAGGGGAAGGACGTGCGCCGTCCCATCGCCTCCATGCCCGGCATCTTCAACCTCTCGCTCGAGCATGCCGTCGCCGAGGCGAAGCAGGCCAAGGCGCTCGGGGTGCCCTCCATCATCCTCTTTGGCATCCCGGATCAGAAGGACGCCAGGGGCACGCAGGGCTACGCGCGAGACGGCATCGTCCAGCGCGCCATCCGCGCCGTGAAGGAGGCCGTCCCGGAGCTGCAGATCATCGCGGACGTGTGCCTGTGCGAGTACACCGATCACGGCCACTGCGGCGTGCTCGAGGGCGGGCACGTGGCCAATGACGCCACCCTGCCGCTGCTGGCGCAGATGGCCGTCACCTGTGCCCAGGCCGGCGCGGACATCATCGCCCCCTCGGACATGATGGACGGGCGCGTGGCCGCCATCCGCAAGGCGCTGGACGAGTCGCGCCTGGTGGACACGCCCATCCTCTCCTACGCGGCCAAGTACGCCTCCGGCTTCTACGGGCCGTTCCGCGAGGCCGCCCAGAGCGCGCCCCAGTTCGGCGATCGCCGCGGCTACCAGATGGATCCGGGCAACGCGCGCGAGGCCCTCAAGGAGGTGGCGTTGGATCTCGAGGAGGGCGCCGACATGGTCATGGTCAAGCCCGCGCTCTCCTACCTGGACATCATCCACCGCGTGAAGGAGCGCTGCGACGTGCCCGTGGTGGCCTACAACGTGTCCGGCGAGTACGCCATGGTGAAGGCCGCCGCCCAGAACGGGTGGGTGGACGGAGATCGCGTCATGCTGGAGATCCTCACCTCCATCAAGCGCGCCGGGGCGGACCTCCTCATCACCTACCACGCCCTGGAGGCCTCGAAGCTCCTCTAGCCGACAGCCGGCCCGCCAACCGCCGCGGACCGCTTGATCCGCACCCCGCACTGCGCGCAAAGTGAGCGGCAACGGCAATGCCCACGAAGAAGAAGCGCCCCAAGCGCAAAGCGTCGAAGCCTCCGCCCGAACGCCCTCGTCGCGCCGGGAAGCGCCCGGGCTCCGGGCACACCCCGGTCGTCCGCGCGCCAGGCCCGCTCCAGTACAAGGTCGTCGAGCTGTCCACCGTGGACGAAGGCTCACTGGAGCGCACCCTCAATGATTGGATCCCCAAAGGTTGGAGCCTCGACGGTGTCCAGTTCGCCATGCGCGAGGCCTCCAAGCGCCCGGCCATGGCCTTTGTCTTCTTCACCCGCGAGGGCGAGGCCCCGGCACATGACACCGAGGAGGCCCGGGGGCGGCTGAGGCGCCTTTCGGAGACGGGCTCGCCCACGGCGGAGCTGGCCGCGGATCACGCCCGCGTGCACGCGAAGCGGACCCAGCTGCGGGTGGGGCCCATCAGCGCCCACGAGCGGCTGGCCCAGCTGGCGGGCCTGGATGAGCCCGAGCCTCCCGAGCGGGGCCTCGATCTGGAGCCCGAGGAGTGAACCCCGGCCCTGAACGCAGCTTCATGGTGGCGCCGCGAGGCGCGCGCGCGCTGCGCCTCGTCCACGAGGGCGACGTGATGGCCGGCTCGCCCTACCCGAAGGCCTCGCTCCTGCTGCGCGTGGGCGCGCGGCTGGTGGACGTGGCCGTGGCCTGGGGCCTGTGGGTGCTCTGCGGCGCCGCCGGCTCCGTGGTGGCGCTGCTCTTCCTGCTCCTGGCGGACGGCATGCTCCAGGGGCAGAGCGTGGGCAAGCGAATCTTCGGCGTGAAGGTGATGCACCTGCCCACTCGCTCGGCGGCTCGCCACCGGGACAGCACCCTGCGCAACGCGCCGCTGGCCCTCATCATCCTCCTGGGGATGATGCCCGAGGGCCTGGGGCTGGTGGCGGGGGCGGCCGGGCTGCTCGTCATCGGCGGGCTGGAGGCGTGGCGGATCGTGAAGGATCCGCTCGGCTGGCGGCTGGGGGACATGTGGGCCCAGACGCAGGTGGTGGACGGGAAGGTTGTGGCGGGCGCGACGGTTGCCGCCCGCACCCCCGTGGCGCATGAGCGCGCCACGGGGCGACTGATGTCCGCGGCCAGGGTTTGCCGCGGTCGCTCGCTCACGAGAGCGAGAAGGGAGAAGCCGTGCGTATCGCGTTGACGTACAACCTCAGGCTCTCGGACTCGGAAGAAGAGGCGGAGTTCGACACCCAGGAGACGGTCAACGCGCTGGCCGGTGCCATCGAGCGGCTCGGCCACCGGCTGGAGCGCTTCGAGGTGAGCGGCCCCGCCTCGCGCACCGTGGCCCGGCTGGAGGCCTACAGCCCGGATCTCATCTTCAACACCGCCGAGGGGCGCCGCGGCCGCTTCCGCGAGGCCTTCTATCCGGCCCTCTTCGACGAGCTGGGCTTCCCCTACACCGGCAGCGACGCGTACGCCCTGGCCGTCACGTTGGACAAGCAGCTCACCAAGCTCATCCTCGCCAAGCACGGCATCCGCACGCCGGGCTGGCAGTACGTGGAGAAGCTCAGCGAGCTGACGGCGGAGAACCTGCGCTTCCCCGTCATCGTCAAGCCGAACTTCGAGGGCTCCTCCAAGGGCATCACGCAGGACTCCATCGCGGAGACGCTGGACGAGGTGCGCCAGAAGGTGGCGCACGCGCTCGCCCGGTACCCCGCCGGCGTGCTGGTGGAGGAGTACATCACCGGCCGGGACGTGACGGTGCCCTTCCTGGCCTCGGTGGACAATGACTACGACGGCGTGCTCTGCCCGGTGGAGTACGTGATCGATCAGTCCGCCGTCGCGGGCCGCAAGTACCAGATCTACGACTACGATCTGAAGGTGAAGAGCTACAACGCCGTGCGAGTCCGCGCCCCGGCGGGCATCCCCGCGAAGACGGCGGAGGACATGCGGAAGATGGCGCAGACGATCTTCCGGGTGCTGGACTGCCGGGATCTGGGCCGGATCGACTTCCGGCTGAGCGACGCGGGCGTGCCGTACTTCCTGGAGATCAACGCGCTGCCCAGCCTGGAGCCGGGCGCGGGCATCTACGCGGCGGCGGAGCTGGAGGGGCTGCACCTGGACGGGGTGATCGGCAGCATCATCCAGAGCGCGGCGAAGCGGTACAAGATCAAGGACTCGGCGCGGCGCCAGGGCAAGCCGGCGCGCAAGAGCGGCCCGCTGCGCGTGGGCTTCACCTACAACGTCAAGCGCGTGAAGCCCACCGTGGATGCCTCGGAGGATCGCGAGGCCGAGTACGACTCGCCGGCCACGCTCCAGGCCATCCGCGAGGCCATCGCCTCCTGGGGCCACGAGGTGATCGATCTCGAGGCCACGCCGGAGCTGCCCAGCGTGCTGGCCAGCACGCCGCTGGACATCGTGTTCAACATCGCCGAGGGCTTCAAGGGCCGCAACCGCGAGAGCCAGGTGCCGGCGATGCTGGAGCTGCTGGACATCCCCTACACGGGCAGCGATCCGGCCACGCTCTCCATCGCGCTGGACAAGGCGCTGGCGAAGAAGATCGTGCGGCAGGCCGGCATCCACACGCCCACCTTCCAGATCATGCTCACGGGCAAGGAGCGGCTCAACAAGGAGTTCACCACCTTCCCGCTGATCGTGAAGCCGGTGGCGGAGGGATCCTCGAAGGGCGTGGTGAGCAAGAGCGTCTGCCACACGGAGGCGGAGCTGCGCGACGTGGTGAAGGAGCTGGTGGGCAAGTACCAGCAGCCGGCGCTGATCGAGGAGTACATCAGCGGGCGCGAGTTCACCGTGGGCCTGCTGGGCGAGCGCCGGCCGCGCGTGCTGCCGCCCATGGAGATCGTCTTCCTGGAGCAGGGGGAGAAGACGCCGGTCTACAGCTTCCAGCACAAGCTCGACTGGACGGATCGCATCCGGTACGACGCGCCCGCGAAGCTGGAGCCGACGCTGCTGGAGAAGCTGCGCGCGGCGGCCCGAGGCTCGTTCATGGCGCTGGGGTGCCGGGACGTGGCGCGCATCGACTTCCGCATGGATGACAAGGGGCGCATCTACTTCATCGAGTGCAACCCGCTGCCGGGCCTCACGCCGGGCTGGAGCGATCTGGTGCTGATCGCCCAGGGCGCGGGCATGGACTACCGCACGCTCATTGGCGAGATCATGGCCCCGGCCATCCGGCGCTACAAGGAGCGCGAGGCCCGCCGCGCCGCGGACGAGCACGCGCTCTCCAAGGCCATGCTGGAGAAGCCCGTGGACAAGGCCGCGCTGGAGGAGAAGCCGGTCGGCGGCAACGGGAGCGGGCAGGCCGCGCACGCCAGCGCGGAGCCGCAGCCGCGCCTGGACATCAAGGCCTGAGCCTCACACGCGGGCGCGAGGCCCTTCTGGCCCGCCTCAGGACTCCTGGTGCGCGTCATCTCTCCTGCCGAGTCGGCGCTCGATGACCTTGCGGTGCACGCCCAGCAGCCGCGCTGCGGCTGCCTTGTTGTCATCCGCCAAGGCCATGGCCTCCGAGATCAGCGCCTGCTCGACGCGCTCGAGCTTGTCCCCTGTATCAGGCATCCGCAGGATGGCCTGTGCCAACAGCTTCACCGGATCCTCCGCGGGGCCTCCGGGTCGCCCGTGCCGTGGCAGCGTCGCGAGCGCTTCGGGCGTGATCAGATCATCGTCGGCGAACACGGCCAGCCGGTCTACCAGGTTACGCAACTGGCGCACGTTGCCAGGCCAGCTCGCGTGCATCAACGCCTCCATGGCCTCGGAGGAGAAGCGGAGCTGTCGGCGCTGCTTGCTGGCGAAGTGCGCCAGCAGCGCGGGGATGTCGTCGCGGCGCTCTTCGAGTGAGGGGAGCTGTATCTCCAGCACGGCCAGCCGGTAGTAGAGATCCTCGCGGAACTCCCGCTGGCGGACACGCTCCTCCAGATCGGCATGGGTCGCTGCAACCACGCGTCCTCGGAAGCTCAGCTCCGTCGTAGAGCCGATGGCGCGGAACTTCCCTGTTTCCAGCACCCGCAGCAGCTTGGCCTGAAGGCTCAAGGGGAGCTCGGCGATCTCATCCAGGAAGAGCGTTCCCTGACCCACGACGGTCAGCAGCCCATCCTGCCGGCGATCTGCACCGGTGAACGAGCCCTTCTCGTGTCCGAAGAGCTGCGACTCCATGAGCTCTTCGGGAATGGCGCCACAGTTGAGGTCCATCAGCGGCGCGTCCGGTTGTGGCCCTAGCGTGTGAAGCGCTCGAGCCACCAACTCCTTCCCGGAGCCTGTAGGCCCCGTCACCAACGCGGGTCGGTCCGAGAGCGCCACACGCCGCACCACGGACAGCAGCCGTTGCATGGCCTCGGAGGTGCCCACCATCCCCACGGGCAACCCTTCCGGTGCGCCGCGGGCGCGCAACACCTGCACTTCGTGCTCCAGCTTCCTCCGGTCCCTCAGCCCTTCGAGGATGGGGACTATCAGCTCCTCGCACAGCTCATCCTTGAGGACGTAGTCATAGGCACCCAGGCGCATGGCGGTGCGGATCTCCGCCATCTCGTTGGACACCGTCACCACGATAGGCACCGTGCTCGTCTTGCGGCGGATCTCCTCGATGAGCGTGAGGCCATCGCGATTGCGTGCGTCGGAGTCCAGGCGGATGTCTACCAGAGCGACGTCCACGGGCTCGTCGGCAAGCACCCGGCGCGCGTCGATGAGGCTGGAGGCTTCGCGGAACTCCACATCCCTCATGGGAGCCAACACGCTGGTCAGGACACGGCGCGCGCTCCGCTGGTCGTCGATGATGAGGATCTTCATGCTCTCTCCTGGGAGGATAGGGATCGGGCATCGCCATCGAGCGGGGTCCTCACGCGGAAGTACGTGCGTCCGCCCTCGCGGTGGACGGAGATGCTCCATCCAAAGCGCCGGACGATGCGCTGGGTGACGGCCAGGCCCAGCCCGAGGCCGTTCTTCTTGGTGGTGACCCAGGGATCGAACAGGGTGTCGTGTGCGGACTCGGGGATGCCCGGTCCCGAGTCCCACACCTCCAACACGTGCTGGGCCTCTTCGGTCCATGCACGCACACCGATGTGGCCCGCCGCTCCTGCAGCCTGGGCGGCGTTGCGCAGCAGGTTGGCGAAGAGCTGCACCATCGCATCCGGCTCCGCCAGCAGGGTCAACCCAGGTGGCACCTCAATGGAGGTGGACAAGTGCCCCTCCTGCACCTGGTCGCGGATCAGGTCCAGTGCGCGCTGGACGCGGGGTTGCACGGGCACGGCTTCCAGCTTGGGAGGAGGGAGCGACAGGCGTCTCAGCGAGGTGAGCATGCGCTCGAGCCGCTCGATCTCTTCACGGCCGATGTCGATGTCCTCATTATCGATCGATCGTCCCGAGCCTCCCTGCCGCAGCAGGTGGCGGAAGAAGTTCAACGGGTAGGCGATCTCATGAGAGATCTCCGCGCTCAACAAAGCCAGGGCCAGGCGCTTCTCGTCGTGGGCAGCGTCCACCTGAGCCTGGCGGAGCACGTCCAGCTCGCGCAGCACCTGGGTGTTGTGCATCGCCACGCCGCCGAGGCTGGCAATGGTGTGGAGCAGCTCCAGATCCTCGGTGGTGTAGAGGGCGGCCTGGTGCTTGGGCGCCAGCAGCAACACTCCGCGCAGCTCGCCGAGCGAGCGCATGGGCACGAGGAGCTGGCGGTGCCACGGGCCCTCCAAAGTCCACAGGTGTGCGCCGGCCTGAAGCTTCTCCATGGCGTCAGGTGGCAAGTGGGGTACTCCCTGCAGCTCTGGCACCTCGAGCACTTGCGCCTTGGCGGTGGGCAGCCAGCGCAGCACGACACGTTCCACGGTGGCGCGGATGGCGCCCGGCTCTCTCAGCGCAGCCAGCTCGTCGCTGAGCTGCTCGACGGTGGGGCGGAATTGGAGGGTTGCCGGAAAGAAGAGGCGGTTGACGACAGGCCTCCCGAGAAGGACCAGTGCGAGAAATACGCCCCCCGCGCACACCAGCGGGAGCACCTCCGGCAGGCTCAGCGTGAAAAGGAGGCGGTGCGTCGCACGCCACGTGAAGGCCGCCGCGAGCAGGCCCGTGAGGACGAGGGGGACGGCCAGTAGCCTGCGCGTCAGCACCGCGGTGACGGCCAGGATGTTGTGGCGGATGAGGCCATAGCCGATGGACAGCGGGAGCGTGGCGATGAGGCAGGGAATCAGCAGGTAGAAGCCCCTGCCGAACAGCACGACCAGCGCGACGAGCACTGGCAGGAGGACGAGTCCCCAGGCGGCCGAGAGCAGCTCAGCGCGCTGGCGGCCCGTGCTGCCGCGGAGGCGGGCGAGGATGGAGAGACCGCACACCAACAACGAGCCTTGTGAGAGGAGGTTGACCCATCCGCGGACCCTCGCCGTTTCGAGCCCGAGAGAGGGGGCAGCCAGGAGCCACACCGCGGCGAGGCCGACCGCCGTGCAGAGCACCACCAGGGCCGCTCGCCAGAGCGGCCGGAAGCGGGTGGGTCGCTCGGGGAAGGCGTAGCCGAGCCAGATGCTCCCCACCGCCGTGCCGAGCCGAGACACGATGAAGAGCGGCATGTACGCGGCGCGCGTGTGGTAGTCGAATAGGGTGAGCAGGAAGACGTAGCTGGAGATGCACAGCACACCGTAGGCGACGGCGCCGTCGCGACGCGCTGCCAGGAGCAGGACCAGAAGGCCGGACCACAGCAGGAACGCCCCTACCACGGCGTAGACGCCGAAGAGGAACAGCACCTCCTCGGTGCTGAAGAGCCGGACGCGCTGTTGAAGCGTGATCCGCTGGTGTCCTCGACGCAGGAACTCCAGCGTCACATGAGACTGACCGCCCTGGTGCGCCCGATGGAGGCAGTCCTGGAGCTGTCTTCCTGGGAGCTCGCTGGAGCGGTTCACCCGGGTGTCGATGGGAGTGCCGTCACAGGAGACGAGCTGGTCCGGGTGACGCAGCTGCATCCTTCCCTCGCTCCAGGAGGGCAGGTAGACGGAGGAGAAGGCGCCGTACGGGTCCACCAGGAGTGAGGCGAAGGGGGTGCCGAGCGTGTTCCACGCGCTGCGTGAGACGGCTGCGCCCAGCCCGAGCGCCGCGATGGCGAGGAGTACCACTGTGGCGCGCGGGGAAGGGCTGGAACCGGCAATCATCCGTGAGGGCTCCTGCTGTCAAGCGCCAGGGTTCTCGGGCTGAGCAGAAGGTTGTCTGCACAGACAGGTCACGGCCTCTCCGAGGACGAGCGCTGCCATCTCATTCTGGACCGGATCGCCCCCAGCGCCTACCGCGTCGAGCTCCCGAGCGCGCTCCGAGAGCCACTCGCCGAGGCGGAGGAACCCGCCCGCGCGAGCCGTCTCAGCACCGAGCCGCGCCACCCGGGGCGCTACCCGGACCAGTCCGCCAGGCGGATATCCGAGGGCGGCGGGGAAGCTGATGCCTTGGAGGCGCTCGTCCTCGGCGTGATCCACCGCGTCATCAAGGCACTGCGAGCTGAGCAGGAGCAGGTCGAAGGCGAGGCGGAAGGTGCGCAGTCGCTCCGGCCGGCCGTGGGCGAGGAGGAGACAGAACGAGGAAGCCCCAAGCCAGGCGACCTTCTGGCTGATGATGTTGACGTACTGCTCCATCGACATCCGCCGTCGAGAGAGCAGTGCACGCTCCATCTGCAGCCCTTCGGCCCACGCCTGTACCGAGGCACGTACGGCCTGGACCGCCAGCGCCTGGCTGCCGGTCGCGTCCGCGAGGGACTGCTCCCACCGCTCGGCCAGGCACTGCCTCAGCCGGGGCCACTCGGGCCTCTCTGGAACCTGGCCGTCGGCGAGACGATCAATGAGAAGGCCGAAGAAGCCGCCTCGACAGTGCGCGCGGAGATACCGCGACAGGCTCTCCGGCGTCAGTGGCGGGCCTGGACGGTCCGTGTCTTCAGCGGCATACGCGGGCAGTGACTGGAAGGGAGCGAGCGCGGCGTATTCCTCCCAGCCTCCATCCGGTCGATGGGTGAGCCCCAGGTGGAAGGGCAGCTCTGCGGCGAACGGGCGCAGGTCTACCGGCATCTCGGCGACCGTCCTGCGGTACTCGAGATCACACTCGCCCATGAGAGTCTTTCAGTAGCAGGCGATGCTTTTGTTACCCACCAGGCAGGGCTCTCCCTCGTAAGGTTCGATCGTCTTGAACCTGCTGTCATCGAGCATCGCGATGATCTCTTTGACGATCTGATCGGGGACTTCGATCTGGGAGCTCTCGGCAGCAGAAAGCTGTTGGGTATATGCCTTCTGCAGACAAGCTTTGATCGTCTTCAGCTTCTCACCCTCCGGAATCCTCGGATCGATGGCAGCACGCTTCATCTCGTGAAGGAGATCATGAGTCGTGGTGTCGGTTGGATCGCGTCTTCTTCCAAGGAGGGCATGATAGATGAGGGTCAGTTCCCAGGGGCCTACCGTGAGCTTTCCTTCGACTGGCGTCTGGCGTTCGCGGTTTTCGCCGGTGTCGATCATGCGAAGGTCTTTGTACTTGTCGGACGTGAAGGCCTCACGGAGGCACTCAAGCTGCTTGTCGCTGAGCGTGCACTGTTCGCCTTGGGGTCTGCCATTGTACCCGGCGAGAAGTTTCTCGATCTCGGGCTTCGCGGGCGCCGGCGACTTCAGGAGTTCGCAGATCTTCCTCCGCTCCCCGCGGCCAGACAGATCGTCGGGGTGAGTGAAGAGCTTGCTGTACGTTCCTCTGAGCTCCTCTCTGCTGAGTTCGTAAGGCTCCTGCGTGACCTCGACATCATCCTTTTTGTCCTGCACTGTCATGACATGCTCCTTGGTGGTGGTTACGGCCAGGTCGTGAATACCTCGGTGAGCTAGCCCAGGTTTGCGGTGGAAGCACGAGCAAGCTGCATGCCGGACCTCCGCGCCCTCGGAGGGGGCGAGTCCAAGTCTTCTTCCCAGCGAGCTCTCTCGTCAGGTGGACGCGTTCGTCCACCTGGTCGGGAGGCAAGGCCGAGATCGTCCGCCGCACGGCGAGGCGCTCGCCCCCCCTCCGCAGGGCGCCAGTGCGGCATGGACCTTGCTCAACGGTCTCTCGTGACGCGAAGTCCCGCGTCACTTTCACGGAGTGTTGGCACACAGAGTTCGGTAGGGCTCAGGCCCTTTCTTTGGAGTCTACATGTTCAAGGTCATCGGTGTGTCGCTCGTCATCATCTGGGCGTCGGTGAGTCACGCGGATCCGCCAGCGGAGTTGATCCTCAGCGGGAAGCTCTCCACCTCGGGAATTCCCGCGCGGATCTCTACCCCCATCACGCAGCTCACGATCCTCGCAGCGCTTCGCGACCGACTTCAAGCCGGCGGCGGCCTCATCCTTGAGAGGGCGTGACGGCGTTCTGGGGATACAGCAGGTGAGACTGAACTAAACGAGGAAATGGTGATGAACAAAACTGGAACCAGAGCGCAGCACGAGCATGCCCTGCTCCTGATGCCCTCGTCTGGAAAGGACTGTGCCATGCAGCGTGCTCTCGTCTTCCTTCTGATGACTTTCTGCACTCTCGCTCACGCGGAGATCGATTACTTCCAACGTCCCGTCGGAGCTCGCACCCCGCCCGAGCCGGAGCAGGTCCTCGATGGGCCGGTCGACGGACTGGAGCCTGTGTCGCTCTTGGCGCCCAAGTCCACGTCCGACACCGGCTCCTGGCTGGCGCTCGATGCGGAGCTGGGATCCAATTACGACCTGGAACTGAAGGAGCTCGGCGGCTCTGTTGCCCTGGGCCTCGGCGTCTCGAAGCTCCCGCTGAGCCCTGAGCTCAACCTCACCTTGCTGGGAGCGGATCTGGGGCGTGAGAGCCGCACTGCCGGGGGGGAGGCGGCCCTGAAGCTACTGCTCTGGAAGTCGCAGCGACTACCGCTGAGCCTCGGCGTCACTCCCAAGCTGGTCTTTGGAAACCAGACTGTCTTCAGCACCAGCGCTGTGGCCTCTCTGGCCGCCGGACGCCTCTACTTCAAGCTCGCAGGCGGCCCCCGCATCACCAGCTCTGCTCTGGGCTATACGTTCAGTGCGGCGGCGGGTGTATCGCTGCTCAAGCGGCTGTCCGTGACGGCACTGATGAACGGGAAGGCCGCAACGTTCGATGAGTCGCCGAAGTACTTCCTTGGCAGCCAGCTGCTGTACGAGTTCACCAACTTCCGCGTGGGGGTGCTCGGCGGACTCGCCATGCCTGGCTCCGAAGGACCTAGCTTCGAGTTCACGGTCGGCTATTCCATCTGAGGGGGATGCCCCCGGGAGTCGGCGGCGCTCTCGCGCCGCACGGCTCACTTTGGTTGGACCCCTTTGCGTCAGGGCACGTCGCGGCCCTCGCCAAAGCCGAGCACCCAGAACTCCGGCCTCGGCTCGGGCCGGGCCTCCTGGGCCTTGCGCAGCTGGGTGACGGGCTCCTCCTGCCCGTCATCCCCCAGGTTGAAGGTGCCGTAGTGCATGGGCACGCTCACCCGGGCCTCCAGATCGAGGCTGGCCTGCACCGCCTCCTTCGGGGAGACGTGCACCACCTCCATGAAGTGCTCCGGCTTGTAGGCGCCAACGGGCAGCACCGCCAGCTTCACCGGCCCGAAGCGCTCGCGCACCTGGCGGAAGTGCTTTCCGTAGCCGGTGTCCCCCGCGAAGTACGTCACCCCGGACGGCCCCTGGAGCACGTAGCTGGTCCACAACGTCCCGTTCCGATCGGCCAGGCCGCGGTTGGAGAAGTGCTGGGAGGGCGTGCTCACCAGCTTCACCTCGGGCGTGAGCTGCACCTCCTGCCACCAGTCCAGCTCCGTGACGTGGGGCAGGCCCTTCGAGTCCAGGAACGCCTTGTTCCCCAGCCCCGCGAAGAAGCGCGCGTTCGGGAAGTGCTCCGCCAGCCGCTTCAGCGTCGACACGTCCATGTGATCGTAGTGGTTGTGGCTGAGGATCACCGCGTCGATGGGCGGCAGATCCTCGAAGCGCAGGCCCGGTGGCCGCACGCGCTTGGGGCCGACGAAGGAGAGCGGGCTGCAGCGCTCCGACCAGATCGGATCCGTCAGCACGTTCACCCCGTCCAGCTGCAGCAGGGTGGTGGCGTGGTTCACGAAGGTGACGCGCAGGGCGCCACGGGCCACGCGCCTGGGTGGGGGAGGGCCCGGAGGAGCGTCCGTCCACTCGGTCCAGGGGCCCCGGTCCCGGTTCAGCTGCCACTCGAAGAACGTCATGCGCGGCTCGCGCGGCTCCTGGTTGATGAATCGCTCGCCATCGAAGTGGTCGGACTTCGGCCCGCGGTAGACAGGCGCGGAGAAGGCGTGACAGCCCACCCCAGCCCCCGTGGCCCCCAGGAGCAGCAGGGCGCCCATTCCGACGAGCAGGACACGGCGCAGGCGGGGCATGGACATGCAGGCGATCCTCCGGGCAACCAGGCAGCCCTCTTCTAACCCACCCCGTTGAGATGCGCTGCGTCGTGAGGAAGAATAGCGGCGGCGGTGCCACATGACTGCCGGGGCGCAGCTCCGGCTCTTGCACGGGTGGACGGTCCATGTCCGGACGGAAGGTTGGGGGCAGGTACGTTCTAGAGCGGAAGATCGCCGGCGGTGGCATGGGTGCCATCTGGGTGGCGTTCGATCCGCACCTTCAGCGGCGCGTGGCGATCAAGCTCACCACGTCCCAGCGGCTCTCCTCCGAGGGGGCGCGGCGCCAGTTCGAGAAAGAGGCGAAGGCGATCGCCCGGTTCCACCACCCGAACGTGGTCCAGGTCCACGACTTTGGCCTGGATGGTGACGAGCCCTACATCGTCATGGAGCTGCTCGAAGGCGAGGATCTGGAGACCCGCCTCAAGCGCAGGGAGAAGCTGCCCGCCAGCCAGGTCGCGGCGCTGCTCGCCCAGGTCTCCCGCGCCCTGGCCGCCGCGCACACCGAGGGCATCATCCACCGCGATCTCAAGCCGGCGAACCTCTTCCTGACCCGGATCGATGGCCAGGAGGTGCTGAAGATCCTCGACTTCGGGCTGGTGCGGCTCAAGTCCCGCAACGCGGAGATGACGCCGGACAACCTGGACGGGATGGTGGGGACGCTGCGCTACATGAGCCCCGAGCAGATCCGGGGCGACATGGGGCTCGATCACCGCAGCGATCTCTGGTCCATCGCGGTGGTGATCTTCCGCGCGCTGACGGGGAAGTTCCCCTTCTCCCTGGAGTCCGTGGGCAACCTGCTCAACGGCAGCTTCCGCCCGCCGGACGCGCCGCCCTCCCAGCTCCTGCCCGAGCTGGGCCCGGAGCTGGATCGCTTGTTCACCAAGGCCCTGGATCCGGATCCGACCCAGCGCTTCCAGTCCGCCCAGGAGATGGCCGCCGCCTTCTCCGCGATCGTCCAGGCCGCTCGGCCCCAGGCGGCGAAGATCCTCGTGGTGGACGACGAGCCGGACGTGGAGGTGATGCTGCGCCAGGCGTTCCGCCGGCAGCTCCGCGACGGCGTCTACGAGCTGTCCTTCGCCTGTGATGGCGAGGACGCGCTGGAGAAGCTGCGCCAGGCCCCCGACGTCGACGTCATCCTCACCGACATCAACATGCCGCGGATGGACGGGCTCACCTTCCTGGGCCGCGTGGGCGAGGTGAGCCCGCTGGCCAAGGTGATCATCGTCTCGGCCTACAGCGACATGGCCAACCTGCGCACCGCGATGAACCGCGGCGCCTATGACTTCCTGACCAAGCCCCTCGACTTCCAGGATCTCGAGGTCACGCTGGGCAAGACGCTCAAGCACGTGGCCGAGGTGCGTCAGATGACGCGCTCCATCGAGGAGAACTCGCTCCTGCGGATGTTCGTGCAGAGCAGCGTCCTCGAGCGCCTGCGCCCGCTGACCCAGGAGCCGGGCTCACTGGCTGGGGAGCGGGTGGACGCCACGGTGATCCTCGTCCGCCTCCTGGACTTCGCGCCGGTGACACGCCAGAAGTCACCCGAGGCCGTCATCCAGCGGCTCAACGAGAACTTCCACGTCATCGTCCCCGAGTTCACCTCCCGGGGCGGGGTGGTGGAGCGCTTCCTGGGAGACTCGGCGCTGGTGGTGTTCCGCGGGGGGGAGCACCTGCGGCTGGCGCTGGAGGCGTGCGCGGCGGCCCGGGAGCAGATCCGCGCGATGTTCTCTCGCGGCGGCGACGAGTCTCAGTACGTGCACGGCGTCGGGATCGGGCTGGACTCGGGAGAGGTGATCCTGGGCGGCCTCGGAGGGCTGGAGCTGGGGCGGCTGGACTACACCATGGTGGGAGACGTGGTGGACACCGCGACGCGACTGGCCGAGGTGGCCGCGAGGGCGGAGATCCTGGTCACCGAACGCCTGCGCCAGCGCATCGGCGCGGAGTTCGAGTGCCGACCCGCAGGCTCACGCGCAGTGCCGGGATCGAGCACGCCCATGGCCGTTCATGACGTCCTGGGTCGGCGTGGCGCGAACCTCTCTACCGGGGGGGCCTTCGGCGCTCCTGACGATACGGACGAGGAGACGCCCCCGCATCACTCCGCGCTCGCCGCGGGGATCGCGCGTTAGGCCGACTGGAAGGCTCAGCCTGCGGTCGCCTGGGCCCGTCCACTCGGGAAGCGGAGCCTCAGAGCGCTGGGTCCGCCCGCCGGCCGCCGCCCGGCAGCACCACGATGAACTCCGCGTACCTGCCCTCCTCGGACTCCACCGACAGCTTGCCGCCCAGCGACACCACGACGATCTCGTGGCTGATGGACAGCCCCAGCCCCGTGCCCTCTCCCGTGGGCTTGGTGGTGAAGAAGGGCGTGAAGAGCTTCTCCCGCACCTGCGCCGGGATCCCCTTGCCGTTGTCCCGCACGCGGATCTCCACCTCCTTGCCCGTCCACCGCGTGGACACCTTCACCCGCGCCGCCTCCGTGCTCCCAGGCTGCAGCGCCTTCTCGCTCGCCGAGTAGCAGGCGTTGTCCACCAGGTTGAGCACCACCCGGCGGATGTCGTCCGACACCAGGTTGACGTCCGGCAGCGTGGCGTCGAAGGCGGTCTCGATCACCACGTTGCGCCGCGCGCTCTTGGCCTTCAGCCCGTGCTGGACCAGGCGCACCGCCTCCTCCACCAGCTGGTTCACGTTGGCGGCCCGCTTGTCGCCTCGCTTGCCGCGCGCGTGCTGCAGCATCCCGTCGATGATGCTGACGGCCCGCTGCCCGTGCTCGCGGATCTTCCGGGCGTTCATCTCCAGCTCGCCCAGGGTGATGTCAACCTCCTCCCGCTGCTCCGGCGTGGGAGGCGTGGCGCCGTTCACGCCCTCCCGGAGCTCGTGCATCCGCTCGAGCGAGAGCGCGGCGAAGTTGCTCACGAAGTTCAGCGGGTTCTTCAGCTCGTGGGCGATGCCGGCGGTCAGCGCTCCCAGCGAGGCGAGCTTCTCCTGGGTGACGATCTGCGCCTGCATGGCCTTGAGTGTCTCCAGCGCCCGCTGCAGCTCCGCGTTCTTGTTGTACAGCTCCGCGGTGCGGTCCGCGACGCGATCCTCCAGCGTGTGGCTGTAGTCCTCGAGCCGCCGGTACAGCTCCGCGTTCTCGATGGAGATGGCCGCCTGGGCCGTCAGCATCCCCAGCACCTTGAGCCGGCTGGTGTTGAAGGCCCCGGAGGTGAGGTTGTTCTCCAGGTAGAACAGCCCGAGCAGCTGTCCTCGGTGCCGGATGGGCGCGCAGAGCACCGAGCGCACGCTGCGGCTGGAGACGTAGGGATCGGCGCGCCAGGCCTCCTCCGTGGTGGCGTCATCGATCAGCACGTGCGCGCTCGTTTGCAGCACCTGGGTGGCGATCGCGTGGCAGAGCGCGTCGCTCTCGGCCAGGGGCCGCGCCGGCTCGGGGGGGGCGTCCCGGTGGCCGACCTCGCCCGAGGCCTCGACGAAGAACTCCTGGCCCCGCTGCAGCACCAGCACGCCGCGCTGGGCCCCCGCGCTCTCCATCACGACGTGGATGAGGTTGGTGACCAGCTGCGGGAAGAGGATCTCGCTGGAGATGGCCTGCGAGGCCTTCATCGCCGACGTCACGTCGAGCGACTCGGAGATCGACTCGGAGCTGGACGGGTACGTGGAGGTCCCGTGCTCCAGCTGGAGCGTCGACGGGGCCGTCGATCCACCGCGAGGCTTGCCGTCCCAGCGTCGCAGCGTGCTGCCGTGGGACAGCAGGAGGTTGGACTGCTCGGTCGCCAGCAGCCGCGCCTTGGAGGTGGCCCCCCAGCGCTCGTAGGCGTAGAGGGCCTCGAGCAGGTACGCCGAGGAGACAAGGCGGCGGCCCTGCTTCGCCAGGAAGCGGAAGGCCTGCTCGCAGGCGATCGCCTCCACCCCCAGGAAGCCGCTGGCGCGCGCCGCGGCGATGGCGCGCTCGTACTCGGCGAGCGCCTCGGGCTCCTTGCCCTGGACCCGGAACAGCTCCGCGCTCACCAGCAGGCGGTAGGGCGAGAAGTTCTCCGGGCAGCGGCTGGCGTACTTCTCCAGCGAGGCCCGGTGCTGCTCCAGCACCTGGAGCAGCTCCTGGCGCCGCGGCTCGTCTGCGCTCGCGCACGCCTCGGCCGCGCTCAGCGCATGGAAGAAGGCGTGCGTGGCGACATGGAAGTGGCCGGAGATGAATGGCAGCAGCGGCACCACCTCCTCGGCCATCGCCAGGCTCTCCGCCGGCCGCCGCAGCAGGTAGTGTCGCTCGGCCGCGGCCATCGTCAGGTACGCGCGCACCGTGTTGCCCATCCCGCTGGAGGGGATCACCGGCGCGGGCTCTTCGACGCCGGTGAGCGCCAGCAGCGTCCAGTGCGCGCTCAGGAACATCTGCAGCGAGTCCGGATCCCTCTTCGTCTCGAGGAACTCGATGAAGCGGCGGTTCTCCGCCAGGATCTCCGGCAGGGGATCTCCCACCGCCACCCGCCGCCAGAGCCGCGTGGTCAGGCAGTGCCCGGCGTAGATCCAGTCACCGCTCTCCATCAGCCCCTTGTACGCCTCGGTGAGCTCGGCGATCCCGGCGCGCGCGCCGTGGGTCCAGTGATCGATCAGCCCAGCGCGCATGTAGCGGACGCGGGCGTGCAGCATCGGATCCCGGAAGCGCGCGGACAGCTCGACGGCGAGCTGACCGAACTGCCGCCCCGTGCCGGGATCATCGAGCGCCGCCGCCAGGAGGACACCGTAGCTGACGTAGCCGAAGGCCGAGAGGCGGCTATTGCCGTGCTCCAGCGAGAGCCGGACGATCCGCAGCACGAGCAGCGCGAAGAGGGGCTGATCGGCCATGTAGGCCGAGGCCGCGATGCTGGCCAGCAGGTTGATCGAGAGCTCCACATTCGGATCTTTCATCCGGGGGAGATCGAGCAGGTCCGCCGGGCCGCGGCCGGCGAGCTGCTCCGCCACCGCGCCCAGCTCCGCGGTGATCGCCGCCGGGTCCACCGTGCTCGGCACCTCCACTCCGAGCAGGCGCAGGCCCTCGAAGCCGATCCGGAGCGCCTCGCTGTGTTGACTGCTCAGCGAGGCCAGCGTCGCCTGCATGGCGAGGACGCTGGCCTTTTGTCCGAGGGTGCGCGCCCGCGCGAGGAGCGTGGAGAAGCCCGAGGCGGCCGCCTCGAGCTCGCCGGCCAGGTAGCTGGACTCGGCCAGCTCCAGCTCGAGCGTGAAGGCCCGATCGTACTCGCGCTCCCACGCGGCCGGGGGCAACAGCCCGCCTCCGGCCCGGAAGAGCTCGCAGGCGGTGCGGTAGGCCCCCGAGGCCTTCGCGCGGCGCCCCGCGCGGAGGTGGAGATCGGTCAGCTCGATCCGCAGCGCGTCCGGGCCGATCCGCTCCGGGGCATGCGCCAGGTGCGGCAGGATGACGAAGGCGCGCTCCTCCAGCGTCCCTTGGGCCCGCGCCTCCTCGAGCAGCTGGAGGCCGATCCGGGCGTGGCGCTCGGCGCGCTCGCCCGCGGGCAGCAGGGAGTAGGCCGCCTGACGGACGCGATCGTGGAGGAAGCGGAAGGACACCTCCAGATCCTCGGGGAGGGGAATGCCCCCCTGGAGATCGAGCAGCAGGTAGTCCCTGCTCAGCGGCAGCACGAACCCGTGCTCGATGGCGCGCCACAGCGTCCGCGCCGTCTCCTGGGGCGTCGCGCCGTGGATCGCCACGAGGTTTCGGAAACCGAACACCACGCCGAGGCAGGCGGCGAGCTGGAGGAGATCCCCGGTCTCCCGAGGCAGCCGTCGCAGCTCGTCCGCCATCAGCCCGGCCACGTCGCCGGGGATCTCCCGGGACTCGATCTGGGCCAGATCCCACTCCCAGCGGCCGGAGCGCGTGTCGAAGTGGATCAGCGACTGATCGCGCAGGAAGCGGAGGAACTCGCGGATGGAGAAGGGGTTGCCTCCCGTCCTGGCGTGGATGAGCTGGCCCAGCCCCAGCGCGCGGCCGGTGTCGGCGCCGGTGGCCTCGCGGACCATGCGGGCTGTCTCCTCGGGGCCGAGCGGGGTGAGGTGGATCTCATGGAGCGGAGTGCCGGTGGCGCGCAGCTCGGCCAGCGTGAAGGCCAGGGGATGGGTGGCGGAGAGCTCGGTGTCGCGGTAGGCGCCGACGGGCAGCAGGTGCCGGCTGTCCGGATCGCTGGCGAGCGCCTGGAGCAGCGAGAGCGTGGCGACGTCCGCCCACTGCAGATCATCCAGGAAGAGGACGAGGGGACGCTCGGGGGTGGCGAAGGCCTGCAGCGCCCGGGCCAGCACGCGGTTGAGGCGGTTGCGGGACTCGGCGGCGGGCAGGGGCGCGGGCGGGGGCTGATCGCCGAGCAGCGCCCGGGCCTCGGGGACGGCCTCCACGAGCACGGCCGCGTTCACCCCGAGCGCCTCGTCGAGGCCCTTGCGCGCCAGCTCCACCGCCGCATCACCTTCGGCGAGCGTCTGGCGGACGAGGTAGCGCAGGGCCTGGTGGACGGCATCGAAGGGCACGCCGCGGTGGAGCTGGTCACACTTGCCCGAGGTGAAGCGGCCGCGGCTCGCCGCCGTCGCCCGGTGGAGCTCGTTGACGAGCGAGGACTTGCCGATTCCCGCCGAGCCGGCGATCAGCTGCAGCTCGCCCCGGCCCGAGACGGCACGCGCGTGCGCGGAGACCAGGCGATCGACGTCCCCGGCGCGCCCGTAGAGCCCCTGGGGCAGCCGGAACTCGATCGCCCGGTCCGAGGTGCCGAGCGGGAAGGGGGAGTGGAGCAGCTTCGCCCGGAGCCGGCGCTGGCACTCCTCGAGGTCCGCGATGAGCCCCCAGGCGCTCTGGTAGCGGGCGGCGGGATCCTTGGAGAGCAGCTTGAGCACGACGGCGGCGATGGGCTCCGGGATCTCCGGGAACACCTGGCGGGGCGAGGGCGGCACCTGGGCCACGTGGGCATGGAGCAGCTCGAGCGGGGTGCTGGACTCGAAGGGGCAGCGGTCGGTCAGCAGCTCGAAGAAGGTGGCGCCCAGGGAGTAGAAGTCCGCGCGGTAGTCCACGCCGCGGTTCATGCGGCCCGTCTGCTCCGGCGCCATGTAGGCCAGCGTCCCGGTCAGCGCGGTGGGGCTCTCGGGGGTGGCGGCCTCCACCGCGATGGCGACCGAGATGGAGAAGTCGGCGATCTTCAGTACCCCGGTGTCGGGGTTGACGATCACGTTCTGCGGCTTGATGTCCTTGTGGATGACGCCTTGGCGGTGGATGTGCCCCAGGGCCGCGCTGATGCGGATGGCGTAGTCGAGGAAGGTGTCCACGTTGAGCGGCCCGCGCTCATCGAGCAGGTGCCGGAGGGAGCGGCCGCCGAAGTCCTCGAGGACGAGGGCCACGCGATCGCTCAGCTCCTCGACGCCGAAGACCCGGAGGATGCCGTCCCCCTCCACGCGGCGGGCGATGGCGTGCTCGCGGTGGATCTCCAGCGTGCGGCGCCGATCGAGGTAGTCGCTGCCGGGCAGCTTGAGGATGACGGGGCACTCGTCGCTGCGCCGGGTGGCCCGGATGAGCATCGAGCGAGGGCTCTCGTGAACTGTCTCGTGGAAGGTGTAGCCCGTGCGCTGTCCCATGGCTCTGTACCCCTGCATCCCCGTGCGACCGCAGTGACGGGGCTACAGCCTACTACCGAGGGGCGGAGATCCAGCGTCGGTGTCCCGGCGGGCCGGGCGGCGGCTCACATGGCCGTGAGGCCACCGTCCAGGACGAGCTCCGAGCCCGTCATCAGCCGGGACTCGTCGGAGGCCAGGTACACGACGGCGTACGCCACCTCTTCAGGCTCGCCGAGCCTGCCGATCGGGATCCCCTTGGCCATCCGCGCCTTGCCCTCCGTGGCGCTGCCGGAGAGGCTCGCCAGCGCCTCCACCATGGGCGTCTCCACGAACACCGGGTGGATGGAGTTGCAGCGGATGCCGTAGCCCTTCTGGGCGCAGTGCAGCGCCACGGACTTCGTCAGCAGGCGGACGCCGCCCTTGCTCGAGCTGTAGGCGGGGAAGGCGGCCACTCCCACCAGGCCGGCCACGGAGCTCATGTTGATGATGGAGCCCCGCGCGCCGCACTGCCGCATGCCGCGGATCCCGTGCTTGCAGCCCAGGAAGACGCCGTCCAGGTTCACCGCGTGGACCCGCCGCCACTCCTCGATCGAGAGCGACTCCACGTCCTTGACGATGCCGATGCCGGCGTTGTTCACCACCACGTCCAGCCGGCCGAAGGTGGCCAGCACCGCGTCCACCACGCTCTTCCAGTCCTCCTCGCGGGTGACGTCCAGGCGCCAGAAGCGAGCCGCCTCGCCCAGCTCCTTCGCCAGCGCCTGGCCCTGCTCCTCGTTGATGTCCGTGATGGCCACCCGCGCGCCCTCGCGCACGAGCATCCGCGCGGACGCCGCGCCGAGCCCCGACGCTCCACCCGTCACCAGCGCCACCTTGCCTTCGACTCGTCCTGGCATGGAATCGCTCCTCGCAGTGGGTGCTTCAGGCCTTCACCGGCGTCAGCAGCACCTTGCCCTGGTGCCCACCCTCCATCGCCCGCCTCATCGCCTCCTCCGTGCAAGCAGGGCGGCGAGACTACAGCGTTCTCTCCTTCCGGCTGCCTTCTTTCGGTGGCCGCGGCGCGAGGGGCTCCTCACCCCAGCGCTGGCAGCTCAGCGCCGCCTGGAGCACGAGTGCGCTCGTGAGCGTGCGGCTGACGGCGGGGGTGTCGAGGTAGGGCTTCGGCACGGGCTGCGCTGGCCAGGCCCCCTCGGCGCCTCGGGCCGCCTCGAGGAAGCCGAGCGCGCGCGCGGCGAGCCCCGCGTCCACCAGGTGTGTCCCGGTCCCCCGGGCCGCCGAGAGCGTGAGCAGCGCCAGGGCCGTGCTGAGCGCATCGCTGGGCCCCGCCCCCGCGCCCCAGCCTCCATCCCCCCGCTGGGAGGCGTGGAGGAATTCGACGAGGCGCCGCAGCGCGGGTGACTCCGGGCGTGCCGAGGCCAGCAGCCGCAGGCTGGAATGAGCACGGGAGTACGGGCCGAAGTGCGAGAGGTCCTTCCAGAAGTCCACGGGCTCCAGCAGGCCCTCGAGCTGCTCGGCGCAGCGCTGGAGCTGGGCCGCATGGCGCTCCGGCGTGAGGAGCCACAGCGTGTGGAGCAGCGTGGCCCGCTCCGCCGCACTCCCCGTGGAGGTGGCGAGCAGCTCCTCCAAGGGCGCCCCGAAGGACTGCTCGGCCTCGGCGCCATGACCGGCGCGCACCAGGGCCCGTGCGACATGCGCCAGGGTGTCTGCGTCCGGCGAATGTCCGGGGCGAGGGCTTCCTCCCGTGGCGGGCTCGAGGCCACGGCGGCCCAGCAGCACGCGCACCTCGTAATCGAGCAGGCCCTTCATGCGGCCCCCCAGCAAGGCGTCCGCGTCGCACAGCGCCTCGATCACCAGGGCTCGCGGGAGGATCGCGCTCGCGGCGCCCTTTTGCTTCGACGCGTGCCCCGCCGCCCGCATCTCCCCGAAGCCCAGGTGCCACTGTCGCACCAGGAAGCGCAGCGCCCCCCAGGCCACGCGCTGCCAGCGCTCCTCGGGCTCCGGCAGCTCCAGCTCGAGCCGAGGCGCCTCACGGACGCGCGGCAACTGCTCCGCGGTGATGCGCTGGATGTGCTCCCGCACGGCCAGGCACCTGCGGCGCAGCGAGTCCGTCAGCAGGTACCAGGGCAGGGAGACGCCGGGCAGCAGCTCGTGGAGCTTGTCCGCGGCGTCCAGCGCCGAGAGGGCCAGCCCGACGACATGGGAGGCGTGCCCTCCGTGGTAGAGCTCGCGCCCGAGCCGGTCCAGCTCATGCTCCAGCGCCGTGCCCTGGAGCGTCGGCCGCTCCGGGAGGACGCGCGCCAGCAGCAGGGAGGGGGTGCTCTGGAACGCGTCGTCACGCCAGTCCAGCAGGTTGTCGCACAGCTGCGACGCGAAGTTGAAGGCGTCGAGGGCCTCCAGCAGCGGCGCGAACAGGCGCTCGTCCCGCGCCAGCTCCACGAGGCCCGCGACGACCGCGCGCGCGACGCCGTGCTTGCCGAGGATGATGCGGCGGGCCACCTCCTGGGTGTACTCGCGCCAGGAGCGCCCTGCCTGGCCGAAGGCCCGCTCCTCGACGCACGCGTGCGCGTACTCCGACAGGTACGTCCGCAGCCGCGCCCAGAACGGGGCGCCGGCGGGGATCGAGGCGTACAGCGCCTGGCAGGCCTCGAACTGCATCGCCATCAGGCGCAGGGCGTCCTCGCCGGCCCGAAGCGGGGTGCGCTCCCCGGCCGCCAGCGTGTCGTGCTGTTGGAGGGCGCCGCTCATCAGCCGCGTGAAGGCCGCCAGCGGCCGGACTTGATGCAGCGGCAGGTGAGGGAAGGCGGGCAGGAAGAGGTAGGGCAGCTCGAAGTAGCTGGAGAGCCGGTCCGTGCGGAGATCGATGGCCTCGGGCCAATGCGCCCTCAGGGCCTCCACCAGGGACGTGGAGGCCTCGAGCTCCTTCTGGATGTCCGAGGGGAAACCAAGAGGGGGCATGGTTCGGGGCCGGCACGCTACCCCAACGCGCCGGTCCGAGGGAGGCTCAGTGCTCGGTCTGGCGCGTCTCGGCCGGCTTCTCCTCCTGCCGCTGGGATTTGGGCTTGCGCACCTCGTTGGGGTCGGGCGGCTGGGAGTGCGAGCAGTGCGAGAGCAGCGGCGGATCGAAGCAGATGAGCTCGGAGTCGCGCTTCTCGCACCGGCCGCCCGGCGTCACGGCGCACTTCACCTCGGCGCGATCGGCCTTGCAGTCATAGCCACACTCGATCGAGGTGGAGGCCGTGAGGCAGGTGGGGCGCGGCATCTGCGAGCCGTACTCGTGGATGACGGACTCTGGCGGGTCCCAGCACTTCAGCTGGCCATAGTGCTCCCGACACACGCCGTAGGGCGTCCGCGCGCAGGCGACCTTGCCCTTCGCCACCAGGCAGTTGAAGCCACAGGCCGCGTCGCCTCCCACCGCCTTGCACTCGGGGCGCAGGCCCTCATCGGGCGGGTGGTGGATGCTCGAGAAGGGGGGATCGAAGCAGTACACCTCGCCATGGAACATCCTGCACGTCCCATAGGGGGTGCTGGCGCAGCGGACGCCGCTGAGGCTGGTAGCGCAGGAGTAGCCGCAGGCCGTCTGTCTGTTCACGGTCTGGCACGAGGGAGGCGGCATCGTCGGAGCGGAGGCGAGGAGGGTGACGCTCAGGAGCGAGAGGATCATGGGGGCCCTGCGGACAGTGGGTTGGCAGGCCCCCCGACGCAGGTGGCCCCGCCTTTATTCAAAGGGACCTGGGCCCGAAAGGCTTGGTGGGGCGGGGGGCCCGGTCTATAGATGCGCCGCTCTTCACCCTTCCCAGAGCGAAAGGACGAAGTGACGATGACGAGGGTTGCCTTCGGTTCTGTGTTTGCTGTTCTCGTGATGCTGGCCGCGCAGCCCGCGGCCGCTCAGCTCAAGCTGCCGGCCCTCAGCCCGGCGGCGAAGGTGAGCCAGGAGGTGGGGCTGACCGACATCTCGATCGAGTACTCCAGCCCGGGCGTCAAGGGGCGCAAGATCTGGGGCGGGCTGGTCCCCTGGGACAAGCCGTGGCGCACGGGCGCCAACGCGTCCTCCAAGATCACCTTCAGCCGCGACGTGACGTTTGGCGGCAAGCCGGTTCCGGCCGGCACCTACGCGATCATCACCCTCCCCAGCCAGAAGGGCTGGACCGTCATCCTGAGCAAGGAGCTCGCCTCGCTGGCCGGCAAGCCGTACGACGCCAAGGATGATGTCGTCCGCGTCTCCGGGACGACCGCGACGATCCCCGCGCGCGAGCGGCTGACGTTCCTCTTCTCCAACACCACCGACAGCGACACCTCGCTCGATCTGGAGTGGGAGAAGCTGCGCGTCTCGGTGCCGATCAAGGTCGACACGGCGGCGCACGCGCAGGCCAACATCAAGGCCGCGCTGGACAGCGCGGGGCGCGCGCACTCCAGCGCCGCCAGCTACGTGGCCGAGAACACGAAGGACTACGCCACGGCGCTGAAGTACGTGGACACCGCGATCGCCATTCAGCCCAACTGGTACAACCACTGGGCCAAGGCGCAGATCCTGGCGAAGCAGGGCAACTACCCGGAGGCCCGCAAGGTCGCTCAGGTGGCCTGGGAGCTGGGCCTGAAGGACGAGAACTTCTTCTTCAAGGACGCGGTCGCCAAGGCGCTCGAGGACTGGAAGAACAAGAAGTAGTCAGCGCCCCGCGCGCCCCGCTACGAGGCGACGGTAGAGCGCCTCGTAGCGGTCGATGGCCGGCGAGAGCCTGAAGCGCGCGAGCACGCGCTCGCGGGCCCGGCGCGAGAAGGCGCTCCAGCGGGCAGGCTCGCTCACGAGCGCCAGGACGTGCTCGGCCATGGCCCCCACGTCGCCCACCGGCGCGAGGTAGCCCGTCACCCCGGGATCGATCAGCTCCGGGATGCCGCCAATGTCGCTGGCGACCACGGGGACGCCGCAGCTCAGCGCCTCCAGCGCGGCGAGGCCGAAGCTCTCCTGCTCGCTTGGGAGGAGGAAGACGTCGGCCGCGGCGAGCAGCTCCACGAAGTGCTCCTGCTTGCCCAGGAAGGCCACGCGCTCCTCGAGCCCCAGCTCCCGCAGCCTGCGCTCGGCGGGGGAGCGCTCGGGGCCGTCACCGATCATGATCAGCCGGCAGGGGAGGCGGCGGTGGACCTCCGCGAAGGTGGCCACCACGTCCCCGACGCGCTTGACCGGCCGGAAGTTCGAGACGTGGATGAGGACGGGCTCGTCCTCTCCCAGCGCGGGGAAGAGCTCGCGCAGGCAGGCCCGATCACGGGCGGGCGCGTAGCGCTCCGTGTCCACGAAGTTGGGGATGACCTCGATGGGGAAGGTCTCCGGGATGCCAAAGCCCTCCCAGGTGGCTCGCCGGAGGAACTCCGAGGGCGCCGTCACCGCGTCGCTGCGCAGGATGGAGAAGCGCGTGATGGGCAGGTAGCTGGGATCCGTGCCCACGAGCGTGGTGTCCGTCCCGTGGAGCGTCGTCACGATGCGCGGCGCCTTGTCTCCCAGCACCTCGCGGGCCATCCACGCGGCCGTGGCGTGGGGAACCGCGTAGTGGACGTGCAGGATGTCCAGGCGCTCGTAGCTGGCGACCTCGATCATCTTGGAGGCCAGCGCCAGCGGGTACGTCCCCGCGTGCTGGAGCGCCGGGTAGTCGCTCTCGGTCACCTCGTGGAAGAGCACCTGCCGGCTCGTGCCGTGGAGGCGCACCGGCAGATCCCGCGCGATGAAGTGGACGCGGTGGCCGCGATCCGCCATCGCCAGCCCGATCTCGGTCGCGATCAGGCCGCTGCCACCGAAGGTGGGGAAGCAGGTGATGCCCAGGTTGAGGCGGTCAGTCGCACTCACGGCCTCAGATCCCTGAGCTCGCCCGAGAAGGGCGGGCACGTCTCCAGGACGAGCCGCGTGAAGGCGCGAGTCCCGAAGCGGCTCGCGTAGTAGGGCAGCCCGTAGATGCGCTCCTGCGGGGCGCCCTCGGGCGTGAGATAGGCCCGCAGCCGATCCACGCGCTCGACGGTCACCTGATCGCGCTGGGCGATGGCCCGGCCGTACTTGGCCACGAGGCGGGAGAGGGCTCCGCGGACGCTCTCCTCGGTGCGCTCGATGGCATGGGCGAAGCTCGGATCGAGGCTGGCCATGCGCTCGCCGAGGCGGGAGAGCTCAGGCGCGAGGGCGCCCATGAGGCGGGCCTCGACGGCCTCGGGAGGATCGAAGCCCTCTCCGGCGCCACGGGCGGACAGGAGGGCGAGCAGCTCGTGACGCGGGGTGGTCACGTCATCTGGCGCGAGCCTCAGCTTGTCCAGCAGGCCGCGCGTGCGGTCGTCGAGCACGCGGAACCGGGCTCGCGGGACGATGAGCGGCAGCGGGAGGCCCACGTGCGCATAGAGCGGCGCGAGCTGGGCGAAGTACGCGATCTCCCCCGGCCCGCCCACGTACGCCGCGGTGGGCAGCCAGGTGTCCTGGAGGATCGGGCGTAGCAGGGCCGAAGTCGTGAAGCGGAGCGGCTCGCGCTCGAGCCAGGCGAGGAGCTCGGGCGTCGTCACGGAGGCGCCCTCGGGGTGGCCCACGAGGCTCCAGGAGCCTGGGGAGGCGGGATCGAGGCGGTAGCGCGCACCCTCGACTCCCTCGGGCGAGAAGAAGCTGAGCGGCGCGCCCGGACGGACGTGCACCTGCTCGGAGAAGCCGGCCTCGGCGAGCGCGTTCCCCCGCTCGGCGAGCCCGGCGGCGATGGCCGAGGCCTCCGTGAGCGCCCGACGGTGGACAGGCGCGGCCAGCGGTGCGAGGCGCGCGTCACGCGGATCGAGGAACACGAGCCCCTCCTCCGCGAAGACGGTGGAGAGGACCTCCGCGAAGGCGTCCACCAGCGTCGCCTCGGGGCGGTAGGCGCGCTCGAGCAGCCCCAGGTGCTCGGCCGCGTGGGGCTGGCTGCCCAGCTCGGTGCGGAGCGCGGAGAGCGCACGGGTGACGCCCTCGCCCAGGCGTCGGTGGGCGACCGGGATCCGCGAGGTGGCCGCGTCGGCGTGCTCCAGGGCCACGCGCAGGGGCTCGCCCGCGCCGCGCGGGGTGAGGCAGTGATCGATCTCGGGGAGATCGTGGTCCTCGGTCTGCAGCCAGAAGATGGGGACGCAAGGGCGGCCGGTCTCCTCGGCGAGCGCCCGGGCCGCGACGATCGCGGAGGCGGCCTTGTAGATCGTGAAGAGCGGCCCCAGGAAGAGCCCCACCTGCTGGCCCGTCACCACGGCGACGGTGCCGGGCCTGGCGAGCAGCTCCAGGTGGCGCTCGCGGGCGGGGCTCGGCGGCAGGCGCGCATTCCGGGCCACGAGCGCCTCATGGAGCGCGGAGGGCACGGTGCGGGACGCGGCAGCGGCGACGGCCTCGGCGCGGGCGGCACGGTGGCGGAAGCGATCTGGGAGGAAGGAGAGGGCGCGCGGCTCACCCTGGAGCCAGGAGCCAGAGAACGAGGACGTCACGGGGCGTGGTGATAGCAGGTCCGGCACACCGAGGCGACAGGGGAGGCGGGCAGTCCCCTGGCTCGCGGCGGCGTGGATTCTTCAGGGCATCGGCGCGGGCTTGTTGTTAGGGTCCGCGCGAATGCGCAACCTGGTCATTCTCGGAACGACGCTGGCCATGAGCTTGGGAGTCTGGTCGACGGCACTCGCGCAAACCCCTCGGCAGCCTCATGCCGGAGAGATCGCGGCGGGGCTCCGGCGCCTCGGTGTGGTGGGGAGCATGCTCTACGTGGCGGCCCACCCCGATGACGAGAACACGCGGCTGCTCGCCTGGGCGGTGGGCGAGCGGGGCCTCCGGGCGGGGTACCTCTCGATGACGCGCGGGGACGGCGGGCAGAACCTCATTGGGACCGAGCAGGATGAGCTGCTCGGGCTCATCCGCACGCAGGAGCTGCTCGCGGCGCGGCGCATCGACGGTGCGGAGCAGCTCTTCACGCGGGCGCGGGACTTTGGCTATTCCAAGAGCGCCGACGAGACGCTGCGCAGCTGGGGGCGTGACCCGGTGCTGGCTGATGTCGTGCTCGCCATTCGCCGCTTCCGGCCGGATGTGATCGTGACGCGCTTCACCACCCGGCCGCCGAACCATGGCCACCACACGGCCTCGGCGCTGCTGGCCGAGGAGGCCTTCGCGGCGGCGGCTGACCCGACGCGCTTCCCCGAGCAGCTCGGAGCGCTCCAGCCGTGGAAGACGGACCGGCTGCTGTACAACGTCTCGACGTGGAACCTGGGGCCCAACGCGGACATGTCCGCGTACCTGAAGGTGGACGTGGGCGGCTACGATCCACTCCTCGGGCGCTCCTGGGGGGAGATCGCGGCGGAGAGCCGCAGCCAGCACAAGAGCCAGGGCTTCGGGGTGCCGGCGGATCGCGGCTCGCTGTCGGAGTACTTCTCGCCCCTGGCCGGGGTGCGCCCGAAGGCGGAGCCCTTCGAGGGGCTGGAGCTCACCTGGCGGCGGTGGAGCGGCACCGAGAAGGTCACCCGGGCCGTGGAGGAGGCGGTGAAGGGCTTTGATCCGCGCGCGCCTCACCGCGGCATCCCGGCGCTCCTGCGAGTCCACGAGGCGATCTCGGCCCTGCCTGACGACAACCGCTGGAAGGCGATCAAGCTGCGTGAGACGGAGGAGCTCCTGGCCGCGTGCGCGGGCCTGTTCCTCGAGGCGCGCGCCGCGGAGGCGACGGCCGTCCCAGGCGGACAGGTGGCGCTGAACCTGATGGCGCTGAACCGCTCGCCCGCCGCGATGCGGCTCGTGAGCGTGACGCTGCCGGGGGGCGAGTCGGTGGCGGTCGGCGCCGAGCTGGCCGACAAGGCGCCCTTCAAGCTCTCCAAGACGGTGACGCTGCCGGCGGAGGCAGCGATCTCGACGCCCTACTGGCTGCGCAAGCCCGTCGCGGGAGGGCTCTTCGAGGTGGCGGATCGGGCGCTCATCGGTCGTCCCGAGGGCGATCCCGCCTTGTCCGTGACGTTCACCTACGAGCTTGGGGGCAAGCGCTTCACGGGGGTCCGGCCGGTGGTCTACGCGTGGGTCGATCCGGTGCGCGGCGAGCTCTACCGGGCCTTCGAGATCGTGCCTGCCGTCACCGCGACGCTCGCCCGGGAGGTCCTCATGTTCCCCAACGGCGCGCCCCAGTCCGTGCAGGTGGTGCTCGCCGCGGGGCGGGCTGACGCCGCGGGCAAGGTCCGGCTCGAGGTGCCACAGGGCTGGCGCGTGGAGCCCGCGGAGGCGCCGTTCCAGCTGAGCGCGCGCGGTGACGAGCGCACGGTGAGGTTCCAGCTCACCCCGCCCAGGGGCGCGACCGAGCGGGGCCGCCTGCGCGTCCTCGTCGAGAGTGGTGGACGCACCGAGTCGTGGCGCGTGCGCGCGGTGAGCCATGAGCACATCCCGCCGCAGGCGGTGCGCCAGCCCTCCGAGGCCACCCTGGTGCCCTTCACCCTCGCCACGAAGGTGCGTCGGATCGGCTACATCCCCGGGCCGGGTGATCGCGTGGCCGAGAGCCTGGCCGCCGTCGGGTACGAGGTGACGTTGCTGCCCGAGGAGCGCCTGGCCACCGAGAAGCTCGAGGGCCTCGAGGCCATCCTGGTGGGAGTGCGCGCCTTCAATGCCAACCCGCGCCTGGCGCTCCACCGCGAGCGGCTCCTGCGGTACGTGGAGCGGGGAGGGCGGCTGATCGTGCAGTACAACACCAACAGCCGCGTGGGCCCGCTCGCCGGGCTCATCAGCCCGTACCCGTTCGAGATCGGCCGCGATCGGGTGACGGACGAGACCGCGGCGATGACGCCGATCTCCGCGGGAGAGCCAGTCCTGAGCGCGCCCAACCGTCTCGGGCCCGCTGACTTCGAGGGCTGGGTCCAGGAGCGGGGCCTGTACTTCGCCTCGAAGTGGGACGAGCGCTACCGGCCCGTGTTCGCCATGAACGATCCCGGGGAGCAGCCGCTCCACGGCGGACTGCTCGTCGCCCGTCACGGCAAGGGAGCCTTCGTGTACACGGGGATCGCGTTCTTCCGCCAACTCCCCGCGGGCGTGCCCGGTGCCTACCGGCTGCTCGCGAACCTGCTCGCCCAATGAGCTCCGAATCGAAGCCTCCTGTACCGGGCGCGGCCTCCACGTCGAGGCCCGAGCTCGATGACGCGCCGCCCCTGCTCGGATCCTGGCGCAACATCTACCTCTTCGTGCTGGGCACCCTTGCCCTGCTCGTCGCCCTGTTCTGGGCGATCACCTGGGCCTACGCGTGACACTGCTCGACTGGCTGGTCCTCCTCGGGACGACGGCGTTCATCGTGGGGTGGGGCATCTGGAAGACGCGCGGCCAGCGCACCAGCGAGGAGTACCTTCGCGGCAGCTACGAGCTGCGCTGGACCACCATCGGGCTGTCGGTCATGGCCACGCAGGCCAGCGCCATCACCTTCCTGTCCGTCCCGGGCCAGGCCTACGAGGACGGGATGCGCTTCGTGCAGTTCTACTTCGGGCTGCCGATCGCGATGGTGATCATCAGCGCCGTCTTCGTGCCCATCTACTACCGGCTGAAGGTCTACACGGCCTACGAGTACCTGGAGTCGCGCTTCGACATGAAGACGCGCCTGCTGGGCGCGTTCCTCTTCCTGATCCAGCGTGGGCTGGCCGCGGGCATCACCATCTACGCCCCCGCCATCATCCTCTCGACGATCCTCGGTTGGCCGCTCGAGCCGACCATCGTGGCCATGGGCGGAGTCGTCATCCTCTACACGGTGACGGGCGGCTCCAAGGCCGTCGCGCAGACGCAGAAGCAGCAGATGGTGGTGATGCTCGGGGGCATGGTGGTGGCCGCCGTCGTGATCGTCTGGCGGCTGCCCGAGCACGTGTCGCTCGGCCGCGCCGTTGACGTCGCGGGCGCGTTCGGCCGGATGAACGTGGTCAGCTTCGACTTCAACCTCGAGGACCGCTACAACTTCTGGTCCGGCATCACGGGCGGGCTCTTCCTGTCCTTGTCGTACTTCGGGACGGATCAGTCCCAGGTGGGCCGCTACCTGACGGGGCGCTCCATCACCGAGAGTCGGCTCGGGCTGCTGTTCAACGGCGTCCTGAAGATCCCGATGCAGTTCCTGATCCTGTTCGTCGGGATCCTGGTCTTCGTGTTCTACCAGTTCACCGCGCCGCCGCTGCTCTTCAACGAGTCCCTCCGCACGCGCGTGCAGGCGACCGAGCAGGCGGGAGAGCTCGGGGCGATCGAGTCGAAGTGGGCGCAGGTGCAGGGCGACAAGCGCGCCGAGGTGGAGCGCTACCTGGCGGCGCGCGAGGCTGGGGACGAGGCCGCCGAGGCGGGCGCGCGCGAGCGCCTCCGGGAGGCTGCGCGGACGGCGGACGCCCTCCGGAAGGAGGCCAAGGCCGTGGTCTCGCGAGCCTTGCCGAAGGCGGAGACCAAGGACTCGGACTACATCTTCGTCTCGTTCGTGAAGGGCTGGCTGCCCAGTGGCCTGTTCGGGCTGCTCATCACGGTCATCCTGGCGGCGGCCATGAGCTCGGTGGCGGGCGAGCTCACCGCGCTGGGGACGACGACCACGATCGACTTCTACCGGCGTGTCTTCCGGCCCGACGCCTCGGATCGCCATGTCCTGATTGCCTCCAAGGCGTTCACGGTCTTCTGGGGCCTGGTCGCCGTGGCGTTCGCGAGCTTCGCGTCGCTGTTGGACAACCTGATCCAGGCGGTGAACATCCTGGGGTCCATCTTTTATGGGACGGTGCTCGGCATCTTCCTGGTGGCCTTCTTCCTCCGGGGCGTTCGGGGGCATGCGGTCTTCATCGCCGCGCTGATCTCGCAGGCGACGGTGGTGGCCCTCTTCGCGTTCAGCAGCATCGGCTATCTCTGGTTCAACGTGATCGGCTGCACGCTGGTCGTCATCCTGAGCCTGGCACTCCAAGCCGCCATGCCGAGGGCCGCTCCCGCCGCGCCGTAGCTGTCATGTGAGGCGTTCGGACCCACCCGAAGATCCGGTCTCTTCACCTATCGCCGCCTCCAACCGATCAGCGACTTCCAGCCAGCCAGCACGCTTGCGGCTCTTCACGTCTGGATCGCTCATCATGGCAAGCTGGAGTTCGGACATACTCCTGATGGGAGGCTGTTCCACGGGATCCCGCGTCACTACCGTTCGTGCTCTCGCGCCGCTCCCCGTGGCAGACCCGAAAACGCTGCTTGGAGAGATCACACGCCGCATCGATGAGGGCTCGGACCGTCTCTGCAAGGCTGAAATCCAGGCATCCGACCTCCAGGATGCAGGCGACCTGGACGGCGCAGGCAGGCTGATGGAAGAGGTGCTCGCCGTTGAGGTCGTTCCGCACTACCGGAGGATAGCCGAGTCCCAGCTTCGCAAGGTGACCCGGCTCAAGTCGGTTGCCGCAAGCGGACAGGCAGATCCGAAGCTCTCCGTCCGTGAACAGATCCCTGTCCTTCTGCACCGCGTCCAGCAAGGGCAACCGCTCGAACTCAACGAGGGGATGCGCGCCTTCCTTCGCCGGGCCGCCGCTGACGTGGGCATGAGCGAGACAGAGACGGAACCGGCGCTAGCCAGTCCTGAGAGTGCCGGGGCGCTTCTCGGGCAGATCATGGGGCGCTTCCGTGATGCCGCAGACCGGCTCAAGAGCGCCATGTACCGGATGACGGAACTCCGGGATGCTGGGGATCTTGAAGGAGCACGCCAGCAGATCCGCGACTGGCTCGCCGTGGAGGTCGTCCCGAGGTTCCGCCGCGCCGCCGAGGAGAACCTGGCGAGCCTGGACGAACCGCCCCCGTCACCTAGCCCCTGACCGCGCATCGGCGAGAGGGGATACCCGAGCTCTCCGTCGCCCCTCCGAGGACCCGTACGACTTCGCGCGGCCCCAATACTGGGTGGATGAGAGGACAGTGGAGGAGCGGCTCAATGGGCGTTGGAACCGTGGGTGGCTGCTCGGCTGGCGCGACATCTGCCGGAGCACGGATCACAGAGCCGTCATCGCTTCGCTGATTCCGCGTGTCGCCGTGAACCACAAGTTCCCGCTCCTATTGTCAGACAAGGAGCCGCGAGCGCTTGCGGCGCTTTACGCCAATCTGTGCGGCTTCGCCCTTGATTACGCCGCTCGGCAGAAGATTGGCGGCACGTCGCTGACCTATTTCATTCTGAAACAGCTTCCGGTCCTCGCACCCAGCGTCTATGAGATGCCAGCGCCCTGGGAAAAGCAGACGTTGATCCGTGACTGGATTCTGCCGCGCGTCCTCGAACTCACGTACACCGCCTGGGACCTGGAGTCCTTCGCGCGCGACGTCGGCTACGACGGGCCGCCATTCCGTTGGGATCCCGAGCGGCGCGCCCTGCTCCGCGCCGAGCTGGACGCCGCCTTCTTCCACCTCTATGGGCTCTCGCGCGAAGACACCGCGTACGTGCTCGACACGTTCCCGGTGGTCCGGAAGCACGACGAAAAGGCCCACGGCGAGTACCGCACCCAGCGCCTCATCCTCGAGCGCTACGACGAGCTGGCCGAGGCGATCCGCGCGGGCACCCCGTACGTCACGGTGCTCGCGCCGCCACCGGCGGATCCGCGGGTGGCCCACGCGAGCGAGGCCGGCCGGAAGAAGCGCGGGGGAGCCCAGGCATGAGCGCGGACTGGCCGAGTACTCCGGCGCGTGGCGAGAACCTGTCTGACAAGCGGACCGCTTTGTCCAGCCCCTCCCTGAGAGAAGGCGTCCCCTGAATGTCCAGCGCGCTGAACCCCGCGATCGCCATTCGGCTGGAGAAGGCGGCGGCCGATAACGGCTTTGACATCGCGCTGCCCCGGGTGGGCCCCTGGCTGGGGTATGCCAGCACGCAGGCGCCGCTGAAGATCTGGCTGACGCACTTCGCGCAGGAGACGTTGTTCCTGGTGGCGTTCTCGCAGGCGCACGTGGGGACGGCGCTGGAGGGTCTGGGCACGCCCGTGGTGTCGCCGCTGCCGAAAGGGGCGGTGGCCGGCAGGAGCGTGCCGGACCTTCCCTCGCTGCATCGGCTGGTGCGGCGCGCGTTCCAGTTGTCGAGGTCGCTGCCAGACGAGCTGCTGCACGTGTTCACGGCCCGGGTGGCGTCGTTGCCGCGAGCGACCGAGGCCGAGCGGTGGGTGGTGCAGCGCGTGGGCCAGGACGTGTTCCGCGCGGGCCTGCTGGAGTTCTGGGATGGGCGGTGTGCGGTGACAGGCCTGGCGGTGAAGGAGCTGCTGCGCGCGAGCCACATCAAGCCGTGGGCCGACTGCGAGACGGATGCCGAGCGGCTGGACGTGTTCAACGGCTTGTTGCTGGCTCCGCACCTGGACGCGGCCTTCGACCGGGGGTTCATCACGGTCAACGACGAGGGAAGCGTCATGGTCGCGAGCACGCTGTCGGCCGAAGCGAGGAGCCTCCTGGGGCTGCACCTGCCGCTGCGTGTCGCCAACCTGAAGGAGGGGCATCGCCGCTACCTGGCGTGGCACCGCGCCCACGTGTACCCGCGGGTTTGACTTTCGAGTGGGCGTGCGCAGCGCCGCGCACAAAGCAGCGTTGGAGAGTGTCGATGACACCCTCCAGATCATCGTCATGGACTGGTGTTGAGATGCCGCCCGCTCGAGAGAATGACCTTCGCATCACCGTCTACGCGCCTGAACTCGTGGGCAAGGATGTTCGTCCTCTCGCCATCGTTCATGGAATGGAGCGCGCATTGCCGGGCTTGCGACTGGGGTGGACGACGTCCGAGGCGGGACAGCGCACCCTCCTGGTGAATCGCGATGCATGGCTCGTCGAACAGGGGGCGGTCAAAGAGTTTCCGCTCCTCCACAACGGAAGTGAGAGCGACTATGTATCGGTGTCTGGCTGGGAGGTTTCGGCGAACAGCTCCCCTGGCGGGCAGGCCCAGCTTGAAGTCCACGCCAGACTGCCTTTGTCCGCAGCAGGCATCGCGGCGGTAGTAGAGGTGCTGGAAGCCGTGGCGGAAGGAGCGTGCGCGTTCTGGGGGCACGCGACGCCGTTCAACGCGACCGTGGAGATTTCACGCCAGACCGTCGATCCGGTTCGTAAGCCGGGGGTCCCACCACGAGGGTTGCCAGCGCTCAAGTTCCCAGACTCCATCCGTGCGCCCGAGATTGCGCGTCGCTTGGGGTGGGCGAACTACTGGTCGGCCGCGGCGGCGCGGGTTCTCGGGTTCCCGGACCCGGCGCGCGACGCGGAGCTGCTCACACGGGCGCGGCGCACGGCGTCGGGCGGGTGGGTGGTGCGGCTGACGGAGGCGCCGCTGGATCTGGACAACCCCGCGCACCTGGAGGCGCTGCTGCGCGCCTACGAGCGGTTCCCGGAGATTGGCGGGCGCTCTACACCTCCCTGAACTTCACCCCCCGTGGCACCGATACGTTCCAGTGCCTCCTTGATCTGGCCAGCGTAACCAGAGAGGCGGTGGGGCGCGCCTCGGCAAAGGCGGTGAGCGACGTGTCACCGCGCTCGCGGACCCGCTCATACAGACGAACCTTCCAGTTGCCCTCCCAGGAACGATCCTCGTTCATCGCCCTCTCCAGGGGGTGAAGTTCATCGGGACGCTATAGCGCTTCATCTCCGTTGCGAGGACTTTCAGGATCTCGCTCCGCGTCAACATTCCTGAAGATCGTCTCCACTCCTTCAGCCCGGAGTGACGCGCCCGCCGATCTCCGGGAAGCGCTCGTAGGCCCGCTTCAGCGCGCCCAGGTGGGCGGGGTTGTCGAGATCGAGCGGCGCCTCCGTGAGCTGCACCACCCACCAGCCCGACGCCGTGCGCCGCGCCCGCGTGAGCAGCTCGCCATCGCGGGTCGGGTCCGGGAACCCGATGGCTTTCGCGGCAGGGGCAGACCAATAGTTCAGCCACCCGAGGTAATAAGGAATCTCGGGTGAGCGAATGTGCTGGAAGAGTTTCAGGGCAGGCAGCCCCCGGCGTGGAGACGGCGGCCCTTGCAGCGTGGGGGCTGTCTGATACGCGATATCCACCGCAGCGGCGTCCGGCGTTGCACTCCCCCAGAACGCGCGTGCGCCCTCCGCCACGGCTTCAAGCACAGCCGCCGCTGCCGCGATCACAGGCTCGTCCAGTGGCATTTTCGCGTGGACTTCAAACTGGGGCTGACCGCCTGGGCTGAAGAGTCCCGAACTTTCCCTTCCAAAAACTGTCACGGGGTAACTTGTGTCCCCGTTGCACACAATAGGAAATTCCCCGTCCTCAATGTTTTCTACGAGCCATGCGTCACGCTGCGGCAATGGGATGGGGCGCCCGCTGTCTGAGAGCCGCCACTTCAGCCGCAAGCCGGGGAGCGCCTTTTCCATTCCATGGATGACGTCGACCGTGCGACCGTCTTTGCCCACGAGCGCAGGTGCGTAGACGATAAGCTTGAGGGTTCTTTGCTTGGTCATCGTGTGCATCCCGTGACGACGATATTGAGAGTACGATCCTGGTCGAGCAGTGCTTCTTTGTGCGCTTGGGTGCTCACCCCAATGATGAAGTCATATCCACATGCCACTGCGATGGCTCGCTCCTTTTGAATTTGCTTGAGTTCCTTCTTGATCTCCATCTCCTGGACGAAGGAGTTGTATTTATCAAATTGATGGGTCTTGATCTCCCACAGCACGCGCACACCGACTTGCAGCGCATCGAAGCGTATTCCTCCCACGCTCACGTCCATGCCGGGATACCGGTTGGGCGGAAACGTGTCGGCGCACTCGTTATGCGGATCATCCTTGGACGCGCGGGGTACCGGGATGGGCTCGCATTTCAAGCGGTCCGTAGGGGAGTCAGTTGGTAGTGGGAAGATGTCTCCAGTGGGCGACCCCTTTGGCTTCGGTGTTTGGTTCGCTAACGGTTCCTTGGCGGGTGTCGGTTGCGTCTTGAGCTTCGCACGCTCGCGGGATGCGTGGCGTTGATAAGCATCAATCCCCTCTTGGATCGCGGCTGCCACCACCACCGCGCCAATAACAACCACTGCACCGACGACGATCTCGGGGGCGGCAAAGATACAGAGGGCCACGGCTGCGGGAGCTGCTGCGTCCGCGTAGGCAACTGCGCATCTCTTGGTGACATCCCGAAACCTCACCCTGTCGCGGTCTAGCGCGTAAAGGCATCTCTCCGCCAGAACAGGCCACTCGTTGGAGGCTTCGCGCACCACGCACTGCCCATCATCCGTCCAGGGGTAGAGCGCCGCCCGCTGAAGGTTGGCGAGTCTCGGGCTCGGGGCCTCCAGTGCTTCCGGGCTCGGATCCATCGTCGCGCAGGCTGAGAGCAGGAGCAGAAGCAGGAGCGCACTGCAAGTTCGCGAATGCATGGCCACGTCATTTCAATCAAGCGAGGTGCTGCGGGTCAAGGCTACGCCGGTTCTCCGCTGGAGCGTATGTGTTGGCTCATCCGACCTTCCTGCGCCAGCGCCTTGAGGCGCTCTCTCCTGAGGCCTTCGAGCGGGTGTCTGGCGCGTGCACCTCGGATCTGCTGGGGCAGTTGTATGCCTGAGACCGGCAGCTCGAGAGGCAATAGGCACGGGAGGCTTCGGCCTCCAAGAGCAGGGGGGCAGCTGTTCCCAGGGGAGGAGAGGCCCGTTTGACCCTCCGCGCCTGCCTGCGGTAGATGCCCGCCATGACGTCTTCACGGTGTTATCAGCACCCACAGGAGCAGGCGACCACCCAGTGTGGTCGATGCCAACGGCCCCTCTGCGTCGCCTGCGCCACCTTCGAGGGCGGGCTGGATCGCTGCCAGGAATGCCTCGCCCGCTACGGGCGCGGGAAGCGGCTGCGCCAGCGGGTGCTCCTCGCGCTCGGCGTCGTGGGCCTCGTAGGCGGCGCCGCCGTGCTGGTGACGCAGCTCGGCTCGGGAGGCGAGGCGGTGAAGAAGGAACCGCCGCCCTTCAACTACGGCTCGCAGGCCGAGCGCATCACCCGGCTGCGCTGGCAGCACGAGCACCAGCCCTGCGACCAGGACCCTGCGGTGGCGTACATCCAGGCCATCTTCTCCGCCGGCAATCTCCAGGGCGCCAGCGAGTCCGCGGACAGCTTCATCGCCCGATGCGGGAAGTCCGCCCAGGTGCGGCAGATCACCTACTCGGTGCACACGCGGCTGGCCGACTTCGAGCGGGCCGCGCGGGACGCCACGGAGCTCCTCGAGGACGCTCCGCACAACATCAATTACTGGGTCTGGCGAGCCCTGGCCCATGAGGCCGGTGGGGAGTCCCAGAAGGCCCTGGCCGACTTCCAGCAGGCCTTCGATCTTCAACCGCGCGAGCTCCAGCTGACCCGCCAGCTCGCCAGCGCCTATGAGCGGCTCCACAAGCCCTGTGAGGCGCTGCTCGTCCTCCTCCAGCACCTCCAGGCCAACCCGGAGGAGAGGGTGCGGACCCTGACGATGGAGCGCGCGGAGCAGCTGGCGCACGAGGGCCAGTGCGACACAGGTGGGCGGGGCCAGGCGGTGGTCTCCGTCGCCAAGGAGGGCCCCAGGTGGGTGGAGCCGCGGGTGGAGGGGAAGGAGCGCGGCCGGTTCCTCCTGGACACCCTGGCGACGAAGGTGACGCTCTCGCAGGCGTTCGCGGACAAGCTCGGGCTGAACCTCACGGACGCCCGGAGCCACTCGCTGCGGACGGGGGATGGGCCCATCACGGTTCGTCTCGCGACGCTGCGGAGCCTCGAGCTCCAGGGCGCGCGGGTGGAGAACCTCGAGGTGGGCGTCTCCTCCACGCTCCCGCAGGATGTGGACGGGTTGCTCGGACTCGGCTTCCTGGCGCGCTTCGAGGTGAAGCTGGACGCGCAGGCCGGGCGCCTGGAGCTGAAAGAGCGCCCTCGCATCAAGTGAGGTTCGGCAGCGGGCCATCTCCGTCCACGCCGAACTTCGTGGTGTTCACCCCCACCGTGTTGAGCATGGACACGAACAGCTTCGCGATGGGGACCCCTGGCGTCAGGCTGTTGTAGTCCTTGTAGATGAGGTGGCGCCCAGGCCGGAGCTTCCCGCCCCCACGCCCCGCGAGCACCAGCGGCAGGTTCCACGAGTCGTGGAGGTTGGACTCGCCGATCCCGCTCCCGAACAGCACCACCGAGTTGTCCAGCAGCGTGCCGTCCGGCTCCTGCACCGCCTTCATCTTCGACAGCAGGTAGGCGAACTGCTCCACCTCCCACTTGCAGATCGCGCTGTACATGCGCTGGCTCAGGCCGCCCGGCGAGATGTCATGGCTCAGCGTGTGATGGCCCTGGCTCACCGGGACTGACCGATTGCCGTCCGGGACCGAGAGGAAGTCGTAGCTCGACTCGTCCACCGCCTCCCCGTACATGAAGGTGGCCACGCGCGTCAGATCGCACTGGAACGCCAGCACCATCATGTCCAGCAACAGCCGCACCTGCTGGCGCACGTCCACCGGCTGCACCGGCCTCGCTCCCGCGCTGCACTGGAGCATCCGCGTCTGCTGCACGCGCAGCTCCAGCTCGCGAACGCCCGTCAGGTACTCCTCCATCCGCAGCTGATCCTCCCGCCCGAGCTTCTGCTGGAGCTGCGTGGAGTCCTCCTTCACGTAGTCGAGGACGCTCAGGCGCCGGCGGCGGCGGGCCTCGGCCACCTGGGCGTTCTCGTTCGGGTTCATCCCCTCGAACAGCCGGTCGAAGAGGATGTCCGGCCGCGTCTCCTTGGGCATGGGCGTGGAGTTGCCGCTCCAGGAGATGTTGTTGTGCAGCACGTACGAGGTGCCGCTCTTCGTCCCGAGCTCCAGCGAGGGGAACCGCGTGTACTGCTTGAGCTGGCCCGCGGCCACCTGATCCACCGAGATGCCGTTGCGCAGCGGCCCGTCCCACACCGCCGAGGAGGTGAGGAAGCCGGAGGTGGAGGCCACGTGCCCGACATCCACGTTGGAGGTGTTGCACGGCTTGTTGCCCAGGCCCGAGAGCACCAGGAGCTCGCTCTGGAGCGCCGCCAGCGGCGATAGCAGCGGGCCCGGCGTGTAGCCCTCGCCGCTCGCCGCGGGGTACCACTCTGGCATGTACATGCCATTGGGGACGAAGAACGTCACCAGCCGCCGCGCCGGCGGCACGCTCCCCACCTGCGCCCTCGCCACCGAGGGCGCCATGGCCTCCAACATGGGGAGCGCCAGCAGCGTGCCGGTCCCCCGCAGGAAGGTGCGCCGAGACAGCTCCCAGGGCCTTCTCATTGGTGAGCCTCCTGCTGAGCGCGGCGCATCCGGAAGGAGGGGCTGAGCGCCACCTGCACCAGCAGCTCCCGCATCCGGTGGCCACGTGATTGGAAGGACTGCGTGAGCTGCGCCAGGGCCTCCTGATCAGCGGCCTCGGGCTCCCGGCCCAGCGCATAGGTGAAGAGGTGCCGCACCAGGCAGGCGGGCAGCGCCGGATCCTCCTTGAGCGTGCCGGCCAGCTCCAGCGCCCCGTCGAAGGAGCGGCCGTCCGGCAGCGTGCCGCGCGCGTCGATCGTGTACTCGCCATCCTTCGCGCGCCAGGCGCCGATGGCGTCGTAGTGCTCCAGCGCGAAGCCGATGGGATCCATCTTCTGGTGGCAGGCGGCGCACACCGGGTTGCTCACGTGCTGCTCCATGCGCTGGCGCAGCGAGCCCGTCGTCGGGCCCGAGGACAGCTGCGGCACGCTCGGCGGTGGAGGCGGCGGCTCGTCGCACAGCAGCCGGCTCAGCACCCACTTGCCGCGCTTCACCGTCGAGTTGCGTGTGGGCGTCGCGTTCAGGGTGAGGATGCTGCCGTGGGTGAGGACGCCGCGGCGCTGGCTCTCGGGCGGCAGCGCCACCCGCGTGAAGCGGCTCGGATCGAAGCTGCCCGGCAGGCCATAGTGCGCCGCCAGCGAGGCGTTCACGTACGTGAAGTCCGCGTCCACCAGATCCAGGATGCTGCGATCGGCCTGCAGCAGCTCGGCGAAGACCATCGCCGTCTCCGTGGCCATGGCCTGCGCGAGCTGGCGGCTCGCATACGTGGGGAAGAGGGTGGGGGAGGGCTGCGCCAGGGCGAGCTGCCGCGTGCGCAGCCACTGGCCGGCGAAGTTGTCCACCAGCGCCTGCGCTCGCGGATCCGCCAGCATCCGCCGCACCTGGCGCTCCAGCTCCGCCGCCTGTCGCAGCGTGCCGATCTCCGCCGCCGCCAGCAGCTCCTCGTCCGGCGTGGTGCTCCACAGGAAGTAGGACAGCCGCGTGGCCAGCTCGAAGTCGTCGAGCGCGTGCGCGGAGGGCGCCCCAGGCACCGGGTCCAGCTCCACGCGGAAGAGGAAGCGCGGCGAGGTGAGGATGGCCTGCAGCCCCACCCCCAGCGCCACCTCGAAGGCGTCTCCGGCCGAGCGGCTCGCCTTCACCAGCGCCAGCAGCCGGCTCACCTCCTCGGGCACCACCAGCCGGCGCCACGCCCTGCGCCCGAAGCTCGCGAGGATCTGCCGCGCGCACGGCTCCTCGTTCGCGCCGGAGAAGTCGCACGTGAGCAGCCGCGCGCGCCCTTGGGCGTTCGTGGGCGCCAGCGTCGACGTCACCAGCTCCTCTGCCGCCAGCGCGTACTTCTCGAGCAGCACCGGGCTGATGCCCAGCACCTGGGCGTTGTTGTCGTAGCCGCCCACCTGATCGTCCGCCGGCAGCACCTGCGCGGTGGTGGCGCCGGGCCCCAGCAGCTCCCGGATCGTGTTCCAGTACTCCGTCTGGTTGAGCCGGCGGATGAGCTGTGGGGGGATCGAGGGATCGCCTGAGGCGTTCCCGTTGGGATCCAGCCCGCCATCCGGATCAGTGCCCGCGCCCTGGCAGCCCGACAAGGCGAGCACCAGCGCTGCCCAGACACGCCACCTCCTCCGCGAGGCAGTGCTTCTCTCGGAGACATCACCGCGGCCACCCAGCGGAGTCAGGTGCATTGCTCACCTCCCGAGACTCACTCTCTGGGGATGATGGCCTCTTTTCTCTCGCGGTGTTACGTGGGTTTTTGCCTACGCACTCAGACACGTCTGTCTTTCACTCCAAGTCCAAAGCGAGACAGGAATGAAGCAATAGGAGCGTAGACTTTGGGGCGGGCTGGAATGAAAGCCTAGGGCTTGTGGCCGGAGCTGACCCGCGCGGGGGCGGAGAGCTTCTGGAGATCCAGCTGCTTCAGCCGCTTCATCACCTCTCCCATGGAGGAAGGAGGCGTCTGGTTGAGCGTGTCGTGGAGCTCTCCGCTCACCAGCTGGAAGGACTTCCCCTCGCGCCCCAGGTACAGGGCGGCCTGGTTGAAGACCTGATCCGCCTTGGGCCCCGTCACGGGCATGTACCGGGTCAGGGTCACCACGTCCTCGAAGCCGTCGTCGTTCACGTCCTTGAACGTGACGCCCTCGAACCGGAGGACCGGCCACAGCTTGTCCGCGGGAGAGGGCGAGAGCGTGAGGAGGATCTTCCCGTCCTGGATCAGGTGGAGCTGGAGCGGAGGGCTCGAGGTGAAGTCCATCACCGGCGCGAAGAGGAAGGCGCCGGTGCTCCGGGTCGCCACGTACAGGGTCTTCTTGGCGATGGGCTGCTTACCCGCGAGCACCCGCTTCACCTCGGCCAGCTCCCGGCCCGAGGGCTTGCGCTGCTTGACGGCTCCGGCCTGGGCGACGCCGGCCACGAGGAACATACCGAGGAGAAACGGAACGGAAGCCTTCATGCGACCTCCTCCACTTTCAGGGAGCCTGCGTGGACCGCACCCGCCGCCGCCGCGCGCAGTATCCCGCAGATGCGCCTCGGCGTCGCTGGGCGTCTTGGCCCCGCGGACAAGGAAGACCGGTGTCAGTCAACCTTTACGTTTTCCCTGAACTCTTCCTCCTCTGAGGACTGCACGCCCGGAGGGGGCGAGCCGGATGGCCCGAGCCCGCCCCCTGGGCTGAGATCAGCGCCGGATCTTACCGTAGCCCCACTTGATCCCTTCCCAGATGGCGGAGCCCGCGACGCTGGCGCCGACGGCGACGACGAGAGGAGGGACCCGGGTCTCGGTGCCGGACACGAGCGCCTCGATGCTGTAGAGCAGCTGATCGAACTGCTCGTTCTCCGTGGGGGCGCCGCTGATCTCCGGCTGCGGGATCGTCCTCGTGAACGTCCCCACCTCGATCACCCCCCTGGACTCGAGGAAGCCGGACAGGTACGCGTACGCGGCGAGGAGCCGGTGGGTGTGAATCGGGCTGAGCTGCCCCGCGGCGAGGAGCGAGCGCCCCTCCTTGAGGATGTGCAGCACGGGCTTCAGCGCCGCCTTGTCCGCCTCGGACAGAGACACGCCTTGCTGCCGCAGGCCCTGCTGCATGCCCGGCACGCCCTGCTGGAAGCCCTGGAAGGGCAGCTGAGCCTGGAAGCCCCCAGGGACGTTGCCGAGCTCGCTCGGCTGCATGCCCGGCACGCCCTGCTGCTGGCCCAGCATGCCCTGCTGGGCGCCCTGGAAGGGCATCTGGGGCTGGAAGCCCCCCGGGATGTTGCCGAACTCGCTCGGCGAGAGCTGCTGCTGCTGCGGGCCGGCGCCGCGCGTGCCCATGACCGGCCCTCCCATCACCTGATACTGGGGCGGATACGTGGGCCACCCCTGGGGCATCTGCGGGTACGGCTGCATGACTGGGTACATGTTGGGGAATTCAGCCATTTGGGTACCTCTCCTTTGGTTGCACTGCGACTACGGACAGGAGTGGAGCGATGGATGCGCTCCACTCCCTTACGTCTGTGAGCCTTTGACGATGATCCCGAAGACCCGACTCGATTCACTGAGCAGCGGGCGCGCCTGGGCACGACTCTCCACGGGGGCCAGGGTGAACCGCCCCTCGTGACCCAGGGCCGCGAGCTGTTGCTGGATGGCGCCGCGGATCGCCTGCGCGATGCGCTCCTCCGCTTCCGGAGTGAGCGCCAGGCCCAGCAAGAGGAAACGGAACTCGGCCGGCTCCGTGACGACGGGCGGCGCTTCCGGCGGCGCCTCGTGACGAGGCGCTTCCCGGTGGCGTGGCTCTTTGCTCATGTGGCGGCTTCCTTCCAGGTGGCGGTTAGTGGAGCTTCTTGCCGTCATCGGCCTGCACAGCAAACCCAGCGGTTCTGGCCTGCTGGATCTTGAGCCCGTGAGCCTTGGCGAACGGGCCCAGGGGGGAGACGTGCAGCGTGCCCTTCATGTCGATCTGGGCCAGCTCCTGGAGCACCGCGCCTCGGATGGTCCTGTCGAGCCCTTCGCGCGCCTGCGCGTCGAGCGTGAGCCCCTGCACGCTCACCAGGAACTCGGTGTCGTGCGGTTTCTCCTTCACGGGAGCCGCGGCCGGGGGCGGGGTGGCCTGGAGGCCCATCGACTGGACGGGGGGCTGTAGCTGCGAGGGGAGGATGCGTGTGTAGACGTTCTGGAAGCCATACACGGCGTCGAGCACGGCGCCCCAGCCCGTCACATTCGGGAACTGGAGCCGGAGGTACTCGGGGCGGTTGGTGGTGTAGACGTTCGGCGAG
>JAFGNZ010000129.1 GCA_016926755.1 Myxococcaceae bacterium | reverse complement strand
CTTCGAGCTGCTGCACTTCCACCTGGGCAGCCAGATCTCCAACATCCGCAACGTGAAGAACGCGCTGCGCGAGGTGGGCTGCTTCTACGTGGAGGTGGCCCGCCAGGGCGCGCCGCTGCAGTACCTGGACGTGGGCGGCGGCCTGGGGGTGGACTACGACGGCTCGCAGACGAACTTCACCTCCTCCATGAACTACACCACGGAGGAGTACGCCAACGACGTGGTGTTCGGCGTGATGGAGGCGTGTGATCGGGCGGGGGTGCCGCACCCCACGCTGGTGTCCGAGTCCGGCCGCGCCGTGGTGGCGCACCACGCGGTGCTGGTGGTGGACGTGCTGGGCACCAGCGAGTTCGATCCGGCCCAGGTGCCGGACAAGGCGGACGAGAAGTCGCCCTCGGTGGTGCGCAACCTGGTGGGCACCTTCCGGGACGTGACGAACAAGAACCTGCTGGAGGCCTGGCACGACGCGCAGGACGCCAAGGAGGAGAGCCTCACCCTCTTCTCGCTGGGCCACCTCTCGCTGGAGCAGCGCGTGGCGGCGGAGAACATCTACTGGGCCATCTGCCACAAGATCATGCGGATCGCCCGGGAGGCGGGGGAGATCCCGGAGGAGCTCGACTCGCTGGAGAAGCAGCTGTCGGACACCTACTTCTGCAACTTCTCGGTGTTCCAGTCGCTGCCGGACTCGTGGGCCATTGATCAGCTCTTCCCGGTGATGCCGATCCACCGGCTCAGCGAGAAGCCCTCGCGGCGCGCGGTGCTGGCGGACATCACGTGCGACTCGGACGGGAAGATCGATCACTTCATCGACAAGCGCGAGGTGAAGGACGCGCTGGAGCTGCACCCGCTCAACGATGACGACTACTACCTGGGCATCTTCCTGGTGGGTGCGTACCAGGAGATCCTGGGGGATCTGCACAACCTGTTCGGAGACACGCACGCGGTGCAGGTGTCGCTGGCGCCCAACGGGGGCTACCTGATCGATCACGTGGTGCAGGGAGACACCGTGACGGAGGTGCTCAACTACGTGAGCTACAACAAGGACGATCTGGTGGCGAAGCTGCGCAAGTCCACCGAGGTGGCGCTGCGCCAGGGCCGCATCACCCTGGACGAGTCGCGCACGCTGCTCCGGGTGTACGAGGAGGGCCTGTCCGGCTACACGTACCTGGAGCGGGACGTGGACGCGAAGTTCACCGCGGCCAGCCAGGGCCAGCTCCGGCTGGTGCCGGCCCAGGAGGCCGGCACGCCGCCGCGCACCAGCCCCCCGCCCACGGGCACCTGAGCAGCGACGACTACTTCCCCCCGCCCCCTGCGGGAGCCAGGGTGCCGGGGAGGAACCTCGCGTGCGTGAAGGCGGTGTCCGCCGCCAGCAGGCGCCACCGCTCCAGCGTCCTCAGCTGCCCCTCGGTGCGCGCCACGAGCGCATCGAAGTCGATCCCGGCGAGCGCTTTCTCCACCCGAGCCAGCCGCCTCAGCAGGCGCCAGAGGGCGCGCCGCCCCTGGCTCGCCACGAACAGCCCTTCCAGCTCGACCATGCGGCTCAGGGGCGAGTAGCGCACGAAGCGACCGTTGAGCTTCAGCCGCCCCAGCTTCTCCATCAGCCACGCCGCGCCCAGCTTGAACGTGTCGCGCGGAGCTCTCACCCCGCGCATCACCCGCTCCAGCAGCGCGCGATCCTGCTCCAGCTCCGTGATGAGCGTGGCGAGGTAGTCCCCCACCGGGTTGCCTCGGTTCTCCCGCTCGGCCCGGCGGGCCAGCTCCAGCCCCGCGGCCGATCCGGCCAGGTGATCGTTCAGGTAGATGCCCAGCAGCTTCACGTCCACGGCCAGCCTCCTCGCGAGCTTCCTCCGCGAGGGTCGGCATGCCTCCAGCGGCATGCACGGCCCTGAGCTTCAGCCCCCGGACGCCCGCCCGCTCTCCGAGAGAGCACCCCACTCCACGCCCTTCGTCACCCGTCCTCCGGCAGTTGAGGGAGGGAGATGCTACCGGCCTCGGCGGCCCCATGCCTCCCGCCCGACTGCCTGACAGCAGACACATCCCCAGGCTCGGAGGGTGTGGAGTGTCCACCAGCCACGGCCTGGCACTGCCTCCCATTGAGCGCTTGGAGGCCCGTGCCTACTTGAGGAGGCCTGCCTCCTCCCCATGTCCCTGAGCCTCGCCTTCCTCACCAGCTTCGCCGCTGCTCCGCTCTCCCTGCTCATCACCCGGCTGAGCCGGCGGTGGTCCGGCGGGGTGCTGGCCGCCGTGCCAGCGGGGCTGATGCTCTGGTTCGCCTCCCGCGCTCCGGCGGTGCTCCGCGGCGAGCTCCCCGCGATCGACATGCCGTGGGTGCCCGAGCTGGGCCTCGCCTTCGCGCTGCGGCTGGACGGGCTGAGCCTGCTGATGGCGCTGCTGATCACCGGCATGGGGGCGCTCGTCTTCCTCTACGCGGGGCGCTACCTCGGCCAACGCAGGCACCTGAGCCGCTTCTACGCGTGGCTGTTCCTCTTCATGGGGGGGATGCTGGGCATCGTCCTCGCGGACGACGCGCTGCTGCTCTTCATCTGCTGGGAGGTGACGACGTTCAGCTCCTTCATCCTCATCGGCTTCGAGCACAAGGAAGAGGAGGCGAGGGAGGCGGCGCAACGGGCCCTGCTGATCACGGCCCTGGGCGGGCAGGCCCTGCTGGTGGGGCTGGTGCTGCTGGGCGATGTGGCCGGGACACTGTCCCTCTCGCGGATGCTCGAGCCGGAGAGGGTGGAGCAGGTGCGCGGCGGCTCGCGCTACCTCCCCATCCTCCTGCTGGTGCTGGCAGGCACCTTCACCAAGTCCGCGCAGGTGCCCTTCCACACGTGGCTGCCCGGAGCGATGACGGCGCCCACGCCGGTGAGCGCGTACCTGCACGCGGCCACGATGGTGAAGGCGGGCGTGTACCTGCTGGCGAGACTCTCCCCGCTGCTGGGTGGCACCGCGGCGTGGGAGTGGCTGCTGACGGGGGTGGGGGCGGTGACGATGGTGAGCGGCGCGCTGCTGGCGCTCGGGCACACGGACTTCAAGCGGCTGCTGGCCTACGCGACGGTGAGCGTGCTGGGGGCGCTGGTGCTGCTGCTGGGGCAGGGCACGGCGCACGCCGTGCAGGCCATGGTGGTGTTCCTCACCGTGCACGCGCTCTACAAAGGCGCCCTCTTCCTGGTGGCGGGAGTGGTGGACCATGAGGCCGGCACGCGGGAGCTGCCCGAGGTGGGCGGGCTGCTCCGGCGCCTGCCCATCACGGGGGCCGCCGCCGGCGCCGCCGCCCTGTCGATGATGGGGGTGCCGCCGCTCTTCGGCTTCGTGGGCAAGGAGCTCGTCTACGAGGCGTGCCTGGAGGGCCCGGGGGGGTGGCCGCTGGCGCTCACCGCGGCGCTGGGGTTCTCGCTCATGGTGGCCGCAGCGCTGCGCGCGGGCGTGCGCCCCTTCGTGGGCGGCTCCTTCCGCGCCGGCAAGCCGGAGGCACAGGTGCACGAGGCCCCCTCGAGCATGTGGGCCGGGCCCGCGCTGCTCGCCACGGCGGGGCTGGCGCTGGGGCTGGCACCGAAGGCGCTCCAGCCGCTGCTGGGCGCCGCAGCGGCGGCGATCGGGGGAGCGGAGGCCGGGCACCTGGAGCTGAAGCTGTGGCATGGGCTGACTCCCGCGCTGGGGCTGAGCGCGGCGAGCCTCGCGGCCGGGGGGGCGCTCTTCGCGGCGCGAGCGCCGGTGCTGCGAGGGCTTCAGGCGCTGCACCTGGAGCGGTGGGGACCGGAGCGCCTGTACCAGGCCTCGCTGGAGGGGTTGAAGCGACTGGCGCATGCGCAGACGCGGGTGCTGCAGAGTGGCTCGCTGCGCCGCTACCTCGCCGTCACGCTGAGCACGCTGGGCGGGCTGCTCGCCCTGACCCTGGCGCTGAGGCTGCGCGCGCCGCCCCCCGGCCCGCCCGGGGAGATCCTCCTCCATGAGGCCGCGGTGCTGGTGCTCATGCTCGGGGCGGCGGTGCTGGCCGTCACCACCCGCTCGGTGCTCACCTCGCTGATGGCGCTGGGCGCGGTGGGGTTGGCCGAGGCCCTCCTCTACGCATTCTTCGGCGCGCCGGATCTGGCGATGACGCAGGTCGTCGTGCAGACCCTCACCGTCATCCTCTTCGCCCTGATCTTCTCGCGCTTCCCCGTGGAGCCGCACGAGGAGCGGCCCCGGTGGCGCGACGCGCCCCTGGCGCTGGCGGTAGGCGGGCTCCTCTCCTGGGCGCTGCTGCATGTGGCGGCCGTGCCACCCCACACCCGGATCGCCCAGTTCTACGCCACCCACTCCGTCCCGGAGGCGCATGGGCTGAACATCGTCAACGTGATCCTCGTGGACTTCCGAGCATTCGACACGCTGGGCGAGGTGACGGTGCTGGCCACCTCGGGGGTGGGGGTGTACCTGCTGTTCCGGACGGGGGCGCGGCAACGGAGGCGGACATGAACCCGGTGGTGCTGTGCACGGTGGCGCGGATGATGGCGCCCGTGCTGCTCCTCTTCTCCCTGGTGCTGACCGTCCGGGGCCACGACAGCCCGGGCGGCGGCTTCGTGGGCGGGCTGCTGGCGACCGCCGCCTTCACGCTGCTGCTGGTGGCCCAGCCTGAGGAGCTCGTACGCCGCAGGCCGCGGGTGGATCCGACACGGCTGGCGATCACCGGGCTGCTGGTGGCGCTGGGCAGCGGGCTGCCAGCGCTGTTCCTGGGGCGCCCGTTCCTCACGGGGCTATGGGCCCAGGTGCCGCTGCCTGGAGGCGGAGCGCTGAAGCTGGGCACGCCCCAGCTCTTCGATGCGGGCGTGTACCTGCTGGTCCTGGGCACGGCCATGGCCTTCATCCTCGGCCTCTTGCATGGCGAGGAGGAGGAGGCCCGGGAGAGGGAGGGCTAGCGTGGAGCGCTACCTGGCGCTGAGCATCGGCGCGCTCTTCACGGCCGGCTTCTATTGCCTGCTGCGCCGCAGCACCGTGCGCCTGGCCCTGGGGATCGTCCTGCTGGGCCATGCGACCAACCTGCTGCTCTTCACCGTCAACGGGCTGCAGCGCGCCCGCCCGCCGCTGGTGCCCGAGGGCGCTGAAGCCCCCACCCCTCCCTTCGCGGATCCGCTGCCACAGGCCTTCATCCTCACCGCCATCGTCATCACCTTCGGGCTGCTCGCGCTGCTGCTGGTGCTGGTGCACCGCACGGAGCAGGCGGTGGGCACCGACGACACCCAGGCGCTGCGCGCCGAGCTGCCTGACTCCGAGAGATGACGCCCCCCCTGCTGCTCACCCTCCCCCTGCTGGTGTGCCTGGGCTCCGCGGCGCTCGCGCACCTCTGCCCTCGCCGGGCCTGGCCCCGCCGGGGGGTGGCGCTGGCGGCCATGCTGGCCCTCACCGCGGTGGGCCTGCTGCTGCTGGTGGAGGTGCGGCGGCAGGGCGTGCTCGCGGTGCAGCTCGGCGAGTGGGCGGCCCCCTTCGGCATCACGCTGGTAGCGGATCTGCTCAGCGCGCTGCTGGTGCTGATCGCGGGGGTGATGGGCCTGACGGTGGTCCTCTACTCCGCCGCCACGCTGGCGCCGGAGCTGGAGGCCGGCGCCTACTACGCGCTGGTGCTGGTGCTGGTGGGCGGCGTGTGCGGCGGCTTCCTCACCGGGGATCTGTTCAACCTCTTCGTCTGGTTCGAGGTGATGCTGGGCGCCTCCTTCGTGCTGCTGGCGCTGGAGGCGAAGCAGGAGCAGTTCGAGGCCACCCTCAAGTACATGACGCTCAGCCTGGTGGGCTCGGCGGTGCTGCTCACCGCGGTGGGCATGCTGTACGGCGTGGCGGGCACGCTCAACATGGCGGACCTGGCCACGCGGCTGCCCGGCCTGGAGCGCCCGGGGCTGGTGTCCACGGTGGCCGTGCTCTTCCTGGTGGCCTTCTCACTCAAGGCCGGGGCCTTCCCCCTCTTCTTCTGGCTGCCGGCCTCGTACCACACGCCTCCGGTGGCGGTGACGACGCTCTTCTCCGCGCTCCTCACCAAGGTGGGCGTCTACGCCCTGGTGCGCACCTTCACCCTGCTCTTCACCCAGGACGTGGGCCTCACCCATACCGTGCTGCTGGTGATGGGCGGGCTGACCATGGTGACGGGGGTGCTCGGCGCGGTGGCCCAGTACGACGTGCGCCGGCTGCTCTCCTTCCACATCATCAGCCAGATCGGCTACCTCCTCGCCGGGCTGGGGCTGCTCACCCAGGAAGCGCTGGCGGCGCTCATCGCCTTCCTCGTCCACTACATCTTCGCCAAGTCGGCGCTCTTCCTGGTGAGCGGCGCCACCGCGCGGGCCTCGGGCACCTATGACTTGCAGCAGATGGGCAACCTGTACCGCTCCCACCCGCTGCTGGCGGCCCTCTTCTTCGTGCCCGCGCTCTCCCTGGCGGGGGTGCCGCCCTTCTCCGGCTTCTTCGCCAAGCTGGCCCTCATCCGCGCCGCGCTTCGGGCCGAGCACTGGCTCATCGCCGGCACCGCCGCGGGCGTGGGGCTGCTCACCCTCTTCTCGATGATGAAGATCTGGCGCGAGGCCTTCTGGAAGGGGCACCCCCAGGACCCGGCGGCAAAGCAGGAGGCGCCCAGCTCGGTCAACGTGGGCTGGGGTGTGCTCGGGCCCTGCGCGGCGCTGGCGCTGGTGATGGGGGTGCTCGGACTGGGCGCGCGGCCACTGCTGGAGTTGGCGGACGCGGCGGCCGGGCAGCTCCTGGAGCCGACGGGCTACATCCAGGCGGTGCTGAGGAGGCCCCCATGACGCCGCTGCTGTGGAACCTGGTGCTGGCGCTGCTGTGGGCGGCGGTCCGTGGGCGGGTGGACGGCCAGAGCCTGCTCACGGGCTTCGTGCTGGGCTTCCTCCTGCTGGCGTTCCTGGACCCGAACCGGTTCCCGTCGGCCTACGCGGCGCGGACGTGGGGCTTCGTGCGGCTGGTGGGGCGCGTGGCCTGGGAGGTGGTGACGGCCGCCCTGCAGGTGGCCCGGGACGTCATCACCCCGCATATCCACGCCCGCCCCGCCATCTTTCGTTACGAGATGGAGGCGCGAACGGACGCGGAGATCACCCTGCTGTCCCTGATCGTCACCTACACGCCAGGGACGCTGGGGCTGGAGGTGTCCGAGGATCGCAAGGCGCTGTACGTGCACGTGATGTTCGCCACGGACCGGGAGTCGTTCTGTCGGCGGCTCCATGAGTGGCTGGAGCAGCCGCTGCTGAGGGTGCTGCGATGAGCGGGTGGCAGGAGCTCGTCTGTCACGGGGTGCTGGGCACGCTGGGTGTGTCGCTGCTGCTGCCGCTGTACCGGCTGGTGCGCGGGCCCTCGCTGACGGATCGAGTCGTGGCGCTGGACCTCCTGGCGCTGCAGGTGGCGGGGCTCATCATCGTGTACTCGGTCTACACCGGGCACTCGGTGCTGCTGGATGTGGCGCTGACGCTGGCCATCATCAGCTCGCTGGGAACGATCGTCATCGCCCGCTACCTCTTCAGTGGGCCTGGAGGCCAACCCTGAGAGAGCTCATCACCGCCGCGCTGCTGGTGCTGGGCACCACCGCCATGCTGCTGGCGGGCGTGGGCATCTGTCGCATGCCGGATCTCTTCCTGCGGCTGCAGACGACGGCCAAGGCGTCAACGCTGGGCGTGGGGCTCCTGCTGGGCGCGGCGGCCGTGGCGCTGGAGGACGTGAGCGTGACGGCGCGGGCGCTGCTGGGCATCGCCTTCATCTTCGCCATCACGCCGGTGGCCACCCAGCTCATCGCCCGGGCGGCGTTCCGCGCGGGAATCCCCCTGTGGGAGCACACGGGACAGAACGATCTGGAGGAGCAGCGGCCGCGTGGCGCGCCGCGCGAGCCCCACCTGGGGCAGAGGGAGACGGACTGAGCCCCGCGTCCGCCCCTCACGCTCGGGAGAGCACCCGCCCGTGTCCCCCGCGGAGGAGCCCCAGGGCCACCGCCCCCGCCGTCAGCAGCACCGCGCGGGCGAGGCGCATGGCGCCTGGAGGCTCGCCCGCTCTCGGGGAGAGTGACTAGGGTGTCCCCGCCATGAGCGGTCCGATCGATCCCTCCAAGCCAGGAGCCATGCAGCCACGCCCGGTCCTCCTCGTGCTGGCGTACCTGGCCTTCGTCAGCCTCGGGCTCCCGGACACCGTGCTCGGCGTCGCCTGGCCCTCTCTGCGAGAGACCTTCTCCCTGCCCCAGGCACTGCTGGGCGTTCCACTGGCGGCGTCCGCCACCACGTACTTCCTCTCGGGGCTGCTCGCGGGCCGGCTCATCCGGATGGCCGGCATCGGCTCGCTCCTCGCCCTCAGCACCGCGCTCGTGGCCATCGGTGTCGCCGGGTACACCTTGACGCCCGCCTTCGCTCTCTTCCTGTTCGCGGCGGGCCTCGTCGGCTTCGGCTCGGGCGCGGTGGACTCCGCGCTCAACACCTACGCGGCCCAGAACTTCGGAGCGCGCCACATGACGTGGCTGCACGCGGCGTATAGCACCGGCGCCGCGCTCGGCCCCGCCACCCTGACCGCGCTCCTCGCGCGCGGTGCCTCGTGGCGAGTCGGCTACGCCGTCATCGGCACGGCGCTCGCTGCCATGGCGGTGGCCTTCACCTTGACGCGCAGACAGTGGGTGGCCGGGTCACCTTCGTCACCGAAGCTCGACGCCCCAGGCGCTCTGGGCACGGAGTCCTTGAACGAAGCCTCCCGCCCGGTCAGCGGCTGGACGGCCCTGCGTCACCCCCGCGTCTGGCTGCAGGTCGCCATCTTCTTCATCTACACGGGCATCGAAGTCAGCGCGGGCCAGTGGAGCTACACGGTCCTCATCGAGGAGCGCGGCGTCGACGCCACCACGGCCGGAGCGTGGATCACGCTCTATTGGGCGAGCCTCCTGGCCGGGCGCATCGTGCTCGGCTTCGTCGTCGAGCGGGTGGGCACCGTCCGGCTGCTCAGGCTCGCCACCGGAGCGGCGGTGGTGGGGGCGCTCGTCTTCGCCGCTCCGGGGCTGCCGGTGGGCGTGGGTGCCGTAGGCCTGGCCCTGCTGGGCTTCGCGCTGGCGCCCATCTTCCCCGGCCTCATGGCCGAGACGCCCCGTCGCGTCGGCGAGCAGACCGCGCTTCACGCGATCGGCTTCCAGGTCAGCGCCGCGACGGCCGGCGTGGCGTTCCTCCCGAGTGTCGCGGGCCTCCTGGGCGAGGGGTTCGGCCTGGTGGCCATCGCGCCCTGGATCGCCGGCTGCACGGTGATGCTGGCCGCGCTCCATGAGGTGCTCGTCGCGAAGGCGGACCGCCTTCCCAGGAGGCGTCCATGTGGATGACCCACAGTCGCGTGGTGTGGCTGCTGTTGCTCGTACCCATGGCAGCAGGGGCCACGGAGCCTCTCGCGGCCAAGAGCACCTTGCCCTCAGCGGCCCCGATCCCGCCGGCCGGTGAGTGGCGCCGGTGGGTGTGCCTGCTGGTGGTTCTTGTCGTTGTGATGACGGGCTGCGCGCCGCTGACGCCACCGCCCGGCAGCCAGAGCAACCTGAGCTACTCGCCCAGTGGCGACGCGGAGCCTGCCTGGGTGCAGCCGCCGCCCTCCAGAGCGCGGCCACAGCCTCCACAACGGCTGCATCTCCGCGAGGAGTTCCCCGAGAAGGTGACGAGAGTGCGCTCGGCAAGCGCCGCCGAGCCTGAGCGGCAGAACGGCACGCTGACCCGTGAAGCTGTCCTCGGCGCCGTCCGCGCAGTGTCGGGCTCCATGGGCCACATCGCCCATTCGCTCCCCACGCTCGCGAACGAGCCGAGGGGCCTCGGCGGCCGGAGCAACGGCGTGTTTTCACGCTTCATTCTCTATGGCTCGGGCCAACTGCCATGGCTCCACGGCGCGCTCGGCGATGTCACCACGCTGGCTGGCGCGGCCTCGGAGCTCGATGACCCGGGCATGGAGCTCGCCATTCTCCGGCTCACCGGACCACGGCTCCAGGCCGCGATGTCCGGCGCCACCCTGCTCGCCGCATGGCTGGATTTCCTGCACCTGGCGGATGCCGTGCTCCGAAAGTGCCCCGCCTATGGCTCCGAGAGGCTGTGGGTGGACATGGAGCGTGTGCAGAATCTGCTCGCGCCCTTCATGGCGGCGCTCGCCTCCCAGGAGCCAGAGCGGGTCCAGGCAGCGGCGGTGGCGATGCCCGAGCTGATGGGCCAGCTCACCCGGGAGTTCCAGGCGATTCGGGACAAGGCGCGAGTGGCCAGCGAGCGTGCCGGCCAGGCCATGGCGGCGGAGCAGCTCGTCGAGCTGCTCACCCTGGGCTCGGCGATGAAGAGGTTCCTGCCGAGGCTGCCGCCCTCTGCTCCGGCCCTGAGCGGGACGGGGCTGGTGATGAGCGCCAGCGGCGTGATGATGGGTTCACAGCTCATCGTCACCGTCGAGTGGGTGGAGACGATGCGCAGGCTCGTTCAGGCGGGCGTCCTCTCCGCTTCAGCCGTCAGCGCCGCGGTCCGGCTCCACGCCGGGCAGGTGATGATGGCGCAAGCCAACCAGGAGTTGCCGCGGGGAGTGCGCGACGCACTGGGCGACGGGCCCGAGGTGCGCGCCATGCATGAGACGGGCAAGGCCGGTGCTGGCATGGCCGAGCGGCCGCGGCACCACGTGCTGCCAGAGGAGTTCCGCGAGTTCTTCGAGAAGCGCGGCTTCACCGGCCCCCTGAGCATTGACCAGTTCTGCGTCGAGCTGGAGGTGGCGAGGCACCAGGCGATTCATGGTGGCGGCCACTGGCGCCTGGGCCGCCTGTGGCCCGGCGAATGGAACCAGATGATCATGAAGGCGCTGCGAAAAGCCGAGGCCCGGGTTGGCCGGATGTTGACGCCAGGCGAGATCCTGAAGATCGTCGCCGAGTATATGGAGGAGTACAGAATCCCGATGAACTTCACCCCCGGGAGGAGGCGATGAGCGAGGATCGCTCTTGGGAGGGCAACTGGAAGGTTCGCCTGTATGAGCGGGTCCGCGAGCGCGGGTACACTTCGCTCACCGCCTTTGCCGAGGCGCGCCCCACCGCCTCCCTGGTAGCGCTGGCCGATGAGCTGGGTGCGGAGGATATCAACGCGGTGCAGGTGTTCAGCGGGCTGGTTGCCGAGGCGGAGCGGAGCCACCAGCTCACACGCTTGGTGCGCGGACAGCTTGTGCGTGAGCTGTCCCAGCTTCTCCCGAACGGCTGGCCGGCCGTACTGGATGACGCAAATCGTTTCGAGGTCGCCCACGCGCTCGCTCGTTGGAGTACCTACACTCCAGAAACTCATCAGGAGCGCGTCGATCAGGCCGGCGATGCGCTCATGGCAACACCCCCGCCGCCTGGCTGGCGCCCGCTCGGTCCCGATGACGAGCTACTCCGCACGCTCCTGCCCGATGACGAAGCGTGACGGACCGTCGAATTCAGCCCTCTCGGGTTGAACAGAATCCACGGGCCCGGGTCGGGTGGCGCCTGGGCCTCGTTCCCGAGGCACTCTTTCCATGCGATGCTCACTGGCATGGCGAACGAGCAGAGCGCTACACCTGTCATTCCGGGGGATGACCTCGCGTTGCTCCGTTCCGCCTGCGTGAAGGTCACCTGTGACGACGGCACCGTGGGCACCGGCTACTTCGTCTCCCAGGACAGGGTCGTCACCTGCGAGCACGTCGTCAGGCGGGTGAAGAAGGACGGCCAGATCGTCCTCACGCTCTTCGACGGCACCTCCCATGGAGCCCACCTCGAGCGCATGGCTGCCAGCACGGACGTGGCATTGCTGCGGCTGCCCCAAGGCGCTCCGTCTGTCACGCCCCTGCGCCTGGTGGGAGATGTCGAGCGCAACCGCCCCTTCGAGCTGGTGGGCTTCCCCCGGATGATGGAAGGCGCTCCCCTGCTGCTCACGGGCCGCGTACACGATCCCGTGGGACGCGACCGCCGAGGCGCCTCTGCCATCGTGCTGTACTCCGACATGGTGGCGGCCGGCCAGGGCGCGCTGATGAAGGGGTACTCGGGGAGCCCCGTGATTGTGGAGGGAGCAGTGGTCGGCCACCTGGGGCGAGTGCTCACCGAGGGTGAAGTCGAGCGCCCTTCGGCTGAGCTGGGGCTGGTGTTCGCCACGCCAGGGCGCGAGGTGCTGCGGTTCCTGCATGGGGACGCGCAGCCCGCTGCCGCCGTCGGCCCGGCCCAGCCTCCCGGCGCGGCGTACAGCCAGCGCTGGTACGTGGCTCGGCCCGACTGTGAGCAGCGGGCCCTGGCCTACCTCGAAGTCCCCGGCTTCCCTGCCGTCCTCTACGGCCCTCGGCAGTCGGGCAAGAGCTGGCTGCTGACCCACCTGGTGAGCGCGTGGCAGCGGAAGTGGCCCCAAGGTGCCGTGGCACGCGTCAACCTCTTGGAGTTCGATGGGCTCTCGGAACTGAAGGACCTCACCGATCAGCTTGCGTACTCGCTCGTGGAGGAGCTCGGCGGTGAGGAGAACTGGCTCACCACCTACGAGAGTGGCAAGGCCAGCCCCATGATCCGGCTGGGCACGATGCTGAAGAAGCATGTGCTCGGGGGTGGCAACCCGGTCCTCCTGGCCATTGACTCCACCGACGCCATCCTGGGGCACGAGTACGCGAGCAGCTTCTTCGGCGGCCTGCGCGCGTGGATGCAGAAGGCCTCGCCTCCCTGGGACCAGCTGCGCCTGCTGATGGCCATCTCCACCACGCCCGCGCAGATGATCAAGGACACGAACCAATCCCCGTTCAACCTCAGTGATCCGGTGGCGCTCCCGCCCCTGTCCGTGGGGGACGTCGGCCAGCTCTCGCAGCGCTACGGGCTTCAGCTCACCGGCCAGGAGCTCGATGGGCTCTACGCGCTGACGGGAGGGCATCCCTACCTCGTGCGCAGGGTGCTGTTCGATGCGGCGATGCCGAGCAGTGGAAAGAGAGCGCTGACGTTGGATCCCGAGGCGGAGCTCTTCGCTGCGCACCTGCGCTCCCTATGGCACTTCGTGGAGCGGGAGTCGCTCGAAGCGCTCCTGAAGGCGGTGCTGCGTGATCCAGCCACGGCCGTGCCCCCCGATCAGGAGGACCTGATGAAGAAGGCCTGGCTGGTACGGAGGACCGCTGCGGGCAGGCTCGAGCCGACCTGCACCCTGCACCGGGAGTTCTTCACGCGGGTGCTCGGTGGGGGCAGTGCACGGTGAATGCCCTCTTCCAGGCTGGCGGGGCTGTCCGGGAGGGGCTGCTCTACATCGAGCGGCCCGCGGATCAGGAGCTACCCGAGGCGCTGCGCGGGGGCGAGTTCTGCTACGTGCTCGCGCCGAGGCAGATCGGCAAGACGAGCCTCGCGCTGCGGACACGGAAGAAGCTGAGCGCCCTGGGGATCCGCTGCGTCGCCGTGGACCTCAACGGGATCGGCAGCCATGTCACGCCCGAGGAGTGGTTCTACAGCCTGGTGACCAGCGTGGCCGAGGGGCTGGACCTCGAGGAGCACGTCGAGGGCTTCTGGGAGGCCCACGCGAAGGAGTCGCTGCCTTCACGCTGGACTCGCTTCTGCAGGAAGGTGGTGCTGGAGGAAGTGAAGGCCCCGGTGGTGATCTTCCTCGACGAGATCGACTCGATCCTGTCCGTCCCCTCCGTGGCCGATGACTTCTTCGCTTCGCTCCGAGCCATGCACGAGAAGCGAGAGGAGGATCCGGCCCTCGCGCGGCTCAGCTTCTGCCTGCTGGGCGTCGCGGCCCCCAGGGAGCTGATGAGGGACGAGGCGCGCACCCCCTTCAACATCGGGCGCGCCATCCACCTGGAGGACTTCACTCCGTCCGAGGCGGAGCGGCTGATCCCGGGGATGGCGGGGCTGGGGCACGCGCCACGGGCGCTGCTCGAAGCCATCCTGGCCTGGACGGACGGCCACCCCTACATGACCCTCAAGGTCGCGAACGCGCTGGTCCAGGAAGGCTCGGGCTCCCACAGCGAGACCTCTCCCCAGGAGCGGGTGGAGGGGTGGGTACGGCGGCTCTTCCTGGAGAACGGCCGGCAGGAGGAGCCCAACCTGCGCTACGCCGAGGACAGGTTCTCGCGCGGGAAGCGCAGCGAGCAACTCCCGAAGATGTTGAGGCTCTATCGAAGGCTGCTGGCAGGCGAGCAAGTGCCTGCGGTGGGCAGCGATCCGGTTCAGCAGGAGTTCCGGCTCACGGGGATGGTGACGGAGCGGCGGGACACCGCGGGTCGGTGGCTTCGCGTGCGCAACCGGATCTTCGCCACGGTCTTCAATGAAGCGTGGGTTCGAGAGAAAGAGGCGGGCCGGATCGTCTCGGAGCCTCTTGAGCAGTGGCTGGCTCAAGGTCGCTCCCCCGATCTGCTGCTCCGAGGGGAACTGCTGGAGCAAGCGCAGGCGTGGGCTCAGCACCGTGATGATCTGACCCGAGAGGAGCGGGAGTTCCTCGATGCCTCTCGCGAATTGGCAACACGGACCCGTACCCGCCGGGTGGTAACGGGAGTCCTGGCCTCAGCGCTGCTGGTCCTCGTGGCCTTGGTGGTGATTCTGGTCTTGAAGAACCAGGAGGCGGTGAAGGCGCGACAGAGGGCTGAGCAAGCGGATGCAAAGACTCGCGTGACGTCAGGGGCGTTCATGAAGGCGATGGCGCGGCTCTCAGCGGCGATCGGCTTGCAGCCTGGTGCTGGAGCAGATGCCATCGAAGCAGCGCTTTCAACCCTTGTCCTCACGAAGGAACTTCAAGCACCCGAGCCGCTGGAAGCCTTCCTGGGCCTCACGAGAGGTGTTTCGGATCTTCAATACTCAATGCCGCTGGCAGGGCATGAGGCCAGTGTCTTGAGCGCGGCGTTCTCCCCGGACGGCGCGCGCGTGCTCACCGCCAGCTTCGACAAAACCGCGCGCCTG
>JAFGNZ010000128.1 GCA_016926755.1 Myxococcaceae bacterium | reverse complement strand
TCTGGGGCCACCACGACGAGTTGCAGGTCCACCGAGCGGGGAATGTGGACGACGGCTTTGCCTTGGCCGGTGTCCTCCACGTGGGGGGCCCTTGGGATGCTGCTGCATCCCACGATCAACGCGAGGAAGAGTGCGCTGGTCCTTCTCCACAGAATCCGCCTCAGAATCATGTGTCACTCCTTCTTGCGAGGAGGGGAGAAGGTTAGAGGGCTGCCACGGGGAAGAGGAGGAGCCGCCGGGTGGTGCCCGTCCTTCGCCTCGGACACTCTGCGGGGGAGGCTCCCGCCCGACGCTGGAAGCAGACCTGTGCGCAACCTCCCAGGTGATGGGCGGATCTCCTCCGTAATGGGGAGGAAGTGACAGACACCTCCGGTAGAGTGCGAATCCAGGAGGTTGTCCGTGTCCTTGCCGCCCGCCTGGATTGTCTGGCTACTCATTCCCCTCGCGGGACTACCCGCCGTGGCGCAGCCACGCGTCGACGCGACCGCGCCACCCGTGCGCCAGCTCGAGGTGTCGCCCTCCCTGAACGAGTTGGAGGTGTGGGTAGCGCCCGGGCGCCCCATCACTTTGTTGTTCGACGCGAAGCTGGACCCGGTTGCCGTGGCGCGTGAGGGGCGCGCGCTGGGATTCCAGCGCGTGGCGGTGGCGGAGGATACGCTGACGCTCCTGCCAGGAGCCGGGTTGAAGGAAGGAGCGCGGCTGCGGCTGGAGGTGCGGTTCGCCGACGGCCAGCCCCCCGAGGGCGTGCTCCTGGTGTTCATCGTGGACCCCACGCGGGCGGAGTCACTCGTGGAAGTGTACCGAGGCCCCCGCTCGGGTGGCACCTGTCAGGAAGCCCTCGAGGCGGAGCGGGCCCGGTCCGCGGCCAAGGACGCGGAGCTGGCGCGCAAGGATGCGGAGATTGCAGCGCTGCGCGCAGAGGGCGGGAGCCTGACCGCGTTGGTGGCCGCGGGAAGGCTCACCGAGGGTGGCGTGCGCGCCATCCCCCTCCCGATGCGTGGATGGAAGCTGCCTCGAGACTTGCGCTGCAGCGCAGCACGCCTCTACATGGCGCGCGGGCGCATGGCGTTGGAGATGGAACTGAAGATGGTGGCAAACTCCACACAGCCCTGGGCTCCCGGGGAAGTGACGCTGACGCGGAACGCCACGCCCGTGCCAGTGCTCAGTGCGCGCCTGGTGGAGGGAGCCTTGCTGAACAAAAACGACACGGCGCGTCTCGTGGTGGAGTGGGAGGCGCCCGAGGCGCTGCCGGACAAGCCACCCTCTCTCTACATCCTGGAGGTGATGGAGCAGGGAGGGAAACGGAACATGATCGCCCTCTGCGTGGGTCGCGGGAAGTGCCGAGCCGGAGGTGAGCAATGACGGAAGGACACCCTCTCTCCCCAGGCATCGGGGTACACCCCAATCTCCTGCCCCCAGGGACAGAGGTGAACGGCTTCCGGCTGGTACGCCACCTGGTCTCGGGTGGCTACGGCAGCGTGTGGCTCGTGGAGAGCATCCTCCACCCGGGGCGGCTCTACGCGCTGAAGTTCAGCCTGTACCCGCCGGGAACACCCAGGCAGGCGGATGAGCGCGCCGTGCGAGAGGTGCGGTTGTTGCTCCAGGCGGCGCACCCCAACGTGGTGCGGGTGGTGGCCCACGGGCGCTGGGAGGATCCCGAGACGGGCCTGCACTATGTGGTGCTGGAGTGGGTGGAGGGCTCCACGCTGCTGACCTGGGCACGCCAGCACAACCCCTCGCTGCGCCACCTCGTGCGCCTCTTCCAGAAGGTGGTGCGGGCGCTGCAGGCCGCGCACGAGGCCGGCGTGATGCACCGGGACGTGAAGCCGGACAATGTCCTGGTACGAGAGGTGGACAGTGAGCCCTTCCTGGTGGACTTCGGCGCGGGGAATGCGGAGGGCAGTCCCTCTTTGACCCAAGAGGGCTTGCCACCTGGCACGCCGGACTTCCGCAGTCCAGAGGCGTTGAGCTTCTCCCTGCGCGCGGATGGGACTCCCTACTCCTTCCAGCCGGCGGATGATTGGTATGCGGTGGGCGTGATGCTCTACCTGCTGCTGACCGAGGTCTTGCCCTTCCCGGCCCGCCTTGGGGGCGTGGACTTCAAGCAGTGGGTGGTGTGGCGAAGGCCTGTGCCCCCGCGGCTGCTCAACCCGCGCGTTCCGGGGGCGCTCAGCCGGGTGGTGATGCGGCTGCTCGCCAAGGAGCCTGGGAGCCGCCCCAAGGACGGGTACGCGCTGTGCGAGGCCCTGGAGAAGGCGCTCACGGAAGGGGACTGGGATGCCCCCGTGTATGCGCCCCGCGAGCCACGCCCTCTGGAGAAGGCCACCACCCAGGCGCCTACGCCGGGAGATGGGCCAGCAGCGGAGGATCCGGAGACGCAGATCAAGCACCTCATCCGGCAGGAGCAGGGTGAGGAGGTGGCGAGACGTGAGGCGGTGGCGCGCCGCAGGGATGAGCTGCTGCCTGCCCAACCTGGCGTGTGGCGCCCGGCCCTGCGTCGCGCGACCGCCTCTGCCGTGCTGTTGTCCGCCCTGGTGGCGATAGGGGGGGCTGCATGGTCCTGGCTCTCCACCGCGCCACTCAGCCTCCTTTCCTCGGAGCCAGCCACCACTCTGCCCTCTCCGCCCGCTGAAGCGCCGGATACTCCACCCACCGTCTCCCCGCAATCACCGGCCGCCCCTCAGCCACCCCTGCTCAAGGCCCCTACTGCCCCTCCTCCCACCCTGGTGTCCACCGACGCCAGCCCCCTCAAGGAAGACAGCACCGTGAAGACATCCCAGCGCCCCCGTGCCGGTCAGGCTGCAGCCACAACCCCCTCCAGGAGTGTCTCCAAGTCCGTGCGGAACACCCTGTGCGCGGCCGGTGTAGCTGCCACCGCCGCGGGCTGCCCGAGTGCGCCCGTGCGCCCCGACGTCAAGGAATGTCCCCTGGTCGCCACGGAGAGCATGCAGCGGCTGAAGATCATGCCCAGCGTGGAAGTGGGAGTACTCATCGACGCCAGCTCCGGTTACATAGATGATCCCACCTTCCGCGCCGGACCGATCGTCAGCACGGTGGATGATTCTGGTCACCCCGCTGTTCCCGAGGATTCTCTCCTGTTTGGCGAGGTGCTGCCCAGCGGGGGGGAGTTTTTCTACATTCGTTATCGAGAACTCCAGGCTCCAGACAAACCACGTGTCCCCATCTGCGCGGTCGTGCGTCAGACGAACGAGACCGGGATAGAGAAGCAACCCGGCTCCACGGCGGACGCCTTCAAGGTTGATGGCAACAAAGGGGTCGCGCGGTTCGTCTACACGTTCGCCGAGTAGCCACCTCGCGCCTGCCTGGGTCTTCGTGCTACCCTATGGGTGAGAAATCAGGGGCAGACCGGAGACGTAGGCCGCCCCCTGCCACCGCCCACGGCCGGTGCCGTGTTCACCCGAGGAGCACACGCATGTCCCGTCAGCCCACCACGGAGCCCGCCGAGAACGTGCCGCCCGGTTTCAAGGCGGGCGCCTTCACCTACGCGTTCGTCCGTGAGCTCGCCACGCGCGGCCCCGCTTCCATCTTCCTCGCCACGCGCTACCACCTGCAGGAGCGCCTCCAGGAGCAGGTCCTCATCAAGCGGCTGCACGACTCGAAGGACCGCAGCGCGCGGCTCCGGTTGCTGGAGGAGGCCCGGCTCGGCCTCACGCTGCGCCATCCGGCCATCACGCGCGTGCTGGAGGTGGCCGTCCATGACGGCCGCCCCCACCTGGTGATGGAGTACGTGGAGGGCCTGTCGCTCGATCGCGTCGTGAACAAGGCGGCCCGACGGCATCAGCCCGTGTCCGCGCCCTTCGCCGCGTACGTCGCCGCCGAGATCGCCGACGCGCTCCACTACGCGCACACGCGGACGGATGAGCACGGCCACCCGCTCCAGCTCGTCCACCGGGACGTCAGCCCTCGCAACATCCTCCTGAGCGCGAGCGGCGCGGTGAAGCTCGGCGACTTCGGCGCCGCGCTGACGGCGGCCCCTGAGCGGCCCCGCACCGATGGCCCGATGCTGAAGGGGGATGTGGCCTATGCGGCCCCCGAGGTGTTGCGGCTGGAGCCGCCGGACGCGCGCGCCGATGTCTTCTCCCTGGGGTTGATCTTGATGGAGCTCCTCACCTTCCAGCACCCCTATTACCCACCCGAACAGGCCGCTCGGGCTCCGTTGGTGGGCCTGTTCGCGGAGCTGCACGGCAGGCTCCGCGCGGAGGAGCCGGGCTGGACGGATCCGGCGGAGCTGGCGGCCATCGCCACACGGCTCCATCCCGCGGACGTGGAGCGCGCCGCGGCACACGTCCCCGCCCCGCTGCGTCAGGTGATGGCACGCGCGCTGCGTGTCCCTCCCCACGAGCGCTACGCGACGGCCGCCGTCATGAGGGATGAGCTTCGCCATTCCCTCGCCACGTCCCATGGGCGCTACGGGCCCGCGGAGGTGGTGGCAGAGCTCAGGGACGTGCTGGCCATGGCGGCGCGAGAGCACGGCGAGGTGCAGACGAGCCACGAGCCGATCCCCACGGCGCTCCGCGCGCAGCGCCCGCTGCGCCATTGAACCCGCTGCCCCGGCGGCTCGGCGCTCCTACGCCTGGCCCAGGGGTGGCTTGCGTCCGGGCGCCGCCTCCTCGTTAATCCTCCCGGTCCCATGTCCTCCGAACCCGACGACAAGCTCCCACCCCAGGGGCGCTTCACCCGGCTGCGCAAGCTGGCGGGGCTCTCCGCGCAGCTCGGCGCGGACGTGCTCAAGAACAGCGCCCGGCGCCTCGCCGGTCAGGACTCCAGCCTGATGAGCAAGGGCATGGCCGAGAAGCTCGTCGCCACCCTGGGGGACCTCAAGGGCGCCGCCATGAAGTTCGGCCAGGCCGTCTCCATGGATCCGGACCTGCTCACCCCCGAGGTGCGACAGGTGCTCGCCCGCCTGCAGAACCAGGCCCCCGCAATGCCCTATGAGGCCGTGGCCCGCGTGCTCCACGAGGAGCTGGGCGGCCCGCCCGAGGCCCTCTTCCGCGAGTTCTCCCCGCAGCCGCTGGCCGCCGCCTCGCTGGGACAGGTGCACCGCGCCGTCCTGCAGGATGGGCGGGCGGTGGCCGTCAAGGTCCAGTACCCCGGCGTCGCCGACTCCCTCAGCGGCGACCTGGACAACCTGGGCCTGGTGGTGAAGACCGTCTCCAGGGCCGCCCAGGTGGCCGAGGGCACCGCCTACTTCCAGGAGCTGCGCGAGGAGCTGCTGCTGGAGCTGGACTACCGCCGCGAGGCCCGGCTGTGCGAAGGCTTCGCCCGGAGCACGGCCCGGCTGCCGGAGCTCAAGGTGCCGGACGTCATCCCCGAGCGCACCTCCGGCCGCGTGCTGACGCTGGAGCTCCTGGAGGGCCAGACGCTCAAGGACTGGGTGGTGACGGAGCCGCCCCCCGAGGCGCGCTTCCGCGTGGCGCGCCAGCTCCTCCGCGCCATCTACGGGCCCTTCTTCCAAGCCGGGGAGATCCACGCCGATCCGCACCCGGGCAACTTCATGGTGATGAAGGACGGGCGGCTGGGGCTGATGGACTTCGGCTCCATCAAGCGCTTCTCCGAGCCCTTCGTGGCCGCCAACCGCCGCATGTTCCTCCAGGCCGTGAGGCTGGAGCACATCGACCTGCTCGCCCTGTGCCGGGAGCTGGGCTTCACCCTGGAGCTGCCCGCCGCGCAGGCCGAGCCGCTCCTACGCGAGGTGCTCCACATCGCCGGGCGCCCCATGCGCTCGCACGCGTACGACTTCGCCGCGTGCGAGATCAGCCGCGACCTGAAGCGGCACTTCGCGCGGAACGCGGCCCGCTTCCTGAAGATCCGCCCGCCGCCCGAGGCGGTGATGTTCTTCCGCTCGACCGGAGGGCTGACGCAGAACCTGCGCCTCATCGCCGCCCAGGGCGACTTCCGCCGCGTCTACCAGGAGCTGGCGGAGCTGCTGACCTGAACCCTGGCCCGGCGCGTGTCGCGCCACGGGCACTCCGGCTGCGCGGGGCTGGGGCGGCTGGCCGCCTGCCTGTGCTCGAGCGGGGGTCCTGCGGGTCCGTGTGCATGTCTAGCTTCGGAGGGATGTCGCCGCGGATCGCCAAGCTGTGGACGCACCTGTGGTCCAGCCTGTGGTTTCGGCCCTTCCTCTTCGTGAGCGCGGGGATTGCGCTCGGCGTGGTGCTGCCGGCGCTGGAGCGGAGCGGGCCGGGGCTGGGCCGCGTGCTGCGGGGCTTCTGGCTCGAAGAGTACATTCCAAGCACCGCGAGCAGCAGCCGCGAGGTGCTCATCGCCATGGCGGCGGCGCTGGCCACCATCGTGGCGGTGGCGGCCTCCATGACGATGGTGACGGTGCAGCTCGCGGCCTCGCAGTACACGCCGCGGCTGTTGCGCCGCTTCCTGTCGGATCCCATCACGCAGCGCATGCTGGGGATCTTCCTCGCCGCCGCCTCGCAGCCGCGCGTGCTCATCCGCTTCCTGGAGGTGCTCGCGCAGCTGGCGAGCGTGGAGGAGCGCGAGCCCCTGCGCCTGGCGCTCGTGCGGTGCGGCCGCGAGGTGTACCAGGCCTCGCGCCTGGCTCGCGAGCGCGAGCGTGACGCTCAGCGCATCCTGGAGCACTGGCAGCAGCTCCAACGGATGGGGCAGCACCCGGAGGAGCTGCCCGCGCCCCCCATCCATCGAGGAGGGCCTGGCCCTCCAGGCACCGGCTACTTGTTGATCGCCTGGTTGGAGGTGCTGGACGTCGGGCCCGTCGCCGTGCGGCCGCGCTTGTAGAGGTCCGTCAGCTTCTTGGCCAGATCAGCGCCCTGCACGCTCTTGGAGATGTAGCCGTCCGCGCCGGAGGACAGCGCCAGCGAGCGCAGCTTGGACTCGTCCGAGGCCGAGTAGAGGATGAACTTGGTGCCCAGCGGCGCCTGCGCGCGCGCCAGCGACAGCACCTTGTCCCCGCTCAGCGCGGGGATGTTCACGTCCAGCAGCACCAGGTCCGGCGCCGCCGAGCGCACCAGGTTGGACACGCCCAGGGACGAGCGGTGCGTGCGCACATCGAAGCCGTAAGAGGAGAGTGAACGTTCAGCGAGCACGAGCTGATCCTGGTCGTCGTCAACGACGAGGACGCGGATCTTGGTTTCCGACATGGTTCCCCCAGGGGGCAGGGTTGTCGAGATAGACAGCCGGATTATGGCCTCCTCTGGCAACCGTGTTGAAGGGGGGGCGTGTAGGAACCTGCTGAATCAGGACAGGCGAGCAGGCTTCTCCGCATAAAGCAGTGAAGCGCTCAACACGGTTATTCATTGAATCGACGGATAGTCCTGGCAGAGCTGTCCGTGAGTACGGGAATTGAGAGGAGCAGCGGGGGGGGCGCCTTTGCTTCCCAGAGGGCCATCCCTAGATTGCCGTGAGCCATGGGAACCGGATCCATTCGTGTGGGCATTCTGGAAGATCAGCAGATCGTCCTCGAGAGCCTTGTCGCGCTCTTCGAGAATGCTGGAATCGAGGTGGTGGCGAGGTGCTCGCGCGTGGAGGACTTCCTGGCGAGCATGCGGCAACAGCAGCCGGATGTAGCAGTCGTGGACCTGAAGCTGGAGCAGGCGGACAGCCAGGACGCCTTCGATGGGCTCCGGGCGGTGGAGCTCCTGCATGACTTCCATCCGCACGTCCGTCCGCTCGTGCTGTCGGCGAACCGGGACGTGGCGCAGGTGGAGCGCTGCTTCCGGGCCGGGGCCGCCGGCTACCTGTGCAAGCGGACCGTGGGCAGCGCGCAGCTGCTCGAGGCGGTGGACCGGGTGGCGCGCGGCGAGCGCCTGGTGCCCCCGGAGCTGTTCCCCAGCCCCATGGTGCTGGAGGACGCGCAGCCGTCGCGCGGGGCCCTGGCGCGGCTCACGGCGCGAGAGCGCGAGGTGCTCGGCTATATCGCCTCGGGGGCGGACAACCTGAAGATCTCCGTGTGCCTCAACATCACCGAGCGCACGGTGAAGGCGCACATCACGAGCATCTATCGGAAACTGGACGTGGAGAACCGCACGCAGATGGCGATGCTCGCCTGCCAGCTCGGGGTGGAGCGCCCCGCCCACGTCTGAGCCCGCTCGAGGGCGGCTCCTCGCACCTGGGGACAGTGGCTTTCAGGCCTTCTCCCCGCGAGCCTCGGCCTCCAGGGCGTCCATGAAGCGGTCCACTTCCTCCAGCGTGTTGTAGAAGTGCGGCGCCACGCGCAGCGCGCCCCGGTAGCTGCAGATGAAGCCGCGGGCGACGAGCCGGCGCGTCACCTCCGCGTCCCCGGGGAAGCGCAGCGCCACCACGCCGCCGCGCCGCGCCTCCTGCCGCGGCGTCACCACCGTGAGGCCCGCGTCGTCCGCGCGCGCCATCACCCGCGCCGTGCACCGCAGCGAGTGCGCGCGGATGGTGGGCATCCCCACCCGGGCCAGCAGGTCCAACCCCACCTGCGAGAGCTGCGCGGGCAGCACCGCCGGCGTGCCGCTCGTCATCCTGCGCGCCGTGGGCGCCCAGTCGCGCGCTGGCTCGAAGGTGTGCGGTTGCTCCCCGGCGAACCACCCGGTGGCCGCCGGCCGCAGCGTGGGCAGCAGCGCCGGGCGCACGTACAGGAAGGCGCTCTCCATGGAGCCGCACATCCACTTGTGCGCGCCCCCCAGCAGGAAGTCCACGCCCAGCGCCTCCACGTCGATGGGGACGGTGCCCACCGACTGGTAGGCGTCCACCGCCACCAGCGCCCCCACCGCGCGCGCGCGCTTCACCACCGGCTCCAGGTCCAAGAGCGCGCCGGTGGCGAAGCTGGCGTGGGAGACGCTGACCAGCAGCGTGCGCTCGTCAATCGCCGCGCACAGCCGCTCCTCGTCCATCCGCCCGCCCTCGGAGGGCACCACCACCGCGTCCGCGCCGTAGCGCCCGAAGCCCCTCCAGATGAAGGGGACGGTGGGGAACTCCAGCTCCGTCATCACCACGCGGCGGCGCTCACCCTGGTAGTCAAAGCAGGTGGCCAGCCGCCCCAGCAGCGAGGAGAGGTTGGCGTCCGTCGCCACGGAGCCGGCCGGCGCGCCCAGGAAGCGGGCCACCGCGTCCGCGTAGCCGAGCCAGTCCGCCCACCAGCCCTCCCACACCTCGTCCCGCCAGTTCTGCAGCGTCTGCGCGTAGCGCTGGAGCACCGCCTCCATGCCGCGCGGGTACGCGCCCGTGGCGTTGCTGTTGAGGTAGGTGCACTTGTCCAGCAGGGGAAACTCGGCCCGCACCGCCGTGAGCGTCGTGTCCATGTCCGGTGGCGCTCAGACGGGCACGGGCGCGGGCCGCTTGTGGCGGAAGGACTCGAGCTTCCGCGCGAGCTCGGCGCCCTGGACGTTCTTGGAGAGGTAGCCGTCCGCGCCCGAGGCCATGGCCAGCGAGCGCAGCTGGGACTCATCCGAGGCCGAATAGAGGACGAACTTGGTGCCGGCCGGCGCCTGGGAGCGCGCCAGCGAGACGACCTTGTCCCCCTTGAGGGAGGGGAAGTTCACGTCGATGAGGACGACATCCGGGAGGGTGTCCTGGATGCGGGAGGGGACCCCCAGCGCGGAGAAGTGCGTCTCCACCTCGAAGCCCTCGGCGCGCAGCGAGCGCGCCACCAGGTCCAGGAGGTCCGGGTCGTCATCCACGACCAGGACGCGGAGCTTCCCTTCAGCCATGGCTCTTCCCCAGGTGCTTGCGGATGGTGTCCAGGAGCTGATCGCGGTCGAGGGGCTTGGTCAGGTAGGCGTCGCAGCCGGCGGCCAGGGCCTTGTCCTGGTACTCGCGGCCGGCGTGGGCGGTGACGGCGATGACGGGGACCGTGGCGACGGCGGCCGGCAGCGCGCGCAGGCGCCGGGTGGCCTCCCAGCCATCCAGGCGCGGCAGGGACAGGTCCATCAACACCAGGTCCGGCGTGTCGCGCTGGGCGCGCTCCAGCCCGTGCTCACCATCCTCGGCCTCCAGCAGCTCGTAGTTGTTGCCGAGGTAGCGCCGGACGATGTCGCGGTTCTGGGGGTTGTCCTCCACGTAGAGGATGCGAGGCGGGCGGCTGCTGGCGGCCGCGCGCTTCTGGAGCAGCAGGGTCTTCGCCTGGCCGATGACGTCGTCGATCGCGTGGCCGCCCTTGCGCACGAAGGCGATCAGGCCGTCGCGCAGGGTGCGCTGCTCCTCGGCGGTGAGGTCCTTGCCGGTGAGCACCACCACGGGCATGTGGAGGTTCTCCGAGCGCAGGCGCCGCAGCACCTCGAAGCCGTCGAGGTTGGGCATCATCAGGTCCAGCACCACCAGGATGGGCGGGGAGACGCGCGCCTTGAGCAGCGCGTCCTCGCCGCTGTGGGCCTCGGAGGTGGAGAAGCCGGCGCGGCGCAGGCTGCGGCTGACGAGCTCGCGCGTGCCGGCGTCGTCGTCCACCACCAGCACCTCGCCGCTGGCCAGGGCCTGGGTGCCCAGGGTGCGCGTCACCACCTCCACCAGCCGGTCCGGCTCCACCGGCTTGACCAGGTACTCGCACGCGCCCAGCGAGAAGCCCCGCGCGCGCTGCTCCTCCACGGAGACGAGGATGACGGGGATGTGGGACAGCGTCGGCTCGCTCTTGAGCTGGCTGAGCACGGACCAGCCGTCCAGCCGGGGCAGGTGGATGTCCAGGAGGATGGCCTGGGGCTTGAGCTCGCGCGCCAGCCGCAGGGCGTTCACCCCGTCCTCGGCGGGCACCACCTTGAAGCCGGCGGGCTCCAGCTGGCCCAGCACCAGCTGCTGCATGAGCAGATCATCATCCACCACCAGCACCGTGCTGCCGGCCGCCAGGGGCGCCAGCTTCGCCGCCACCTCCTCCACCGCGACGTGCTGCGCCTGCTGCTGCGCGACCGCGGCCGGCGCCTCGTTCTCCAGCACGCCCGCAAGGCGCACCGTGAAGGTGGTGCCGCGGCCCAGCACGCTGGTGACGCTGACGTTGCCGCCCAGCACCTTGCTCAGCTCGCGGACGATGGCCAGCCCCAGGCCCGTGCCGCCCACCTTGCGCGTGGTGGAGCCGTCCACCTGGCGGAACTTCTCGAAGATGAAGGGCAGCTGATCGCTCGGGATGCCCACGCCGGTGTCCTCCACCGTCATGACCATCTCGTTGCCCTCGGCCCTCGCCCCCAGCGCCACCTCGCCGGACTCGGTGAACTTGGCGGCGTTGCTCAAGAGGTTGAGCATGATCTGCCGCAGCTTCAGCGCGTCCGTGTTCAGGTAGCGCGCCGGCTCCTCGATGTTCAGCGTGAGCGCGACGTCCCGGCCCTTGAGGTACTCGCGCACCGTGGCCAGGCACTCCTCGGCCAGCTCCTGCACGTCCACGCGCTCGCTCACCACCTCCACCCGGCCCGCCTCGATCTTCGACAGATCCAGGATGTCGTTGATGAGCGCCAGCAGCGTCTTGGCGTTCGTCTTGACGACGTTCAAGTCCCTGCGGCCGTGCGCGGTGAGCCGGCTGCCCTCCTCGCGCATCAGCAGATCGCAGTAGCCGATGATGCCGTTGAGCGGGGTGCGGATCTCATGGCTGAAGTTGGCCAGGAACTCGCTCTTGAGCCGGGCGGCGGCCTCCGCCTCGCGCGCGCGCTCCTCCTCGTTGCGCTTGGCGATGGCCAGCTCCGTGGCCAGCCGGTCCAGGTCCTCGTTCTGCTGGCGGATGATCTCCATCTGCAGCGCGCGCTGCTGGTAGCTGGCCAGCGAGCGGGCGGAGATGGACTTGGTGCGCTTGACCTCCTCGATGCTCTCGGCCAGCTTCTTGTTGGCCGCCTCCAGCTCCGCCTTGGACGCGCGCAGCCGCTCCTCGTTCTGCCGGCGCTCGGTGATGTCCTCGGTGACGCCCATCACGTAGTGGACCTCGCCGGTCTCGTCCGTGAGGGGGATCTTCCGGGTGCAGAACAGGCGATCCTCATTGACGACGCGCGCCACCTCCTCGAACTGCCTGACGCGCCGGGTGGCGATGATCTCGCGATCATCCGCGATGAACGCGGTGGCCTGCTCCGGAGGGAAGTAGTCGTGATCCCGCTTGCCGAGCAGCCACTCCTTGGTGACCTGGAAGGAGTCGGCGAGCAGCTTGTTCACCACCTGGAGCCGCAGCTCCTTGGCGTCCTTCACGAAGAGGATGAAGGGCAGGCCGTCGATGATGTTGTTGAGCAGCCAGTTGGCCTGGCGCAGCTCCCGGCCCTGCTCGGCGCGGACCTGCTGCTCGCGGTGGAGCAGCAGCCCCAGCCGCCCCAGCTGCTCCTCGGTGAGGTAGTCACTGGCCCCGGCCTGCATGGCCGCCGCCAGCGTCTCGTCGCTCCACTGGCGCGACAGCACGAGGAAGGGCGTGGCGCTGCCCCGCGCCTGCCACGCCGACTGGATCGCCGCCAGCGGCAGCGCCTGTTGCTCAATGCCGACCACCGCCAGCACCCACGGCTTGCCCAGGGCCTCGGCGAGCGCCTCGGCGCTCGTGATGCGCTCCGTGGTCGCCTGGGGCGAGACCCGGCGCAGTGCGTTGGTGACCTGCTCGGTCTCGCGCTCGCTGGTGATGAGGAGGATGCGGTGGCCAGTGCTCTCGGTGGAGGAAGCGGGGTGGGGGCTCATCTAGTTGGATCCGAACGCCAGCACGGTCAGCGTGGTGTTGATGTGGAACCCCGAGTAGATCTCGAAGTGCACATTCATTCCAGCCGCCATGGGCGCGAAGCGCAAGGTCTGGGCCAGCTCCTCCAGCTTGCCCGTGGCAGTCGCGAACGCCGCGCGGCCGCTGCAGTGAAACAACAGGGTGGCCTGGGGGTTCTGCACTCGCTTGGGGAGCTCCTCGACGAAGAAGGCCTTGGTCATCCCGGCCATGTCGCCGATCTTCATCAGCTCCAGCTCGGAGTTCTCCTCCAGGAGGTTGGCGAAGAGGATGGAGTTGTCCTCGAGGGGCTTCCAGGCGCTGCGGATGAAGTACTCGCGGCCCACCCGGAGGGCGGTCGGGCGCACGGCGAAGCCCTTGGGCTTGATGAACTCCAGCTCGTCCGGCCGGCACCCGAGCAGCTCGGCGTAGCGCAGGGCGGCCGGCTGGCCGTCGATCTCCAGGGCGCGCGTGTGCGTCTCGTCCACCTTGGTGATGGTGAGCCGCTCGCCGGTGGGGAGGTACCAGTGTGAGCGCAGCGCGGCGAAGGGGGCGTTGGTGCGGAAGAGGGTCACGAGCACCGCGTCGCTGGCCACCTCGCCATCCACGTGGAGGACGGCGGTCTTCATCTCCGGGTTCTCGGTGGCGCAGGCGCCGCCGCCCACGAGCACCAGCGTCTGGTTCTTCTCGAGGATGCCCAGCAGCAGCTCTTCCTTCTTGTAGCGCAGGCCGTCGTCGATCACGAGGCCCACGTACTTGCGCGGATCCAGATCCGACTGGCGCACGCCCAGGTCGTCGCACGCCTTCTTGATGGCGCTGGCGCCGGCGGCCACGGCGTCAGCGGTCAGGCCGGTGCCCAGGCCCAGCCCCACGTCAAAGTCGCCGTAGAGGGCGCCCAGCACCACGGAGCCGGAGTAGATGCCGTTGTTGTCCAGCTCTCCCGCGGTGGTGGCGCCCACCAGGCGGGTGCCCTTGGGCAGCCGCTCGCGCACGGCGCGGTTGAGCGCCAGCTGATCGCGATCATACGAGGCGAACATCAGCACCAGCTTGGGGGTGGTGCCCCCCAGCTGCTTCATCAGGTCCTCCGCGGCCGCATTCGGCTCCTTCTCAGTGGTTCGAGCCGACTGCATCTTCACTTGTGCCATGGAGGACCTCCCCGGAAGCGAGGGCGGCTAGAGGCCGCTCTGCGGGTGTGTAGTGTGGCAGCTTCCGGTGCACTGCTGGAAGGACTCTTGGCTACCGCCCACGTACATGTTTTCAATGGGGCCGAAACGCTGCACGTGCCAGTCCGGATAGCTCTTGTGGCAGGAGAGGCAGGCGGCCTTGCTGGTGCGCTGGGTGCTCTCCTTCGTCAGGTGGCACTTGCTGCACTGGGCCAGCGAGGCGTCAAACCGGTCCGAGCGCGAGTGGATGAAGTGCACGCGCACGAAGATGGGGCCCTCCAGCTCGAAGGCCAGGGGCGCGTGGCAGCCGGCGCACGCGGCGCGGTTGTCGTTGCCGTGCAGCACGTTGGCCAGCTCGCCGCCCTGGCTGTGGCAGGTGTTGCAGGGGCCGGTGGTGAGGGCGGGCTCGGTGCGCTGCGCGGTGCCCACCTGGATTTCGATGGTGCGGCTGTAGGGGATGTCCTCGCCCAGATAGGTGCGGCGGCCCTTCACCGTGACCAGGTAGGTGCCCGGCTGGGCGTTGGCCGGCAGCTCGAAGGTCCACGTGTCGCTGACGGGGGCAGCCCAGCCGGCGTGCGTCGGATCGAACGCGCCGCCGAAGAGATCATTGCCCGGCGGGAAGAGCTGCACCTGGGAGAAGAGGCCGTCGCGCTCGAACGTGGCGGTGGTCTGCACGTCGTTGGGACCCAGGAAGTCCTCCAGCTGGAGGACGGAGCGGATGGGCTGGACCTGCTGGGCCGGCCCGACGATCTGCGTGATCAGCATGCGCTCGCGGTGCTTCCTGCGGTAGTACGTCGCCGAGGGATCGAAGAACGCCCGGTAGTACTGGATGCCCGCCTCGTTCGGGCCGAAGGCGACTTCATTATACGTCGGCAGAGAGCCCTGTGGGTGGAGCCGCTGGCCGGAGCCGTCCTTCAAGGTGAGCTGGAAGCTCACAGCCGTACCGGGAGCGTAGGTGCCATCCGCCTGGGGTGGAGTCAGGGTGGCCACGTCGATGGAGAAGCCGTAGTCGAACGAGGGGGCGGCCACCTGCTCCACGGGGATGGTGTAGGGGGCGGCTGGGCGCAGCGACCAGCGCAGGCGCAGCTGGGTGGTGCGCGGGCTGAGCGTGAGCAGCTTGTCCTTGGCCGGGGTGCGGGCATAGCGCAGCTCCACCAGCGCCTCCGCCTTGAAGTCTTGCGCGGCGGCGCAGCCCGCGTCGGTGGGGTTGGCGCAGTCATTCGTCCACTGGATGGCGCGGAAGCGGCGGACGAAGAAGTCATCGCTGTCGCGGCGCCTGCCGTTGGAGCCGGCGCTCAGGACGATGGGCAGGCCCGTGGGGCGGCCGCGGGCGTCCACCGGCTCCACGGTGAAGAAGCTGGGCACGTCCATCCACGCCGCGTCCCGGTAGAAGCGGCGGCGCTTGAAGCCGGTGGGCCCGGGGAGCAGATCGAACGACTGCTCGATCTGCCGCACGCCGCCCCAGCCCAGGCCGGCGAAGTCACCCCGGGTGCGCAGCCCGTCCATGCCCTCATCCTGCGTGGCATCCACGCTGGCGCGCAGGTCGATCTGGTTGATGTAGAAGGACTGGCCGGCCCGGATGCGCAGCGGCGTGCCGTTGCCGTTGTCCACGTCCAGGGCCACGCCGATCACGCTGCCGCCCGGCGGGGGCCTGGGCCGCCGCTCGTCGCCATGCATGGGCTGGGACTGAGCGTCCAACTCGGCCGAGGAGCCGAGCTCTTCGGGCCCACCACAGGCGGCCACCAGGCTCGCGAGGGCGATGAGTAGGAGCCCTACGCCTGGCGACCCCACCCACTGAGTGGTCTCGCGCTTCGTTGCCGCAGGTGCATTCGCCTCACGCATGGTGGCCCCTCCTTGCGATAGCCGAGGTGGAGAAGGCACCTCGGCCTGTGAGTATGTTCCCCTGTTCTCTCTGAACTCTCAGAGAGGACTAGAGAATCGCCTTTTCCTGGTTTATCTGGAAGAGGCAAACAAGAGCCAAAATGAGAATATCCGTTTCAGGCAGAACAGTTCAACAGTTAAGAAATTTTTATGTGGAAAATGGACCATCGGCGCTCCAGGAAGGCATCCTTCTTCTCATAAAATGAGAATGAGGGGCGGTGGGAGGCGCTGAGCCCCGCCCCAGAGGGGGGGATGGGAGGATGCCGCTCGGAACACGAAGTTCTTGAATTTCAGCGATGGGTTCGGCCCCAAGCGCGGCCGTTCCGGGAGCCCGCTCGGTTGACTCAGTAGGTCAGTGCGGGTGGGCTCGCGGTGTGGAGGCCTCGGGCGGGCAGGGGCCTGGCGCAGAGGGATGGCCTTCCCGCCTGCCCGGAGTTAAGAGGCGAGCCCCTCACTCCGGCCCCCTGATCCGATCGCCCATGCCGCCACTCGTCGAAGGTCTCAAGGTCCGTTATCTCCCGCAGCCCGAGTGGGGCGTGGGGCACCTGGCCCTGCTGCAGGAGGGAGGCGCCAAGGCGGTCGTCTTCTTCCCTGCTCGGGAGGATGCGCCAGTGCTGGTGTCCACCAAGGGCGGCGCGCTGGTGCCGTACGCGCTGCCGGCCGGTGAGCCCATCGTCACCGCCAAGGGCCGGCGGGCCAGCGTGGTGCGCGAGGAGCCCGGCGGCCGAGGCCTGCGCCGCTACGTCATCCGCTACGAGGACACGGGCGAGGAGGACGAGATGCCCGAGTCCGAGGTGCGCGCGCTGCCGCCGCGCTCGGATCTGCTGGCCACGCTGCGCGAGGGCCGGGTGGGGGACGCCAAGGCCTTCGTGCTGCGCAAGCAGGCGCTGGTGCTGGACGATGAGCGCCGCTGTGATGCGTTGGGCGCGCTGCTGGCCAGCCGGGTGATGGTGAAGCCGCACCAGGTGGGGGTGGTGCAGCGGGTGCTGTCCGCGCGCCGCCCGCGCTTCGTGCTGGCCGACGAGGTGGGCCTGGGCAAGACGATCGAGGCGGGCATGGTGTTCAGCGCCCTGCGGCTGTCGGGCCTGGCGCGGCGCGTGCTGGTGGTGGCGCCCAGCCACCTCACCGTGCAGTGGCTGGTGGAGCTGTTCCACAAGTTCAACCAGCTCTTCACGCTGATGGACTCGGACCGGTACGCGCAGTCCCTCAAGGAGCAGCCCGAGGGCTCCCCGTGGGCGCGCTTCCCGCTGGTGGTGACGAGCCTGGAGCTGCTCGCGCGCTCCGAGGAGCACCGGCGCGCCGTGGCCCAGGAGGACGCGTTCTGGGATCTGGTCATCATCGACGAGGCGCACCACCTCAAGGGCGAGAAGGCCTTCGAGGCCGCCCAGGGGCTGGCGGGCAACTGCTGGGGCCTGCTGCTGCTCACCGCCACGCCCATGCAGCTGGATCCAGCCGAGTACCACGGGCTGCTCACCCTGATCGACGCGGCCAGCGCGCCCACGGTGAAGGGCTTCGAGGAGCGCCTGGCCCGGCAGGAGGAGCTGTCCGGCGCGGTGCGCGCGCTGCTGGAGGGCACCGCGCCCGCGGCGGCGGTGAAGGCGCTGGCGAAGCGCTTCCCCGGGGACGCGAAGCTCCAGGCGCTCAAGGATCGCGAGGCGCTGCTGGAGCACCTGGCGGAGACGTACAGCCTGTCCGATCGGCTGGTGCGCAACCGGCGCGCGGTGGTGGGCGGCTTCTCCACCCGGCGCCTGCACCGTCACCCCGTGAAGCTCTCCGCCGAGGAGCTGAAGACGCGGGACGCGGCCCTGGCGGCGCTGGCGGGCTCGAGCCTGCGCGGCGCGCCCCTGGCCAACGTGCTGCGCCGGCTGGAGTCCAGCCCCGCGGCGTTCGCGGGCGCGGTGGGCGCCAACCCGGTCCTCAAGGCCGCGAACCTCAAGCTCCCCGCGAGGGACGCGAAGTTCCTGGCGTTCCTGGGCGTGCTGCGCGGCATCTGGGCCTCGGAGGCCACCGCCAAGGTGCTGGTCTTCACCGAGAGCCGCGACACGCTGGAGGCGCTCCAGGCGGAGCTGGGGCGCGAGGGCATCGAGGCGCTGGGCTACCACGGCGATCTGCCGCTGGTGGAGCGGGACAGGCAGGTGGCGCGCTTCCGAGATCCCGAGGGCCCGCGGGTGCTGGTGTGCACGGAGGTGGGCGGCGAGGGCCGCAACTTCCAGTTCTCGCACCACTTGGTGCACTACGACTTGCCGTGGAGCCCCGCCACCGTGGAGCAGCGCATCGGCCGCCTGGATCGCATCGGGCAGACGAAGCCGGTGGAGATCCACGTGTTCGATCCGGCGGGCACGCTGGCCTCGGACGTGCTGATGCTGCTGGCGGACGCGGTGGGCGTCTTCGGCGAGACGGTGGGCGGGCTGGACGCGGTGCTGGAGGAGGTGGAGGACCGGCTGGCCGAGCTGGCGCTGCTGCCGCGCGAGGCGCGGGTGGCGTACGCGGCGGAGCTGAAGGCGAAGGTGGAGGGGGCGCGGGCGCAGGTGAAGCGCGCGTATGATCCGCTGCTGGACGTGCGCTCCTTCGACAAGCCGGCGGTGGCGCGGCTGGTGGCGCGGGCGCAGGCGCGCATGGGCATCGAGGCGGACGAGGAGGAGGAGCCGTCGCTGGAGGATGGGCTCTGGAGCGTGGCGAGGGACTTGGACGAGCGGCTGGAGGAGTCCGTCACCGAGCTGGCGAAGCGGGTGGGCATCCGGGTGGACACGGACGAGGAGGTGGAGGCCTTCCAGTGCGCGTTCCACTTCGGCCACGCGCTCAACGTGGAGGGGCTGCCGGGCCTGGACGTGATGGAGGACCGGACGGTGCTGGGCACCTTCTGGCGCGACACGGCGGTGGAGGCCGAGGAGCTGGAGTACTTCGCCACGGGGCACTCGCTGGTGGAGGCGCTGTTCGGCTTCCTGCGGGACGGGCCTTACGGGCGCAGCGGGTTCCGCTTCCTGGAGAAGCGCGGGCCGCTCAAGGCGCGCGGGCTGGAGCTGCTCTACCACGTGCAGCTGCCCGAGCCCGAGGACACCTCGCCGGGCGCCCGCGTGCCGAGCCGTCAGCTCGCGCGCTTCCTGGAGCGCACGCTGCTGCATGTGGCGGTGGCGGAGGGGCCGGGCGGACCGAAGGCGGACGCGAGCCTGCTGCCGGTGCTGGAGGCGGACGGGCGCGCGCTCAAGGGAGACGAGGTGTCGCGGGCCTTCCCGGGCATCGGCGCCTTCGTGGACGCGGCGGTGCCGGTGGGGCAGAAGGCGGCCGAGGCGGAGCTGGGCAAGCTCGCGGCGAAGGCGAAGAAGGCCCTCGAGGCCGAGCGTGATGCCACGCTGGAGCGGATGAAGCTGTCGCTGGGGCACCAGGGGCTGGCCGCCGAGGCGCTGGAGGCGCAGCTGGACGCGGAGCGCACGCACTACGAGCGGCTGATGAACGCGCTGTCGGGCGCGAAGGTGGTGCTCGACTCGGCCTGCGGGTTCGTCATCAACCGCTGACCCTCTCCTCGCTGTCTGCCCGGCGGAGTAGGCTCGGGGCATGAGCGCGGACGATGCCTCGAAGGATGGTGCCTCGACGCTCGCGTTCCTGCGAGAGCTGGCCCACGTCTCGGATGCGCCCGTGGAGGGGCCCTCCGACACCGTGGTGCCGGGCAAGATCGAGCTCTTTCGAGGCTGGAGCTCCGAGCGGTTCGTCCTCCAGCGCCAGCTGGGCGCCGGGGCCTTCGGCGCCGTCTTCGAGGCTCATGATCGCGAGCGCAACGCGGCGGTGGCGCTCAAGCTGATGCGCCGCAGGGATCCGCAGGCGCTCCTGTTCTTCAAGCAGGAGTTCCGCACGCTCACGGGCATGGCTCACCCGAACCTCGTGCAGTTCTACGAGCTGCACTCGGACGGGGAGCAGTGGTTCTTCACGCTGGAGCTGATCCGGGGGTGCTCCTTCCTGGAGGCGGTGCGCGTGCCCGGCGCGGGAGGGCCTCCGTTCGACGAGCAGCGGCTGCGCGCCGCGCTCCGGCAGCTCGCCGAGGGGCTGCTCTTCCTCCATGGCGCGGGGAAGCTGCACCGGGACATCAAGCCGTCCAACGTGATGGTGGCCGAGAGCGGGCGGGTGGTCCTGCTCGACTTCGGCCTGGTGACGGACCTGGAGGCGGGGCTCCAGGAGGGCAAGGGCGCGGGCACGCCGCGGTACATGGCCCCCGAGCAGGCCGCGGCGCGACCGGTGGGGCCCGCGGCGGACTGGTACTCCGTCGGGGTGATGCTCTACGAGGCGCTGGCGGGGAGACCGCCGGACATCAAGGCGCCCGCCGCCGCGCCTCCGCCGCCACCTGGCACGCTCGTGTCGGGCATCCCGGAGGATCTGGAGGCGCTGTGTCTGGAGCTGCTCGCGCCTGTCCCCGAGCAGCGCCCCTCGGGCGCCGAGGTGCTGGAGCGGCTGACGCGATCCGAGGCCCGCCCAGCGCTGGGGGAGCGGCCCTCCTCCTTGCGCACGGCCTTTGTCGGGCGTGGGGCCCAGCTGCGGCGGCTCGAGCAGGCGCTCACGGAGGTCCGCGCGGGGAGCACGGCGGTCGCGCTCCTCCACGGGCCTTCGGGCATGGGCAAGAGCGCGCTGGCGCACCACTTCCTCGAGGGGCTTCAGCCCGAGCGCGCGGGAGAGGCGCGGGTGGTGCTCTCGGGGCGGTGCTTCGAGCAGGAGTCCGTTCCGTACAAGCTGCTCGACAGCCTCGTGGACGCGCTCTACCGCCACCTCCGGCGGATGCCGCGCGCGGAGCTGGAGCCGCTGCTCCCTCCGGATCTCGGCGCCCTGGCGAGGCTCTTCCCAGTGCTCGGGCAGCTGCCTGGCTCGCCGGTGGCGAGCCGTGTCGAGGCAGCGGATCCGGCCCAGCTCCGGCGGCGGGGCGCCTGGGCGCTGAGGGAGCTGCTCGTGGGGCTCGCCCAGCGTGGGCCCCTGGTGCTCTTCATCGACGACATCCAGTGGGGTGACCTCGATAGCGTGGCCCTGCTGCTGGAGGTGCTGCGCCCGCCGTATGTGCCGGCCCTGTTGCTGATCGCCTCGTATCGCCAGGACGAGGTGGAGACGAGCCCGGCGCTGTCGGCCTTCCTTCAGGCGCTGCGCGCGGAGCCCTACACCCGCCTCGTGGTGCACGACGTGGAGGTGGGCGAGCTGGAGGGGAGCGAGTCGGAGGCGCTCATGAGGACGCTGCTCGGCGCGAGCGCGGAGCGGCGCTCACCGGCTCCGGCGCTGGCCTCGGAGGGGCGGGGCAGCCCGTTCTTCCTCACGGAGCTGGCCCGGTACCTCCAGGAGACAGGACAGCCGCGGCCCCCGGTCGCGGAGGGCGCCACGCCCGAGGGCCTGCCGATGGGGTTGGATGCGGTCATCCAGGCGCGCCTGCGGCGGCTGCCCGAGTCGGCGCGGCGGCTCCTGGAGGTGATCTCCGTGGCGGGACAGCCCTTGCCGCGCACGAGCGCTTCGCGCGTGGCCTCGGGCGCGGCGGGAGGAGAGGAGGAGCTCCAGGCGCTGGCCCTCTTGAGGGCGGGGCAGCTCCTGCGGGTCCGGCGGGTGGAGGGGCGCGAGGAGCTGTTGCTGTACCACGATCGCATCCGGGAGGCGGTGCTCACCCGGCTGGCGCCCGAGGTTCGTCGGGGGCACCACCGGGGGCTCGCCCAGGTGCTGGAGGAGTCGGGGCGCGCGGAGCTGGAGCAGCTCGTCTTCCACTTCCGTGAGGCGGGGGAGCTGCCGAAGTCCGCGCGCTACGCCGTCCAGGCCGCCACGCGCGCTCACGAGGTGCTGGCCTTCGATCGCGCGGCCCGGCTCTACCGCGCGGCGCTGGAGACGGGGACCCTGGCTTCCGAGGAGGCTCATGCGCTCAAGGCCCGGCTGGGCGAGGCGCTCACCAGCGCGGGGCGGCCTCGGGAGGCGGCGGAGGCGCACCTCCAGGTGGCGGAGGCCGTCGTGCCCGATCGCGCGCTCGTGCACCGGCGGCAGGCCATGGAGCAGCTCCTGCTCGGGGGATATACGGAGGAGGGGCTCCAGGCCCTCGCGCGTGTCCTGCGGGAGGCGGGGCTCTCGCAGCCCTCCACGTCTCTGGGCGCGCTGCTCTCGCTGGCCGCGCGCCAGCTCTGGCTGAAGGTGCGGGGGCTCGGCTTCAAGCCCAGGTCCGCCGCGGAGCTGCCTGAGGACACGCTGCGGCGGATTGATACCTGCTGGGCGGCGGCGATGGGGCTGGGCATCACCAACCCCATCCGCTCCGCGGACTTCCAGACGCGCCACATGCTCCTGGCGCTGCGGGCGGGAGAGCCCTACCGGATCTCCCGAGCGCTGGCCATCCACGCCTTCTCCCGCTCGTTGCTGGGCGCGCGGAGGGGTGAGCGGGTGGAGCGCCTCCTGCGCGCGGCGCGGGAGCTCGCGGAGCAGGCGTCTCACCCCCACGCCATCGGGCTGAGCCTGATCGTGACAGGGGTGCACACGATGACGCGGGGGGACTACCGCAAGGCCGAGGCGCTCCTGCGCGAGGCCGCGACGCTCCTGCAGGAGCGCTGCGCGGGAGTACCGTGGGAGCTGGACCTGGCGCGCACCCAGCAGGCCGCATGCCTGTGGCAGCTCGGAGAGCTCCAGCAGCTCACCGCGCTGGTGCGCTCACTGCTCGAGGATGCCCGCGAGCGGGGCAACCTCCACTGCGAGACGATGGTGCGGCTCACCAGCGACTACTTCGTGCACCTGGCGGCGGATGAGCCCGCGCGTGCGCGGGAGACGCTGCGCGTGGCCATGAGGGCGTGGACACAGCGGAGCTACCACCTGCAGCACTACCGGGAGTCCGCGGCGCAGGTGCGAATCGCGCTCTACCTGGGAGAAGGCCCGCGCGCCCTGGAGATCATCCGCGGCAGGCGCTTCCTGCTGTGGCGCTCCGGGTTGATGCGCGTGCAGGCGTTCCGCGTCGAGGCCCGGTACTGGGGAGCGCTGGCGTTGCTGGCGGCCGAGCCTCGTGGAGAGGGAGCCGTGCTGCGGGAGACCCTCCGCGCCGCGAAGGCCCTGGAGAGCGAGGGTGTGAGCTGGGCGGAGGCCCCCATGGGCGCGCTCCTCCGCGCGGCCGTGGCGCGCCGGAAGGGGGACGATGCGGAGGCGCTCCGGTGGCTCTCGGTGGCGGAGGAGGGGGCGCGAGCGCACTCCATGGCCCCGATGGCGGCCTTCATCCAGCGTCGCCGCGGCGAGGTGATGGGGGGAGACGAGGGGAGGGCGCTGATGAGCCAGTCCGAGGCGTGGGCGGCCGGCCAGCTCGTCCGCGCTCCAGCGCGGCTGGCGGCCATCATGACGCCGTCCATGACGGTGCCGCGGAGCTGAGTGGGCAGCGATCGCGCCTTACGGGCGCTGGGCCACGGTCAGATCTCGCAGGCCGCGCTCTCCGTTGAAGAAGAAGCGGATGTCCACCAGGCCTGCCGCGAGGAGCATCTCCTTCATCTCCTCCGGGGTGAAGTTGTCGCCCCCCGTGCTGAGCAGCATGAACAGCGACAGGAGCGCAGGCAGCAACGGCCCCTTGCGCTCGGAGCGGAACAGCGTCTCACTGATGAGCAGCAGGCCCCCCGGGCGCAGCAGAGAGACGACCCGTGCGAGGATGCGCGCGCGCTCCGCTGCCACGAAGTCACTCAGCACCCCCGACATGAGGATGACGTCAGCCGGCTCCAGGGTGCCAGCCAGCTCCGAGCGCAGGTCCGCCGTCGTGCAGCGGATGCGCCCGGCCAGCCCGGCGCGCGCAATGCGCTCGGAGGCGTAGGCCCGCGCGGGGGGCGTGTCGACGAGCTCGATGGACAGATGTGGCACCGCCTGCGCCAGCTCCAGGGCCATCTGGCCTCCACCCCCGCCGAGGTCCACGAGCCGGCGGACCTGGGTGAAGTCGACCTGCTCCGCGAGGAGCCGCCCCACCCCACGACTGGCGATGTCCATGGCTCGCATGAGGAGCGCATATTCTTCGGGGCGCCGGGCCAGCTCCGTGTAAGGGTCCCCGGCGGGGCGCGAGGGGTCGACGAAGGGCCAGTGCTCCAACTGCGTCTGGCCCGTACGCACCGCCTGGCCCAGGTGCGCGAAGAGCGAGTCAACGTGGCGGCGCTGGTGGAGGAGGAGTGGCACGAGCGAGTCCTCCCCCTCACGGGTGAGCGCCGCCGCGGCCAGGGCACCGTTGCGGAAGCGCGGGCCCTCCAGCTGTTCGATGAGCCCGAGCGCCACGAGCGCCGTGAGGAGGCGCCGCGTGCCCTCCACGGAGAGGCCCGCTCGGGCGGCCAGCTCCTCGGCCCCGAGCGGACGTGCCGCCAGATGATCAAAGAGCTGAACGTCCAGCGCCGCGCCGAGCACCGAGCCCAGCAGCGGCGCGCAGGTCAGGAGCTGGAGGGTGGCCGCCGTGCACGGCACCGGTTGGCCGCGAAGGTCGATCACAGGTAGCACTGGCGGTACAGCGTGTCGAAGAAGGTGCGCGACGCGGTGGCGACTGCCTTGGCCCCTCTCCAGGCGGCTTCAGTGGCCGGGCCGGGGGGGATGAGGCGCGCGACGTCCAGGGACTCGCTCGCGTGCTCCACCTCCAGGTTCTCATGGAGGTGCAGCCAGTCGAGCTTCGAGGGGGGAATCTGGTCCTGGCGGCGGAACTGGTCCGCGATGTACGAGTCCACCTGCTTGCCGTAGACCTCGACCACCAGGCTGGCGCCCACCCCTTCGTACGGCTCGGCTGTCACGTAGCAGCGCTCCAGCACCTCGCCGAGCGCGCGGCCCGGCGCGAGCACCTCGTCCGTCTCCTGCGGAGCCCAGGGCGTGAGCACCCCGAACATCCGCTCGAACATCCCGCGGTGGGCGCGCTTGAAGTCGCCATCCCCCATCTCATCATTGAGCTGCTTCGCCAGCACGCAGCGGATGGCGTCATCCGGGGCTCGGGCGGTGAGCCAGGCCAGCCGACGCGGGAACTCCCGGGTGATGCCCACGCGGAAGTTGGCCAGGATGCGAGCCAGCACCTCGAGGCGCACCGGCTCACGGCGCATCCTCGCGAAGAAGGGGTGGTCCGCGACGGAGTGCTCCTCGAAGTAGTCGACGATGGCCGTCGCCGGGCGCGTCCCCTCCGCCACGTGGGTCTCGAGCCGCGGCTGCGTCCCATAGATCTCCGGTGAGAAGTAGACGGTCACCCGGGGCTTGCCCTGCCACCGCACCGCGGCATAGGTGTGCATGCCCGTGCCGGCCTCCAAGGGGCGACGGGCAAGTGCCTCGAGCGTCCTCAGATAGGGCGTGGTGTCCAGACCTTGAGCTTGGAGGTAGTGGGTGATCCGCTCCCGGGCCTCCGCATCGTCGCGCGCATGGTGGGACAGGGGGAAGTAGGCCGTCGCGGCCGTGGGACGCGCATCGGACGGATCCGTGAAGCTGAAGCATGTCACGGGCCCCTTGGAGGTGTAGGGCCCCTCCCCGCCGCCGGAGAGCTTGCGGCAGAACTCGGCGACGAATCCCGGCTGGTGGTAGCGCGCCACCGAGGCCACCTCGTCGAGGAAGGCCGCGGTCGGGGAGTGATGGCGGAAGTAGAGCTTCGCCCGCGCGCCTTCGCCAGGAGCCAGGTCGAGCGCGAAGTAGACGAGCTCCTCGGCGCCCACTTCCCGGCGCCCCAGGATCCTGGCCATGGTAGGCCAGGCCTTGTGGAAGCCGAGCCGGTGCAGCGCCTCCTCGGCGATCTGCGGCGCGCGCGCCGGGCCTTGCACCCCGAGGTTGAAGTACCCCTTGAGGCTCGGCGCCCGCTCCCGGTCGAACGCCGCCGCGTACCAGGCCGCGAACCGGCCTTTGATCTCCGGCGGCAGCAGCAGGTCCTCCAGCGCGCGCAGCCGGCGGAGGTCGACGACGAGGTTCTGGACGAGGTTCTGCTCGAGCTTCTTGTGCAGGCGCATGCTCGCCGCGAGGTTGGCGGAGAGCGAGGGCGGCGCATCCATGGGCTCTACCAGCACGCGCAGCTGAGGCCCCCGCTCGTCGAGCGCCACGGAGACCTCATAGGGCGAGTGGTCATCACACACGTCCGAGGGCCATGGCGGAGTGGCACCCGCCGGGAGCGCGTCCCAGCTCTCTGACAACGCCAGGAAGACCTGTTTCATTGACCGCGTTACAGCCTCATCGAACCCCAGCGCACGTGAGACATCTGCCAAGCGTTCGACTTCCCTGTCCCTGAGCATTTCCACTGTTTGATTTCCTTTCAGAGAGCACGGAGTGACGTTGTGGATGGAAAATTATGTTACCTCATGTGTTGGGCGAAGTCTAGGGGAGCTGATGGGTAGTGTGGCCCGACAAGGAGCCTCGTTGCCGAGGCTCACCAGTGGTGTGTCATGAGGCCAACGGTGCGTGCGACAATTCCAGCAATGAACACAAAGGTGCGCAGCACACCGAGGGGCTGATAACAATCAATAACAGCTGAGGACTCACTCCTGGGAGAACAGGCCTTCGCGGCGGCCCTGCTCCACCAGCCGATCCTTGAGGAGCTGGAAGCGCTTGCGCAGCCGCTGGGACTCCTTGGTGAGCTGCGCCTCGGAGAGCTCGGCCTCCTCGCCGAGCATCACCCGCGCCAGATCCTTCCACTCCAGGCCCTTGTCGATGCGCAGCACCAGGAGCGTCCGGTCCTCCGGGGGCAGGCTGTCGCGCAGCGCGGCCAGCTTGCTCTTGGCCTCCGTGCGCAGGTAGGGCCGCGTCTCCGTGCGCACCTTCTCGGCAATCCGAGAGAGCGCCTCCGAGCCCGGCATGGGCGGGTGCAGCCGCCCCCTGTAACGCTCGTGCCGCTGGAAGCTGATCGAGGCGTTGCGCGCCAGGGTGTGCGCCCACGTGCGCAGCGCGCAGGACCAGGTGAAGCCGCCCATCCCTCGCCAGAGCCGCTCGCTCCACTGGGCGAAGATCTCGTCCGCGGTCTCCTCCTCCCGGTGCGTGGCGACGAGGACCCCCAGGATCTCGGGGCCGTACCCGCGGATGGCCGTCTCGGCGGCGCGGGCGTGCTCACCCTGCGCGCACAGGCGGCGGACCTCGCGCTCCAGCTCTTCGCGCTCTTGAGGAGTCATGGCTCGGACAGGCCCGCTCAGGCCTTGAGCTTCTCGCGCAGCGCCTTGGCTCGGCCCTGCATCTCCGGATCCATGCTGGTGATCTGGATGGACTTGAGGCGCTCGTCCAGGCTCTTGGGCACCTTCGTCTTCAGCTTGCCCTCGGCCTCCAGGGCCTCCAGCTTCGCCAGGGCCTTGTCCGCGATGCGCTCGCGCGGGTGGTCCAGCAGGCTGTCCAGGAAGTAGGCGTCCTCGGGCAGCTCCGGGTACTTCTCCAGGTACTCGATGACGCCCTGCACCCAGGCCTGGCGCGACTCGGCCTGCTGCAGCTTCTGGAGGGCCTGCTTCTGCGTCTTGCGCTTGCCCTCGGGGTCGAACTTCTCGGCCAGCCCCTGCGGCAGCTCTCCGCCGGTGAAGAGCGCGTCCGCGGCCGCCTTGTACTTCTGGTAGGAGGCGCTGCGCTCGATGCGCTGCTGGGCCGGATCGTCATGACGCGAGTGGCTCTTGCTCTTGCCACGCATCGCGTCGATCTCGCGCCAGCTCTTGTTGCGCTTGCCGGAGAATCCGCCGCCGTCGTTGTCGTCCTTGTCTCGTGCCATCCGTCAACTCCCCTTCCGGGCGCGCCACAGCCCCGCCAGCCCACGTCGCACCAGGGTGCGTACCCGCGCGAGCTCCTCGGCAGAGAGGGGGCGCTCCTCGTCCTGCTCCGCCTCGAACAGCGCTTCCTCCGCGTAAGCGGTGAGGGCTTGGGGCACCGGCGGAGCCTCCGTGTCCTCCCTCTCCAGCACCGCCGGGTCCACACTGGCAAGCCCGGGCGGCCAGCCCAGCTCCAACATGGCGTGAAGTTCGAAGAGCAGGTGGCGGGCTACGACATATCCTTCGTCCGTGAGCCCCGCGCCGTCAAGCGCGCCCAGCAGCGCATCCTGCCGGTTTTCGAAGGCGTGCTCCCGCCGCGTGCGCTCCTTCTCGTCGTCTTCCAGGTAACGCCAGGCGGCCTCCACGAATTCGCCCCCGGGCTCGCCTGGGGCAAAGGGGGACGGGCGCACGGGCTTCACCTTCTTGGGGCGCGGGGGCCGAGGCCCCTCGTCCAGTCGCACCGGCACGCCCTCCTCCACCAGCTCCCAGAGCCCCAGCAGGTTCTGGAAGAGCTGGCGGGCGAGCTCGGGCGAGGGGAAGCGGGGCTCGCCGGGGAAGAGGCCGGGGATGACCGCGTCGCGCGGCTTGCCCTCGGCCTGGGCGGCGCGCATGCGCGCGAGCACCTCGGCGGTGGTGCAGGTGCTGCCGGACAGCTCCAGCAGCCCGTCGAGCGCCTGCGCGCCCTCGAAGTGGTGGATGAAGTCGGTACCTCTTCCCCGTGAGCGGCTCATGGCGCTCGAACGCTAGCCTCGGCGGCGGGAGGACGCACGCGCGCATGCTAGGCTTCGCCGCGGGATGGACACCCCCTCACCAGAGAAGCTGAAGACCGCGGTGCAGGCGCTCTACCGGGTGCGGGCCGTGGAGGGGCCCCCTGGGGACAACGGGCAGCGCTCGGTCTGGCACATGTGTGCCCAGGGGGCGGAGCTGTTGTCGCTCGTGGATCCGGATGGCCGGGTGCAGCGCCAGGAGCTGACGCTGCTGGACGACCACTACGTATGGACGAGCGGCGAAGGGCTGTGCACCGGGCGGGTGGAGCACGAGGGGGGCTCGAAGGCGAACCCGGCCGCCGCCATCATCAAGACCGATCCGCAGCTGGTGCCCTTCCGGCTCATGCGGGCCGCGCTGGCGCTGGCCACCTACGAGGGGGGGGACCGTTACATACTCCACATGAAGCGGGTGCTCGCGCTGGCGCGAGAGGGCCTGGAGCTCCGGGAGGCCTCCATCGTCACCCACTCCGCCGAGCGGCCTCGGGAGCCCTCCGCGGCCCCGGCGCAGGCCTCCTCCGAGGCGAGGGAGTCTCCTCGGGACGCGGCGCCGAAGGTGCCCCAGTCGTCCAGAAGATATGAGGGTGTGGTGACCCTGGTGGTCTTCGGCCTGGGCTTGATCGCCGCCATCGTGCTGTTCGCCTCGATCCTCTGAGCGAACTCCAAGGGGCGCGCCTGGTGGGGCTCCCGCGCGCGCCGGGCCTCCTCCTGCGCCTCCTGGAACGCCTCCAGCACATGGTGTTGGCCCTCTACCAGCCGATGGAGGAGCCCGGGCGCGAGGGGCCCGGAGGCGGGAGCGCTCCACAGGGCATCCGTGCCGCCGTCGGCGGGCCGGGCCGTGAGGGAACTCGGCTCGTACAGCACCACGGGAGAGGCCCCCGCCACGCCGAGCACCTCGGCCGCGGCGCTCAGCTCCCTCAGGGAGATCTCCTCCGAGAGCTCCAGCCCGACGAACGTGCCGGCGAGGACGTCCGGCACCTCCGCGAGCGAGGCGTGCAGGGAGAGGGTGAGGACGTCGCCACCGCTCGCGCGCGAGAGGCTCAGCGTGTCACCGCGCTCGAAGCGGGCCCGCCAGCCGGGGATGACGCCCTTCGCCAGCGCCGAGGGCAGCAGCAGCTTCAGCGTCCCCGGCTGCGCCACGAGCATGGGAAAGAGAGGCGCTCGGGCCTGGAGCTGGTGCAGCTGCGCCGGGCTGGCCGTATGCGGCTGTCTGCCCACCAGCTCCACGGAGTGCGCGCCGGCGTGGGTGCTCGCCTCCAGGAGGCGACGGGCGGTGGCCCCGGAGAGCCGGGCGTCCACCAGCAACGGCAGCACGGGCTCTGGGGTGAGCTCCTTGACGGTGGCGCGCGCGCCCCGGGAGCGAAGCGAGGAGGAGAGCGCCTCGGCGAGCGCCTCGGGCGGTGCACTCCAGGGGAGGCGGGCTCCCTCCGCGGACGTGAGCCCCTCCAGGGTGGCGAGCGTCATGAGCGAGAGGGGCCTGGAGGCGCGGGGAGCCTCGAGGGCCTCGAAGTCGGCGGGGAGCAGGAAGGGGCCGAGCCCCGCGGAGCGCGCGCCCGCGGTGGCGGTGCTCATCGGGTGGGCATCGAGCAGCAGCAGGGAGGTGACGGCGGCCGCGAGGAAGGCGCTCCCCATCCACCCCTGGGCAGGGCGCGCGCGCCGGCGGGCCTGCCAGGCGAAGAACATCACGCCCAGGGTGGCGAGCAGGGCCATGCAGGTGTAACGGAGCGACCGCAGGTCCGTCATGCCCTCGGTCGCGTCATACAGGAGGCGGGCGCGCGCGGAGAGGGGGGCGTGGGCCACCCGCATGAGCGCATCGAAGAGCTGGTGGGCCTCCAGCGCGCCCACCAGGGCAATGGTCGCCAGCGCGAAGGCCACGAGGACACCGAAGAGCAGGCTGGTCGTGGAGCCGCGGTGCGCGCAGTGCCACGCGCCCACCCCGGTGGCTCCGACCGTCGCCAGCCCCAGCCCGAGGCCCGTCAGCAGCGTCGCGCTCATCCACGCGCCCAGCATCCTTGAGGCCATGGCCTCTCCCACCCCCAGCGCCAGCGCGCTGCGCGCGTCCGCGGCGTCCAGCTCCGCCAGGATCGCCACCACGCGGTTCACGACGACCTCGCTGCCCAGCAGCCCCACCGTCCACGGCAGTGTGGCCATGCCCAGCATCACCGGCAGCGGCACCAGGCGCCCCATGCCGAGGTGGCAGATCATCAGCGTCAGGAAGGACAGCTCCACCAGCCCGGACAGCAGGACGAGGGTGGAGAAGGCCCCCGCCGAGCCCGTCACCCGGGCCAGCTCATCCAGGCCCCCGGCCTGGTGGATCAACAGCCAGGAGGAGAACAGGACGGTCATCGGCGCGGTAGCGGCCGCAACCACACCGGGGGCGAGGCTGGGTCTGGCGGTAACAAGCATTTCCGGGAAACTAGGTACCGCTGCCAACCCCGGGAACTCAGACTGGAGGCCGACCGACCAGCCAGTAAACGACTGTGAACAGCAGGCCCACGATGGGGCCCAGGAGCGCGCCCAGGATGACCAGTGCCAAGCACTTGCCCGGCGCGCAGCCGATGTTGGCGCGCGCGAAGAATCCAAGGATGAACATCGGCACGTGGAAGCCGAGGATGAACAGGCCCAGCCCGCGCAGCACCAGCCCGCGGTACCAGGTGCGCGTCACCAGCCGGAAGATGATGGGGACCAGCAACAGCGTGAGGGTGGCCGCCGCGGCGAGCGGGAGTTGACGCGTCGCGACAGCCCAGCACGCCACGGCCGCCAGGAGCAGTGCGGGGATCAGCAGCAGCGTGTTGAGGTTGAGCGGGGCGGGCTCGCGCGACATGCCGAGGGGACGCTGGCAAAGCCAGGGGCAGGACGCAAGCGCGCGGCAGCGGGGCTCAGGCGGCGACGGCGCCCTCTCCCAGGAGCTGCGCGTAGCGGCCCTGGCGGGCCACCAGCTGCGCGTGGGTGCCGGACTCCACCACCCGGCCCGCATCCAGCACGAGGATGAGGTCCGCGTCCCGCACCGTGGAGAGCCGGTGAGCGATGACGAGCACCGTGCGGCCCTTCATCAGCTCGGCCAGCCCCGCGCCCACCGCGGCCTCGCTGGCGGCGTCCAGGGCGCTGGTGGGCTCGTCCAGCAGCAGCAGCGAGGGGCGGCGCAGGAAGGCGCGCGCCAGGGCCAGCCGCTGCCGCTGTCCGCCGGAGAGCCGTGAGCCGCGCTCGCCCACCGGCTCGTCCAGGGCGCCGGGCAGCGCGCGCACGAAGTCCTCCGCGTGCGCCAGCACCAGCGCCTCCCACAGCTCGGCGTCGCTGGCCTCCGGGCGGCCCAGCAGCAGGTTGTGGCGCACGGTGCCGGAGAAGAGGACGGGCTCCTGCGGCACCCACGCCATCTGCGCGCGCACGCTGGAGGGCTTCAGCTCCGGCAGCGGCACGTCATCCCAGCGCACCGCGCCGCCGCTCGTGGGCAGGAAGCCGAGCAGCACCGAGAAGAGCGTCGTCTTCCCCGCGCCCGAGGCCCCCACCAGCGCCACCCGCGCGCCCGCCGGCACGGTGAGGCTCACCCCCCGCAGCCCCTCGCGGCCGTCCGGGTAGGTGGCGCGCACCTCCTCGAGCACCAGCGCCTTCGCCAGCGGCCCGGCCTGTCTGCCCTCGTCCGGCGGGGCCGGCTCGTCGGCGATGGAGAAGAGGCGCTCGGCGGCCACCAGCCCGGTGAGCACCTGCGAGAGCGTGCCGCTGAGCGACTTCACCGGCTGGTAGAGCAGCAGCGCCGCGGCGATGAAGGAGAGCAGGCGCCCGGCCAGCGCGGGCTCGGCCGCCACCGCGCGCGCGCCCCACATCACCACCAGCGCCACGCCGACGATGCCCAGCATCTCCACCGTGGGGCTGAAGGCGCCGCGCAGGAAGAGCGAGCGGCGCATCTCCCCCAGGTAGCGCTCGGCCTCCGCGTCGAAGGTGCTCAGCGCCCGAGGCACCCCGCCGTAGGCCTGCACCACCGGCAGGTTCTGGAGCTGCTCGGCGGTGAGGGAGGTGAGCGCGCCCAGGCTCGCCTGCGAGCGGGTGGCCACCTTCTTCAGCGAGCGCGCGAAGCGCGTCACCGGCAGCACCGTGGCCGGCATCACCACGAAGGTGAGCAGGGACAGCTTCGCGTCGATCAGCGCGCAGGTGACGAGCAGCGCGAGGATCTGCATGCCGTCCTTTACATAGGAGGACAGGGCCTGCGTGACGGAGAACTCCACCAGCGGCACGTCCGCGGTGAAGCGCGAGAGCAGCTCGCCGGAGTGCCGCCGCTCGAAGAAGGCCGGCGGCTGGGCGAGCAGCCGGGAGTAGAAGAAGCCGCGCAGATCCGCCATCACCCGCTGGCCCAGCCGCTGCATCCACCCACCCTGGAGGAACTGGGCCGTGGCCTTCACCGCGGCCACCGCCACCACCAGCAGCGGCAGCCGGCGCAGCATCTCCTCCGGCGGCAGGCTCAGGCCAGCCAGGGTGATGGCCTCTCCGGTGAGCACGGCGCGCAGCAGCGGCCCCACCAGCCACGCGTACGCGGAGGTGGCCGCCGCGGCGAGCAGGGAGGCGCCCAGGCCCGCGACGAGCAGCCGCCAGTAGGGGCGCAGATAGCCCAGCAGGCGGCGGTAGACGTGCGCAGAGGGACGGGGGGCCACGGAGGCGCGGACTCTCTCACCGCGCCGCGCCAGGGCCAAGGTGCTTCAGTCCGCTGCCTCGGCTCCCTTGCTCGTCCCGCGGCCTGCCGGCCAGCGCACGCTGGCCCGATCGTTGCTGTAGGCCTCTGTGGCGGACAGCTTTTCGGGAGCCATGGACATCAACGACACGAACCAGAAAGAAGCGCTGTTCAGTCCCGGCTGTGAGCCGGTGGTGGAGGACGAGGAGCGGCGGCGGCTCCTCTGGCTCATGGCTGAGTACTTCCGGACAATCGGCTACACGGACATCAAAGCCCGGCTCCCTGGCTTCATGCCGCCGCCTGTCCTCTCGGGAACCATCGAAGACCACCGGCCTGACTTCACCTGCCGGCAGACGGACTCGAATCGCACGCCGATCATCCTCGAGATCGTCACCCCGGAGCTGGTGGAGGATCCTCTCGCCGAGAACCGCTGGAGCCTGCTGGCCAGCGCCGCCAAGCTCTACACCGCGGAGCTGCACTTCGTGGTGCCCAAGTGGGTGGCCAGCGGCTCGGTGGACCAGGCCCTCAAGCGCCGGCTGGCCCGCATGGAGCTCACCGTGAACCGCATCTGGATGGTCTAGCCGGCTCCCTGTCCGCTCACGCCCCTGGATTGCTGCCCGCGAACCCTGCGTTATAGTGGATCAAGATTCTACGCGGGTTGAAAAGGCTAATAAATCCAGGGGTTTGACGCGATGCCAGCGGCGGCGGGACAGAAGCGGGACTACTACGAAATTCTCGGCGTCCAGAAGAACGTCAGCCCTCAGGAGCTGAAGAGCGCCTTCCGGAAGGTGGCGCTGCAGTACCACCCGGACCGCAACCCGGGGAACAAGGAGGCCGAGGAGAAGTTCAAGGAGGCCTCCGAGGCCTACGAGGTGCTCAGCGATCCCGAGCGCCGCTCCCGGTATGACCGCTTCGGCCATGCGGGGGCTGGGAGCTCCGGCTTCGAGGGCTTCGGCGGCTTCCAAGGCGTCAACATCAACGACATCTTCGGGGACATCTTCGGCGAGATCTTCGGCGGCGGAGGGCGCGGGCGCGGCCGAGGTGGCCCGGGCCGGGGCGCGGACCTGCGCTACAACCTGGAGATCTCCTTCGAGGAGGCGGCGTTCGGCTGCCGCCCCAAGGTCCCCATCCCGCGCCCCAAGAAGTGTGAGACGTGCAGCGGCTCGGGCAGCAAGAGCGGCATGCCCCCCAAGCCGTGCGGCACCTGCGGCGGCGTGGGCGAGGTGCGCTTCACGCAGGGCTTCTTCGCGGTGTCTCGCACGTGCGGCGACTGCAACGGCACGGGCGCCGTCATCCCGGATCCGTGCTCGCGCTGCCGCGGCTCGGGCAAGGTGCCCTCCGAGGAAGTGATCGAGGTGGCCATCCCCGCCGGCGTGGACAACGGGACGCGGGTGCGCCTTTCGGGCATGGGCGAGCCGGGTGATCGCGGCGGCCAGGCCGGGGACTTGTACGTGACGGTGATCGTCCGCGAGCACCCGCTCTTCCAGCGCGAGGACTACGAGGTGTTCTGCGAGGTGCCCATCTCCTTCACGCAGGCGGCGCTGGGGGCGAAGATCGACGTGCCCACGCTGGACGGGAAGGTGAAGATGACGGTGCCGGCGGGCACGCAGTCCGGCAAGGTGTTCCGGCTCAAGGGCAAGGGCATCCCGCACCTGCACAGCCAGCAGCGCGGGGATCAGCACGTGCGCGTCATCATCGAGACGCCCACGGAGCTGTCCGCCAGGCAGCGCGAGCTGCTGGAGAAGTTCGCGGAGCTGTCGGGCGAGGAGAGCCACCCGCAGTCCAAGACCTTCTTCGACAAGGTGAAGGAGCTGTTCGGCTAGCCAGGGCTGGCGCGGTGCGCGCGCCGTGAGCACCTCTGTGTAGCCCTGCCTACCTCCACGGTGGGCGTGTGCCTGCTCAACCTTCGACGCTTCATGTGCCCGGGGCGCGCCCGAGTGCCCGCGATCCGACGTTCGAGAGGATCCTGGCGAGCAGGCACTCACTATTCCGATCGGCCGTGCACATCTGGGCTCCCACCACACCCGGTTGGGGGGAGTTCACGTGGCCACCTACCGACTCATCCGCAAGCTGGCCGCAGGGGGCATGGCGGAAGTCTTCCTCGCGAAGGTGCTCGGAGCCGAGGGCTTCGAGAAGCCTGTCGCGGTCAAGCGCGTGCTGCCCTCGCTCGCGCAGGACAAGGAATTCATCGAGCTGTTCCTGCGCGAGGCGAAGCTGACCGTCTCGCTGCAGCACGCCAACGTCGTCCAGGTGTTCGATCTGGGGTGCGTGCGTGGCCAGTACTACATGGTGATGGAGTTCGTGGATGGAGAGAACCTCCGCGCCCTCCAGCGTGCCGCCTCCGCCCAGCAGGTGCCCCTGGGCCTGCGCGAGGTGTGCTTCATCGTCCAGCAGGTGGCCGAGGGCCTGGCCTACGCCCACGAGAAGCTCGACGGGGCGGGCCGGCCGCTCAACATCATCCACCGCGACATCAACCCCTCCAACGTGATGATCGCCGCCGCGGGCGAGGTGAAGCTCGCCGACTTCGGCATCGCCAAGGCCGCCAACGTGCAGACGGGCACCGAGGTGGGCGTGGTGAAGGGCAAGGTGGGTTACCTCGCCCCGGAGCAGGTGCGCGGCGCCGCGGTGGATCAGCGCGCGGACCTGTTCCTCCTGGGGCTGCTGCTGTACGAGCTGCTCTCGGGCCAGCAGCTCTTCTGCGGGCCGGACTACTTCCAGATCCTGCGCGACATCTCCTCCTTCGACGTGAAGACGGTGGCGCCCGTGCCGGGCGTGCCCGCGCCGCTGTGGAGCATCGTCACCCGCGCCCTGGCCCCGGATCCGGTGTCCCGCTTCCAGCGCGCGCGCGACTTGTCCGATGCGCTGCAGAACTTCCTCTTCGATCACCGCCTGCGCGTGGGCCCGCAGGACGTGGCCCGGCTCTTCGCGCGCAGCTTCCCTTCCCGGCGCTCGCCGCTGGAGGGCGGGGGGACGGTGGAGACGCGCGGCGAGGAGATCCGGCTCGGCGCGGAGGGGGGCTCTCCTCCCGCTGGGACGCGCGGCGCGCCCTCGCGCTCGACGACCTGGCCGGTGCCGCAGCGCGCCGCCTTGCCGAAGCTGACGCCGGCTCCTGTCAGCCCGCCGGTACCGGCCACCGCGCCGGTGATGTCCGGGGCGAAGACGGTGGCCATCCGCACCCACTCCCGCTCGGAGCTGCAGCGCCCGTCCCTGCCGTCGCCGCTGGGCCCGGCGGGGAGCCCGGAGCCGGGGCGTCGCCTCACCCCGGTCCCGGTGCCTCAGGGCTGCCCGGAGCCCTCGCGCCGCATCGCGCTCCCGCCGCGCTCCGCGTCCGCGCAGATCCTCCAGCTCGCCGCGCTGCGCCCGCGTCCGGTGGTGCGGCGCCCGCTGGGAGAGCTGCTGCTGTCCGCGGGCAAGCTCACGGAGGCGCAGCTGAGGGGCATGCTCGAGCGGCAGCGGCGCGAGGGGGGCAAGCTGGGGGAGCGGCTCGTGGCCGAGGGCCTCGTCACGGACGAGGAGCTGGTGGCCGCCATCAGCGAGCAGCTCGGCATCCCCTTCATCGCCGAGCACCAGCTCCGCGCGCTGCCGGTGCCCACGCCGCTGCTGTCGTTGCTGCCGCTGGAGCACGCCGAGCGCTTCGAGGCCGTCCCTCTTACCCTCCAGGGCAAGGAGCTGTACTGCGCCATGCGCGAGCCGCAGAACCTGGAGCGCCTGGACGAGCTCCAGTTCCGCACCGGCTACGCCGTGCGCGGCCTGCTCGCCAGCGAGGGCGCCATCCGCCGCACCATCAACCGCTTCTATCGGGGGGATGAGCCGACGGTAGGGCCGGACTGGGCCAACCTGATGAAGGTGAGCGCCGCCGAGACGCAGCCCGGCGTGATGCCCTTCGCGGACAAGCACACCGGCACCCGCGAGCGGGTGCTCGACGAGGCCTCCTTCATGGCCCCGGCGCCGGTGGCCGAGAGGGCTCCACCGAAGCCCCCGGAGCCGGCGCCCCAGCCCACGCGCCCCCCGCCGCGCTCGCTGGCGCGCACGCTGCTCGTGGTGGCGGACGACGTGGAGCAGCGGGAGGCGGCCGTGCGCCTCTTCTCGCGGCAGGGCGTGGCGGCGGCCGGCAGCTCCAGCGCGGACGCCGAGCGCGCGGTGGCGCTGGGCGGTATCGAGGTGGCGCTCGTCGCGGGCGACACGATCTCGGACACCCCGGCGGTGGTGGCGCGGCTGCTGGCGGCGGCGCCCACGATGGAGGTGCGCGTGCTGCCCTCGCTGGCGGAGGCGCTCGGCGGCGAGGCGGGCCCGCTGGCGCGCGCGGCGCGGCTGCACGCCCGGGTGCTGGACGCGGCCCTGGCCGCCCTGGGGGGGGCGGGTGTCCAGGGCGCGGCGCTGGCCCGGCTGGCCCGGCGCGTGGCGATCCGGCTCGGCGCGGGGCGGGCGGAGGCGGAGCGGGCCTCGGCCGCGGCGTATGCCATGGCTTGCGCGTCACGCCTCGAGGGCAAGGAGACGTTCGTCCGGCCCGCATGCGAGGCGGTGCGCGCGCTGGTGGGCCGGGATGCGGGAGAGCTGTCCTCCGTCATCAGCGCGTGCGCGGAGGGGAAGGCACCGGCGCCGCACCCCAGCCGCGCGGCCCTGGCGCTCAGCGCCGCCACCGCGCTGATGGAGGCGGTCGGCACGGCCTCTCCCACGCCGGACACCGCCTCGCGCGCGCTCGTCCGCTTGCGGGAGGAGGGCCGGGTGCCCGCCAATGCCCTGGAGGCCCTGGCCGCCGAGGTGGCCGAGCTGGTGCTCGGTGACAGCGCCTCTCCCACCATCGTCCTGGCCGAGCCGGACCCGGCGCGCTCCGCCACCGTGCAGGCGCGCTTCCTCGCGGATGGAATCCGAGTGCTGCTCGCCGACTCGGTCGCTCGCATCCGGGAGCTGCTGGCAGCAGGCGCCCACGCGCTGGTGGTGGCCGCGCGCCTGCCGGACGGGGAGGCGGCCTCGCTCACCCGCTCGCTGCGCTCCGCCGCGCCCACCGCCGAGCTGCCCCTCTTCATCCTCGCCCCGCCGGAGGATCCGGGCATGGTGGAGGCAGGGCTCGATGCCGGGGCGGATGACGTCCTCACCTATCCGGTGAACCCGGACGTGCTCGCGGCCAAGGTGCGCCGCGCCCTCCAGCCCCGGCGCTCGGCGGCGGCCGTGGCGGGCTGAGCCCTCGGGGCCGCGGGCGTGGTCGGGCACCCACGTCCCGCCGCGCCAGACCCTCGGAGTCTCGGGGACTTGGGGCGGGCACGCGCGCTGCATGCGCCAGACGTCTTCCCCGGAATGTTCCGGCCGCTCGATTGTCGACGGAGGCGCACCCTCACTGCTATGCACCCCCCCACCATGGAAGCCCTCTCCACCTCGCGCCGTGCCCTGGGGCTGGCGCTGGCGCTGCTGTTGACCGCCTGTCCCAAGACGACGACTCCCGTGAGGGGAGGAGGTACCGGCGAGCCGCCCGACAAGGAGCCGTTCCCGACACAGCCGGCCGTCGAGGCGCGGCAGGACGCGGCGGCGGACGCGGCGCTCGCCCAGGCCATCGAGACGGCGGCGCGGGCCCCGGACAAGAAGCAGGCGGCCGAGGTGCTCCTCACGGTGCGCAGGGACTACCCGGGCACCACCGCGAGCCAGGAGGCGCTCTACCGCGCCGGCGTCCTCTACTTCGAGGCCGGGGACTACCCCAACGCGCGAAAGGCCTTCAAGGAGCTGCTCTTCGAGAACCCGCTCTTCCGGGAGGCGAAGGACGCCAAGTACAAGCTGGCCCTCTGCGCGATGGAGGTGGGTGATTACCGGGAGGCCTACCAGCTGTTCTTCAGCCTCGCCGCGGGGGCGGAGGGCGCCGAGCGGGACAGCTTCCTCCAGGACGCCGCTCTCGCCGCGGAAGGGGCGGGCCTCTTCGGTGAGGCGCTCGACATCAGAGTGGAGCTGGCCGGAGGCGCGAAGACGCCCGAGGCCCAGGCGGCGGCGGTGGCCCGGGTGGAGAAGCTGGTGGAAGGGCGCGCGGCCTTCGTGGACGTGGCCCGCGTGGCGGAGGCGCTGTCACCGCGCCACCCGGCCTGGCCCGTGCTCACCTTCAAGCTGGCGCGCATCTACTACCACCTGCGCGACTGGACGCGGCTGGAGGAGACGCTCCAGCGCTTCCTCCGGGAGACCCCCGACCACCCCTTCGCCGGACAGGCCAGCGAGCTGCTGGCCCGCGCCACCCGCCGCGTGGAGGTGAGCCCGAAGACGGTGGGGGTGCTGCTGCCCATGTCGGGCCGCTACAAGCCCATTGGCGAGGCGGTGCTGCGCGGAGTGCAGCTGGCGCTCAACGGCAGCGACGTGGAGCTGATCATCAAGGACACGCAGGGCGAGGTGATGGTGGCCGGCCAGGCGATGGAGCAGCTCGCCTTCGACGAGGGCGCCATCGCCGTGCTGGGGCCGCTGCTGCCGGAGGACTCCCGCCGCGCCGCGCTGGTGGCCGAGGAGCTGCAGGTGCCGCTGCTGACGATGACGCGCGTGGAGGGCATCACGCAGATCGGCCCCCACGTCTTCCGCAACATGCTCACCAACTCCGCCCAGGCCGAGGCCATGGCGGACTACGCGGTGAACGTGCGCGGCTTCAAGCGCTTCGCGGTGCTCTACCCGAACCTCTCCTACGGCGTGGAGATGGCCAACGGCTTCTGGGACGAGGTGCTGGAGCGCGGCGGCGTCATCCGCGGCGCGGAGCGCTACGCGCACGACCAGACGACGTTCACCGCCGAGGCCAAGAAGCTCGTGGGCCGCTACTACCTGGAGGATCGGCTCGACTACATGGAGGGCGTGCGCGAGATCAACGCCAGCGACCAGGACGCCTTCCGCCGGCGCAAGGCCATCGACAAGCTGAAGAGCGGCCTGGAGCCGGTGGTGGACTTCGACGCCATCTTCATCCCGGACGACTGGACGCGCGTGAGCCTGATTGGCCCGGCGCTCGCGGTGGAGGACATCATCACCAACGCGTGTGATCCGAGGGATCTGGAGCGCATCCGCAAGACGACGGGCAAGCGGGATCTCAAGACGGTGACGCTGCTGGGCAGCAACACGTGGAGCAGCCCCAAGGGCCGCTCGGGGCTGCCGGAGCTGGTGGAGCGCGGCGGCAAGTTCGTCACCTGCTCGGTGTACGTGGACGGCTTCTTCATCGACTCGCAGCGCCCGGCCACGCGCAGGTTCGTCAACGCCTTCCGAGATGCTTACAAGGACATCGACAAGGATCCGGGGCTGCTGGAGGCCATCGGCTACGACTCGGCGCTGATGCTGCGGCAGATCATCGAGAAGCAGCGCCCGCGCACCCGCGGCGAGCTTCGGGACGCGCTCTCCAACCTCAAGAACTTCGAGGGCGCCACGGGCCGCACCTCCTTCAATGAGCAGCGCGAGGCCGTCAAGCCGCTCTTCCTGCTGTCCGTGGAGAGCCGAGGCGTGAAGGAGCTGAAGCCGGAGGATCTGGCGGCGGGGGGCTCGGGCTCATGAGGGGGTACGCGCGCCTCGTGCTCGCCGGGGTGCTGGCGCTCGGGGGGGGCTGTGCTCATGCTCCGGCGCTGCCGGCGGACACGCTCTCGCGCCTGGCCGAGACGCCCGGGGGCTACCTGGCGGGCGAGGTGAAGGGGTTGGAGGAGGGGCCGCTGCTCAACAACAAGGACTTCGTCTGGGCGATCGCCTTCTCGCCGGACAGCTCGCGCGTGGCGTACACGCACCTGGGCGCGAAGTCCTACCAGCTCGCGCTGTGGACGCTGGGCACGCCGCCGGCGCTCATCTCCGACAGGGACGTCAACCCGTATGAGGCGGACCTGGAGGCGGTGGCCTTCTCGGCGGACGGCGCGCTGCTGGCCACGGGGGGACATGACGGGCAGGTGCGCCTCTTCGACGGCGCCACCGGCGAGCCGAAGGGCGGCGCGCTCACGGAGGAGCCGCTCACCGCGGTGGCCTTCCATCCGAGCGGCCGCTATGTGGTGGTGGGCAGCGCGCGGGGGCTCGTCTCCATCTTCACCGTGCCGAAGCTCGCCTTCGTCTTCGAGGCTCGCATCCACGCGGACCGGGTGAGCGCGCTGGCCTTCGCGGCGGACGGGACGCTGTACTCGGGGAGCTGGGACAAGCACGTGCGCGTGTGGGGCACCCACGAGGAGGCGCTGCGGCCGGACCAGGCCCGGGTGCGCTTCGAGCGACGCGGCGGCTTCACCGTGGTGCGCGGTGCCGTCAACGACGAGGCGCAGGCGACGTTCGCGCTGGACAAGCGCGCCCCGGCCATCATCCTCAACACGGAGACAGCCACGCGGGCCGGCATCGACGTGGCCTTCCTGAAGGACACCGTGACGGTGCCCACGCCGCTGGGCAACACCGTGGCGAAGCTGGCGCGGGGCCAATCCCTGCGCTTCAAGTCCCTGCTGGTGGGCGGGGTGGACCTCGCGGTATGCGACGTGTGCGTGCCCACCGGCTCGCAGGGCGTGCTGGGCACCCCCTTCACCGAGCAATTCGACGTCACCTTCGACGAGTCCACCCAGGAGGCCATCCTCGCCGCGAAGGAGGGGGTGCCCACGGGCGCGGAGCTGCGAGGCCTGACGCTGGCGCCCCGGGCGGACTTCGCCTTCGAGGGCCACGTCAACGACGTCACCCTGGATGCGAAGGGGCAGCGCCTGGGCCTCGCCTTCTCGCAGGAGAAGGCCGAGCGCACGCGCGCCGTGTACGAGCGGGAGAAGAAGGAGATCGAGGAGCCCACCGGCCCCTTCAACGCGGGCGCGCTGGTGGAGGCCGCCTCGGGCAGGATTCTCCAGAAGTGGTCCGTCCACCGGGGCGTGGTGTCCACCGCCAGCATCTCCCCGGATGGCCGCTCACTGGCCACTGGCGGCTGGGACAAGCGCCTGTTCGTCTTCACCGAAGGGCAGGACCTGACCCAGGGTGAGCGGACGTTCGGCTGGTCCGTGCGCCGGGTGCGCTTCAGCCCGGACGGGCGCTGGGTGGGCGTGGCCGCGTGGACGCCGCAGAACGCCATTGGAGATCAAGAGAGCGATCCGGCCGCGGCGCTCTTCCACGTGCGCTACGCCTCGCCTGGGGTGGAGCGGCGCTGACTAGAAGTTCTGCAGGATGGCGCTCTCGGGCACCCCGCGCTCGTGGAGCGCGGCCATGACGCCCCGCGCCATCTCCTGCTGGCCGCACACGAAGGCCAGCGTGCCGGGCGCGAGGGGCTCCTCGGCCAGGTGTGCCTGCACGTAGCCGGTGAGGCCCTGCCAGCCACTGGCGCCGGGCTGGCTCACCGTGCGAATGACGCGGATGCCCGCCTGCTCCCAGGCCTCGAAGTCCCGCGAGTAGGCGAAGGCGCTGGGCGTGCGCACGCCGAAGTACAGCATCACCCGCCCATACGCGCCGCGCTCCTGGCGGATGCTCTCGATGACGGAGCGGATGGGAGAGATGCCAGAGCCGGTGGCGAACAGGAGCAGATCCCTGCCCCGGGCCTGCTCCAGCGGGAAGCCGCGCCCCTCCGGCCGGCTCACCTCCACCTGCTCGCCCAGGGGCAGGTGGAGCAGGGAATCGGTCAGCGGGCTTCCCAGCTTCATCAGCAGATCCCACCGCCCGGAAGAGCCCGGCGCGGAGGCGATGGCGAACAGCCCCTCTTCCAGGCCGGGCAGGCGCAGGTGGACGTACTGGCCCGGGCGCTGGTGGCTCTCTCTCAGCGGTGTCTTCGAGAGATCGAGCATCAGGTCCGTCAGTCCATCCGCGGCAGGCGAGCGGGCCAGCAGGGTGGCCGGGTACCATTGCGTCATGTCCCTGGAGTTTTAACCCGCGAGCGCATCCCCCGTCGCCCTGGTAGCCTGGGGAGCGTGAAAGGCATCTTCTGGATCGTGCTGTTCCTGTTGGGCCTGGCCGGGGTGCTCATGCCCCTGTCCTACCTCTACACCTCGAGCAAGCTGCCTCCGATGGAGAGCGAGTTCGACATCGAGAAGCTGCTCAAGCACTCCATCGAGGGCGAGCGGATGAGCCTGGTGTCCGGCATGTTCGTGAAGCCGGAGCGGCCCATCACGTTCAACCGCCCGGACTTCACCCGGCTGCCCAAGGATCTGGTCGCCATCTACATCACGCAGATGGGGTGCCCGAAGTTCTTCCAGACGCCGCGCGAGGACGGGGTGGCGTGGGCCTGGCGGCTCTTCTCCGGGGTGACCATTGGAGGCCAGCCCCCGGGGGATGGTGGCTGCGAGGCCCTGCTGGCCATGCGCATCGCCTGGAAGCTGGGGGTGCGCAACGAGACGGAGCTGGCGGTGGCCGCGAACAAGCTCCACGCCTTCCTCCAGAAGGATCAGCTCATCGCGTATGACCTGGCCATCATCCAGTTCGAGCGGGGCGTGGTGGGCGTGGAGGACGCCGCCTACAAGCTCTTCGGCAAGGAGCTGGACAAGCTCTCGCTCTCGGAGCTCGCGGAGCTGCAGCTCGCGCTGCCGCCGTACGGCTACTACGACGATCTCAGGACGTGCCAGAACGCCGTCGTCATGAAGCAGAACCGGGATCTGATCCTGAAGTACACCGCGGGCGAGGAGCTCCTCAGCCCGGAGAAGGTGCACAACGCCATGGCGCAGCCGGTGTTCTGCACCCAGCGCAGGTGAGGCGACGCCGCGGGGCGCCTCCACCTACTTGCGCTTCAGGTACGTCCGCTCCCAGAGCTTGATCAGATCCAGCACCTTGCGGCGGTCCTCCGCCCGGTCCGCCGAGCGCGCGTCGACGCGAATCTTCCCGAGCATGTTGCGCGCCGCATCCCGGTGATGGGGCTGGATCTGCCCGCCGGCGATGTAGGCCTGCATGTCCCGCTCGAGCCGGCTGATGGTGTCCAGCAGCTCCGCCTGGCTGGGGCCGCCGGCGCTGGAGTTGTTGGGGCGGTTGTGGTTCTTCACCACGGGGGGTTGCTTCGGAGACTCGGGCTGGGCCACGGCCTTGCCGCGCTCGGGCTCGACGGGCGTGGCCGGAGTGGGGGCGGGCGGAGGCGTCACCTGCGGGGCCGGCGGGGGCGCCTGATTCGCCTGGGGCGCGGGCGGCGTGGGCGCGGGCGGGTGGGTGACGACTGGAGGCTTCTCGTCCGGGGTGGGGGAGTTTCCGCTCCGGAGCAGCAGCACGCCGGCGGCCGCCAGCAGCGCCGCGCCGCCTACCAGCACGGGGAGCAGCCGCCGCAGGGGCGAGCTCACTCCCGCGGCGCGGACCTCCGCGGGGGAGAGCTCGTGCGCGGGCACTGGCGTGGTGGGCCGGCGCGAGGCCGTATCATCCGCCCTCACCGCATCATTGGGCGCGGTGGTGGGCTCGGAGAGGGCCGGGGCCACTGGCGTACCCTTGGGCGGGGAGAGCGGGGCGACGACGACGGTGGTGGACTCCTCGGTGCTGGGCGTCTCCAGGTGGGCCGGCTCGGCGGCGGGCCCCTCTGACGCAGGCGCGGGCGCCCGGTTGGCGGCGCCGGCGAGGCCATTGGGGATGGCCTGGGCGCGCGTGGGCCGCAGCATCGTGCGGCGCAGCCGGTGGAGCTGCTGGCGCAGGGCGTCCGCGGAGCCGGGGCGCGCCTCCGGGTCCTTCGTCAACATCTGGAGGATGAAGGCATCCAGCGCGGGTGGCAGCTCGGGGATGAACTCCGAGGGGCGCGGCGGCCGCGCGTCCACGTGCTTCATCAGCAGGTCCACCGGCGAGGTGCCGATGAAGGGCAGCCGGCCGGTGACCATCTCGAAGGTGACGACGCCCATGGCGTACAGGTCCGTCATCGGCCCCACGGCCTGGCCGCGGGCCTGCTCCGGCGCCATGTACTCGGGCGTGCCCACCACCATGTCCGTGCGCGTCTGCGCGGTGCGCCCGGCCGCCCCGCTCTGGCCCTGCTTGGCCAGGCCGAAGTCCAGCAGCTTCACGTAGCGCGTGCCGCCCGGCTCGCGCACCAGGAAGATGTTGCTGGGCTTCAGGTCGCGGTGCACCACGCCCGCCCCGTGCGCGGCCCCCAGCGCGGCCAGCACTTCATCGAGCAGGGAGAGCGCCTCGGTGGGCGGCAGCCGGCTCTTCTCCGCCAGATAGGCATCCAGCGGCTGCCCATCCAGGAACTCCATGACGATGTACTGCCGCCCGTCCGGCACCTGCCCGAAGCCGAAGATGTCGATGATGCCGCGGTGGCGGATGGCGTTCACGGCGCGGGCCTCGGCCAGCAGCCGGGCCACCTGCTCGGGCGCCTGCGCCAGCTCCGGCCGCAGCACCTTCACCGCCACGCGCTTGCCGATGAGCGGCTGGATGCCGTCGTAGACGAAGCCCATGCCGCCCACGCCAATGCGCGAGCGCAGCTCGTACTCGCCCAGCTTCATGCCGATGAGCGGATCCCTCGTGGGCGGTTCCTCTCCCCACAGCTGCGATGGGGGTGTGGTTGCGTGTGAGTCCCCCGCGGACTGACTGCGGGGTGGCGGCTCCTCGCCCCAGGCGAACGGGGCGGCCTTGCCCCGCGAGGGGGGCTCATCACCCCAGCCGTTGCGGCGGATTTCGATCTGGGTCTCCTCGTCATCCTGGGCCGTGAAAGACGAGAGGATCACGGTCCCGTCCCGAGGGCACACGCCGGCGCCGGGAGGAACTTCGAGACCACAGGTTTCACACGTGCGCGCGGAGGCCATCGGTACGCAGGGCTCGCAGCCTAGCAGACTGCGGGACTGTCGCCGATCTGTCGTCTCCAGGGAAGCAGACCGGCAGACAGGCGTCGCGGCATGGCCGTCCAACCCCCCTGGCAGGTAGTCCCCTGGGGATGGACGCTAGGGAGGGGAGGGCACGCAGCCCTGGTAGCGGATCACCTGGCCGGGAGCGCCTGTGTTGCCAGCGCTCGGGCCGCCGCCGCCCGCCGGGCCCAGCCCCTCCGTAATGGTAACTCCCTCGGTAGTGATGACGCCACCGTCCGAGCACCAAACACCGACGGAGGGCCCGCCACCGCCGCCGCCTCCGGATCCACCGGGGCCGCCATTGCCGCCGTTGCCGCCCTTTCCACCGGTGCCGCCAGTGGTGGTGTAGAGCTTGCCATCGACCCGGGCGTCATTGATCTCGCCGCCCTGGCCTCCGAGGCCGCCCAGGCCGCCCACACCGCCGGGTCCGCCGTTGCCACCCTGGCCGCCCAGGCCGCCCCCCTTCGTCACGAGCGTCACCTTCCCGAAGCTCACCGTGGCGTCGCTCAGCAGCAGCGCGATGGAGGCACCGCCGCCGCCGCCGCCCTGACCTTCAGTGCCGCCGCAGCCACCTCCACCCCCTGCTCCGCTTCCGCCACCTTTGGCCGTATCGCCGGTGATGCCAGGAGGCTGAGGGCAGCCGCCTCCACTCCCGCCGCCACCTCCACCTGCTCCAGCGGCGCCGGGCTCGCCTGTGGAGCCGCTCTGGTTGGCGAGCCACATCCCTGCGAGGAGCCTGCCCATTCCCATGCCCCCGGTCCCTGCGTCGCCGCCCGCCCCGTGGGCACCCGGGTATCCCTCCTGGCCAGCACCGCCACCGCAAGTGTATGGCCCCGTGCCAGCGACGATGCCAGCAGTCCCGCCGTCACCTCCGGGAGTCCCTGGGGGATCAGGTTGACCGGCGTAGCCTGTCGCGCCGGCAGTGTACAGGCGACCGCTCTGTCCATCTCCGCCGGAGCGGTCCTCGCTTCTACACAGGTGCGTGGGGCTTTGACCGCCTCCACCCCCCGAAGCTTGTACGGCGTCGGACCCGGATCCTCCATCAGGTCCATTCCCTCCGTCGGCACCGTCGGAGCCTGGAGCCCCGGGCGCGCCCTTTCCGGCGACGAGCGTCGTGTTGTTCAGCCGCAGGCCTTGAGTCCCGAGGACGCGCATCGCAATGGAGGGGGTGCCGGGGTTCGTCGGATTCGCGGAGGTGATGGTCAGCCACTCCATCCGCACACCCGCGTCATCCCCGAGCCCCGAGACCACGAAGCCGCTGGCGCCACCATCCAGGTGGGTGATGTATTCCTCCTTGCGCTGCCAGTTGCGAGACAGCCCGCCATAGGCGCCGTACAGCGACACAGGCTTGTCCAGGACGAGCTGATCCTCATCATAGGTGCCCTGAGCGAGATACAGCGCGGTGATGCCCGAGCCCGCGTCCGCGCGCAGCAGCTCCAGGGCAGCCCGGATCGTCTTCAACGGCAAATCCTTGTTGCCTGGGTTGGTATCGCTCCCGCCCACGGGGTCGACGAAGAGGCCTTGGTTGGCTATGCCGTCCACGCCGTCACAGTTCAAGTCCTTGAAGCCATCGTCGGGCTGATCGTTCTCGTCTTCGATTTCGCATGTCGTGACGACTGCACAGCGGTCGTTCGTCTTGCAGTTCTCCAGCGCTGTGCCGAAGTCGAGGCAGCCGACAGTGAACGAGCCGCCCAAGAGCGCTGCAAAGCAGAGGCGCTGTTTCCAGGTCTTCAGCATAGATCTCCTCACGGGAACGTTCCGCCTACGCCCACCATGCCCCCACCGGGGCCCACGGATACCGAGGGGGTGACCGGGGGCGGCTGCTTCGTGGGCAGCAGGTAGAGCACCACGCTTGTCACGATCCCCGCCGCGCCGAGCCCGAAGGCCACCCTGCTCAGGGTCTGCTTCCGCCGACCAGCACTGGCGACATCCTCTCCATTGATCAGCGGGGCACTGGGGTCGGGCTGCGCGTTCAGCTTGTCGTAGTCCTTCTTCGCCTCGAGATAGAAGTATGTCCCCGCGCCTGCCAGGACGACGCCGCCCGCGCCGGGCACCCACGCCCAGGGCCGGCCCGGCGGCTCGGGAGGCTTGGGAGGCTCTGGCTTCACCACGGGCGTCTCCTCCGTGGGCGGGGGCGTCACCTCGGGAGGCTTCACCTTGGGAGGCGTCACCTCCGGGGGAACCTCGGGAGGCGCCTCGGTCACCGGCGGCGGGGTGACTTCCGTCGGCGGCACCTCGGTGGGCGGCGGGGGGGCCGAGGGGCGCAGCTCACTGCGCACCTTGGGCACCACCACGTCCAGGGACTGGCTGAGCGCGTCCAGCACCCCTTCCTCGCGGACGCCGGGGATGAGGTGCTCCGCCACCAGCCCGCCATCGGTCGTCTTGTACACCTTGGTGCCCACGCGAAAGCCATCCGTCCGCTTCAGCAGCTCCGCCACCAGCACCACCTCGCTCTGGGCCGCCTCGCCCAGCGCGGTGAGGCACTTCAGCTCGGTGCGCTTGCAGCGCAGCAGCGCCCGGCGCCTGGCGGAGGGGAACTTCCTGAGGAAGTCCTTCATCCGGATCACCGTGAGGCCCTTGGCCCGGATCTGCTCGGAGACGTGCTCCTGCGCGAACTCCACGACGTGCCCTGGCACACCCGCCGTATCCGGGGGAGCGATCAGCACGGTGATGGGCTCATCTGGCGAGGCGGGAGCCTGACTGAGCAGGACCAAGGTAGCGAGGAGGGGTGTCAGCACGGGGCGACTTTCTCCTCATGTTGCCACTTGAGCAAGGTCGTGACGCTGCTGCGTGGCGCGCACCGCGACGCCAGCACGCCTGGCGCCGCTCCGCGTCGGGTCCAGGTACTCTCCCTGTACCAACGGGTGGTAGGAGAGCAACCCACTATGTCGGGTTGGAAAGGCGGGGGGCGAGGAGCCCCCGGGCACACGGGCCCAGGCTCACCGGCGCTGCCGGTCCGGGGGCGAGCGGATCTGGGTCTTCTCGTTGTTGTTCGAGTCGTTGCCATAGTCCTCTTCGGCGGTCACGGCCGGGCGCGAGGAGGGGTTTGTCACGGGGCGGCGAGGCTGCAGGGCCGGGCGCGCGGAGGTTGAGCCGGTGGTCGGCCGCGCGGGGGCGGGGGCGGGAGCAGGTCTCCGCGGGGGAGGGGAGGCGGGGCGGGAGGAGGCGGCCTCCGCGAGCAGATCCTCGGCGATCTCCACCTTGGGCTCGTCCACGGGAGGCATGCCCGGGTGGGAGGCGGGAGCATCGGACGGGGCGCCGAGCTCGTCCTCCCCGTCGCGAGCGAAGGGGTTGCGGGTGGGCGGGGGCGTCTTGTCCTCGTCCGACAGGACCTCCGACGAGGGCCGGAGGGTGGGGGGAGGAGCCTTCGCGACGGGCGCCGGAGCGGGCCGGGAGGCGATCGGAGGTGACTTCGCGACGGCCGCGGGCACCTGCACCTGCACGGGCGGCGCGGCGGGAGCTGGCGCCGGCGCGGCGCTCTTGCCCTGGCGCGCCTCCTGCTGGAGCCTCTTCTCGAAGTCCTGCCACTGCTTCTTGAACTCGGCGGGATCCGGCCGGCCCTGCTCGCGGTGCTTGAGCGAGGGCGCCCAGCGCACCTCGTACGAGGAGCCGACCTGGAAGGTCGGCGGCGGGGGCAGCCCGTAGGTGGCCGGATCGAAGAAGGACTCGTCCAGGTCCGTGAAGCCGTACGCGCGGGCCTTGGAGACGAAGGTGGGGACGACGCCGGTGGGCGCGTGGTAGCCGAGGACGTGGCCCTCCTCATCCTTCGTCACCGGGGTGAAGACGAAGAGGTCCTGGGTGCGGTAGTCGCCCTTCTCGTTGAGCGGGAGCACCTCGGACAGGGCGGTCGTCTTGCGGCTGCCGTCATGGAGGCGCTCGCAGCAGATGATCATGTTGATGGCGCTGGCCACCTGGGCGCGTACGGCCACCATGGGCAGCTCCACGGCGGACATGAGGCACAGCGACTCGATGCGGCGCAGCGTGTCCGTGGGGGTGTTGGCGTGGCAGGTGGCCAGCGAGCCACCGTGGCCGGTGTTCATCGCCTGCATCAGGTGGAAGGCCTCGCCGCCGCGCACCTCGCCCACGACGATGCGGTCCGGGCGCAGGCGCAGGGCCGAGTGCAGCAAGTCCCCCATGTCCACCGCGCCCTTGCCGAACTTGTCCGCCGGCCGGCTCTCGAAGGCCACCAGGTGGGACTGGTTGAGCTGCAGCTCCGCCGAGTCCTCGATGGTGAGGATGCGCTCGTCGTCGGGGATGAGCGAGGAGACGATGTTGAGCAGCGTCGTCTTGCCCGAGCCCGTGCCGCCGGACACCAGCATGTTGAGCTTGGTGTGGATGCCCGCGTCGATGAGCCGCGCCATCTCCTTCGTCATCGACTGGTACTTGATGAGGGCCTCCATCGTCAGCTTGTCCTTGAAGAACTTGCGGATGGAGATGGTGGTGCCCCGGCGGGCGATGGGCGGGATGACCACGTGGATGCGGCTGCCGTCGGGCAGGCGCGCGTCCAGCCGCGGGCGCTCGTCGTTCAGGACGCGGCCGACGAACTGCGCCATGTTGCGAGCGGCGCCAAGCAGGCCTTCCTCGGAGAAGGTGGCTTGCGTCTTGAACAGGCGGCCCTTGCACTCGATCCAGATGTCCGTCGGGCCGTTGATCATGATCTCCGACACCGTCGGATCGTCCAGGTACTGGAGGACCGGCTTCAGGAAGGCGCGGAGTGACTCGTTGTACATCGACATGGCGGAGCACAGGCTAGCCCGAGCCGAGCCGCGAACCCAAGAACCGCGGGCCGCTCCCCTGGTAGGGGGAGGGGCGACCTAGACCCAGCCGAGCGCGTGCACCCCGAGCCCTCCCAGCGCCGCCAGGGCGAGGACGGCCATGGGGGCCAGGCGGGCCTTGGAGAGGTAGAGGGCGGCGAGGGCCGCGGCGAAGACGAGCCCGGTGAGCACATCATCCACGGCGGCGCGCAGCAGCGGGAGCGCGGTGCCGGCGATGAGGCCCACGACGGCGGCGGTGAGGCCCTCGAGGAAGACGCGGGCGCGGGGGTGGTGCAGGAGCCGCTCCAGCGGGTGATGGGCCAGCAGCGTCATCCCGAACGCGGGGGCGAAGATGCCGGCCGTCATCACCAGCGCGCCGGGCAGCCCGCCACCGAGGTAGCCCACGAAGGTGCCGAAGATGATGAGGGGCGAGGGGAGCACGCCGCCCAGGGCGAGCCCGTCCAGGAACTGGGCATCGGTCATCCACCCGCCGCGGGCGACCGCGTCGTGCTGAAGGAAGGGGATGGCCGTGTAGGCGCCGCCGAAGGTGAGCAGGCCGGTACGCAGGCCGGAGCCGAGCAGCGAGAGGGTGCTCGGAGGTGTCCCGGTGGGGGCCGCGGCGGCGAGCGGGGCGCTCTCGGAGGGGAGCAGGGCGAGGAGCAGGCCCGCGGCGGTGGCGCACGCGGCGGTGAGCCCGAGGGCCGCGGCGCGTGAGCCGGCATGGAGCAGCATGGCGGTGAGGCCCCCCCAGACGAGGGTGAGGGCGAAGGGCACGCCGAGCAGCTGGGCCACGGCGGCGAGCAGCGCCAGCGCGAGCAGGGCGGGGTGGGTGAAGGCGTGGCTGCCAATGCGGTGGACGGCGCGGACGATGAGGGCGGCCACGGCGGCCTGGACGGTGGTGAACGCGGCCCTGACCCAGGGCGAGTCGAGCCCCATGCGGACGTAGAGCCACGAGCACAGGAGCATGAGGAGGAGGCCGGGGAGCATGAAGCCCAGGCCGGCCAGCAGGCCCCCCACGCGGCCGCGGGCGAGCATGCCGAAGTAGACGCACAGCTCATGGGCCTCGGGGCCCGGGAGGATCTGGTAGAGGGCGAGGGCGCGGTTGAAGTGGGCAGGGCTGACCCACTTCTCCTCCTCGACGAGCTCCTGGCGGATCATGGCGATCTGTGCGATGGGGCCGCCCCAGGCGAGGAGGCCGAAGCGCAGGAAGCGCCAGAAGAGCCGCGGCAGGGGCTCCGCGGGGATGCGGACGTCGGGTTCCGCCAGGCCGTGAGCCGCGGGAGGATTCAAGGTATCTGCACTCTGCTGGCTCCCAAGGCCCCCGTAAAGCAACGAGCATGCAACCCTCCCGCAGCGAACCACGCCCCGGTTGTTTTCCGCCCAACCCGTCACGTAGGCATGCTTGGATGTGATGCAGAGGGGAGGGTGCATGCGGGAGAGCCTGCCGGAGGACTGGCGCGAGGTGCTGAGCGAGGCGCTGGAGGCGCCCTCGTTCAAGGAGCTGGAGCGCTTCGTGGCGCGGGAGCGGCGGGAGCACACCGTCTACCCCTCGGAGGAGGAGCTCTTCTCGGCGTTCCGGCTGACGCCGTACGAGCGGGTCCGGGTGCTGCTGCTGGGGCAGGACCCGTACCACGGGCCGGGGCAGGCGCACGGGCTGGCGTTCTCGGTGCGGCCGGGAGTGCCGCTGCCGCGCTCCCTGGTCAACATCTTCAAGGAGCTGGAGAGTGATGTGGGGCTGCCGCCGCCGGCGAGCGGCTCGCTGGTGCCCTGGGCGAGGCAGGGGGTGCTGCTGCTGAACGCGGTGCTGACGGTGCGGGACGGCGAGCCCAACAGCCATGAGGGGCACGGCTGGGAGGAGTTCACGGACGCGGTCATCCGCGCGGTGGGCGCGAAGCCGGAGCCGGTGGTGTTCCTGCTGTGGGGGGCGTACGCGCGCAAGAAGAAGAAGCTCATCGACACGCGGCGGCACGTCGTCGTCGAGTCGGCGCACCCCTCTCCGCTGTCCGCCTCCAATGGCTTCTTCGGCAGCCGTCCCTTCAGCCAGATCAACGCGGCGCTCGAGGCGCGCGGGCAGGCTCCCATCGACTGGCGCCTGGCCGGGTGAGCCCCGAGGCGGCACGGCCAGAGCGTGTGCGCTGTTCGACACTCGGGAGCAGGAAGGGGCCAGGGGGGGCCTGAGCCCTTTCGTGGATTGGAGCAGGATGCGGGGTTTCCATGGCGCGTTCCATCCCACCCTCCGCGGAGGAACTCCTGGCCCGTCAGGCCTCTGCCCGGCGAGAGCGGCTCCGCGCGGAGCACGGGGACATCGACACGGAACTTTTCGAGCAGATGGAGGAGAGCGTCGCCGTCTTCCGGCGCGACGCGACCTACCTCTACCTCAACCCCTCCACGGAGCGGCTCTTCGGCAGGAAGCGGGAGGAGGTGCTCGGCCGCGTCATCTGGGAGGTCTTCCCGGGCTCGGAGGGGGGCCGCTTCCACGAGGCGTTCCTGCGCGTCGTCGGGACAGGGCGCGCGGAGGAGTTCGAGCACCTCTACGAGCCGTGGGGGCGCTGGTTCCGGCAGCGGCTCTACCGCCGCGGTGAGCTCCTCTACGTGTTCTCACGTGAAGTCACCGACGAGAGGCTGCAGACCGAGGCGCTGCTGCTGCACACGCGGATCCTCGACAGCATGACGGAGGGCGTGTCCCTGGCCGACGAGCGGGGGATCATCGTCTACACCAACCCGGCCGAGGACCAGATGTTCGGCTATGCCTCGGGAGAGCTCCTGGGCCAGCACCTCAGCATCCAGCACGACCATCCCCCCGAGGAGAGCCGCCGGCGGGTCGGCGAGCTCATCGCGCGGCTGCGGCGGCAGGGGAGCTGGGAGGGCGAGTTCCAGAACGTCAAGAAGGACGGGACGCCGTTCAGCACGGCCGCGCGGCTCTCGGCGCTCCACATCGGCGGCAAGCCGCACTGGCTCTGCGTGCAGAAGGACGTGACGGAGCAGAAGCGCGTGGAGGCCGAGCACGCCGAGTACTCCGAGTTCACCGAGCGCCTCTACGAGCAGACGCGGCTGGCCGAGCAGCGCGCGGCCTTCCTGGCCCTGGCCAGCGAGGTGCTGGCGGCGTCCCTGGATCGCGAGGAGATCCTCCGCCACCTGGCGCGGCTGGCCGTCCCCGTCCTCGCGGACTGGTGCGCGGTGGACGAGGCCACCCCCGAGGGGCAGGTGCGCCGGGTCGTCGTGGAGCACATCGAGCCGGAGCGCATCGCGCAGGCGGTGGAGTTCAACGCGAAGCACCCCGTCTCCCTGGAGGCCGCGGGCGGCATCGGGAAGGTGCTGCGCACCGGCACCACGGAGTTCATCCCCCACCTCACCGACGAGCTGATCGACCAGGGGCTGTCCGACCCCGAGCGGCGCCGCGACACCCGAGCGCTCGGCGTCAAGTCCTTCATCTCCGTCCCGCTGATCAGCCGTGGGCGGACGCTCGCGGCGCTCACGCTCGCCTACGCGGACTCCCACCGCTGCTACACGGACGCGGACGTCCGGCTCGCGGAGGATCTCGCCCGGCGCGCGGCGACGTCCCTCGACAACGGGCTGCTCTACAAGGAGGCCCAGGAGGCGATCCGCGCCCGGGACTCGTTCCTCTCCGTGGCCTCCCACGAGCTGAACACGCCGCTCACCTCCCTGGGGCTGAACGTCCAGGTGCTGCAGCGGGCGCTCCAAAACTCGGCCTCCGGCACCATCCCCCGGGACACCGTGGACGCGAAGCTCCAGGCCGTGAGCCGGCAGATCCGCCGGCTGAAGACGCTGGTCCATGAGCTGCTCGACATCTCCCGCATCACCGCGGGCAAGCTCCGGCTGGAGCCCGAGGAGGTGGACCTCGCCGAGCTGACGCGAGAGCTCGTCCCTCGCTTCTCGGATGACCTCTCTCGCGCCAGGTGTGAGCTGCGCCTGGCGCTCCCCCAGGCGGTGGTGGGGTGCTGGGACAGGCTGCGCGTGGAGCAGATCCTCCAGAACCTGCTGTCCAACGCCATCAAGTACGGGCAGGGCCACCCCATTGATGTACACCTCGACGTCCGCCTCGAGGCGGGCGAGCAGTGGGCGCGCATGGTGGTACGGGATCAGGGGATCGGCATCTCCGCGGAGGACCAGGCCCGGCTCTTCCAGCGCTTCGAGCGGCTCGCCAGCGAGCGGCACTTCAGCGGCTTCGGGCTGGGGCTCTGGATCGTCCGGCAGATCCTGGATGCCATGGGCGGTCGCATCCACGTGGCGAGCGCGCCGGGGCGGGGCTCGGCCTTCACGGTGGAGCTGCCGCGCCGCCCTCCCACACCGCCTCCGCCCGCGCAGGAGTGACCTGGCGGGGGAGCTGTCTGCTAGGCTGGGTGGGTGCAGCTCCTCTGGATCCTCCTCCACATCATCTGCGCGGTGCTCGCTGTCACCGGCCTCGTGTTTCTCGGTGCGGGGCTGCGGGACGTGTGGCGCGCGGCCCGCTCCAAGGCCTGGCCCACTGCCTCGGGGACCGTCGTCTCCACCGAGGAGCTCCAGCACCAGCGGACGGTGCCCGCCGAGGCCGGTGGCGGCACCCGCATCCACTACGAGGCCCGGATTCACTACGAATATTCAGTCGGCCGGGTTCACATCGGCTCGACGGTTGTGCGCCTGGGGCCTACAGAGAGCAGCAGCGAGTCCCGGGCCCAGGCCACCCTGGCGCGCTACCTGCCCGGGCAGAGCGTCCGGGTCGCCTACAACCCACGTGATCCGACCGAGTCCGTGCTGGAGCCCGGTGTCCATCCCGTGGATTTTACTCGCATCGCGGTGGGGGGGATCCTCCTGATCGTCGCCTTCTCCATGGAGCTCATCGCCCGCTGGTTCGCGGCCCGCATGTAGCTCGCCTCCGCGCGGGAGAACCCGAGCGGCTGCAATGTGACGGAAAGATCCTGGATCAGACGCAACCGGCGACCTGGCCGTGCGATAATCAAGCAACGTCTCACTTCCTTACGAGGTTTGAAGTCATGTCCGTCCGCTCTACGAACAACTCTGGGTCTGGCCTCATCAATCGCTCCCTGACGCAGGACAAGCCGGCGACCACGGCGGCTCCTGAGAAGAACCCTGCCGCTACCCCGGAGAAGCTCCCGTTCGGGCTCCCGGATCGGCTGCAGAACTCGTTCGAGCGCTCCGGGAACTCCACGCGCACCTTCGGCAAGACGTGGGATGTGGACCGCCCGATGCACACCCCGAAGCTGGGCACCTCCGGCCTGGGCGGGATGATCTCGGGCCTGCTCGGCAAGCTGCCCCGGTACGAGCTGGCGAAGGGGAGCTTCGAGAAGGGCGTCTCGGTCTTCAACAAGCAGGGCACCTACGGCAACGAGAACATCGGCGGCAACTACAAGCTGAGCCTGCTCGAGGCCTCCGCGAGCGGCAGCGGCTCGGTGACCTTCGCGGACGGCAAGCTCAACGCGCACGGCGAGCTGCACGGGCAGGCGACGCTGCTGGACGCCGCGGCCGACTTCAAGGCGAAGCTTGGGCCGGCGTACGCCGAGGGCCAGGCCCACGCGTGGGTCGGTGCCAAGGCGAACCTGGCCGGTGACCTCACGATCGATCCCTCCAAGGGCATCTACGGCATCGAGGCCGGCGGTGACGCCTTCATCGGCGCCCGGGCGGGTGCCTCCGGCAAGGTGAGCTTCGGCGACTACGGCGGCGTGGGCGGCAGCGCGGAGGCCTGGGCTGGCCTGGGTGTCTCGGCCAAGGCGAGCGCCAAGCTGGAGAACGGCCGCTTCAAGGCGCGCTTCGAGCTGGGCGCGGCGCTCGGCATCGGCTTCAAGCTGGGCTTCAACGTCGACATCAACTTCAAGAAGATCGGCGAGGGCATCAAGAACATCCTCAACAAGCCCGTCCAGATCGCCAAGGACGTGGTGAAGGGCGTCGGTGACTTCTTCAAGAACACCGGCTCGAAGATCGCCGAGGGCGTGAAGAACGTGGGCAACGCGATCGCCGATGGCGTGAAGAGCGTCGGCAAGGCGATTGGCGACGGCGTGAAGAAGATCTTCAGCGGCTGGTGATGAGCAAGTCCTCTGGGTGGGGTCCGGTCCGGCGATGAGCTGATCGGCCCCCCACCGGTGGAGCAGGAGGGGCGGAGTGGCGCGGCCAGCGTCACCCGCCCCTTTTGGCTATGCGGGGGCGGAAGGGGTTTGCCCCCAGGGCTGGCCTGAATGAAGGGGTCCACTTCCTTGATCAGTGGACTCTCTGCTATTTGGGATGAATGAGCACTCCACGTTTTGAGGCACTCCTGAAGTCGGGTGATCTGCAGCAGGCGCGTGCGGAGGCCGAGGCGGCACTCCAGAAAGACCCTGCGGACCGCCGGGCCATGCTCGCCCTGGCGAAGCTGGCGGCCTTCGAGGGCGACGAGGCCCGGGCGGAGGCGCTCTTGCAGAGGGCCGCGGGAGGCACGCCGACGGACGAGGCGGATGCCCAGCTGGTGCGCGCGGCGCTCCACATGCAGCGCGGCGAGATCGAAGCCGCGGGGGCGATCTACCTGAAGCTGTCGGAGGATCCGGCCCGGGCGGAGGCCCTGTACGGGGTGGGCTTCATGCTGGCCGAGGCCGGGCACAACGAGCTGGCGCGCAAGGCGCTGGCGAAGGCGGTGGAGCTCGAGCCGGAGATGGGCATCTACCACTTCCAGCTGGCGCGGGTGCTGTTCGCGCTGAGCGAGCTGAAGGAGGCCTTCGATCACCTGGAGAAGTCGCTGCGGCTCAACCCGGGGCACGTGCCCACGTACCTGGTGTTCGCGGTGGCGCTGCAGGCGGGCGGGGAGCTGGACGCGGCGGAGGACATCCTGCGCCAGGGCCTGAAGGTGTTCCCGGACGAGCCCTCCATGCTGCAGCAGCTGAGCAACGTGCTGGCGGGGAAGAACGACATCGCGGGCGCGGTGCAGGTGGCCGAGAAGCTGGCGAAGGCGCAGCCGAACCACCCGAGCGCGATCGCCAACCTGGCGCGCTTCCGGATGGCGCAGGGCAAGGCGGTGGAGGCGCTGGCGCTGTGCCACGCGCTGGCCTCGCAGGGGCAGGCCACGGTGCAGAGCCGCACGGTGGAGGCGATGATCTTCGAGGCGATGGATCCGCCGAACCTGGAAGGGGCCATCGCCGCGTGGCGGGATGCCATGGAGCTGGATCCCTCGGCGTGGGGCCCGGCCAACAACCTGGGCAACCTGCTGCTGCGCATCCCGGACGTGCCGGACGCGGTGAAGCTGGCGCGGGAGGCGCTGGAGGAGGCGCACCGGAGGGATCCGGAGCGCCCCGAGCCGCGGATCAACCTGGCGCTGGCGTGCGTGAAGCTGGGTGACACGGCGCGGGCGAAGGAGCTGGTGCAGGAGCTGCTGGGCGCTGGGCCGACGTTGGACCCCGGCCTGCGCGAGCAGGCGCAGAAGCTGCTGCAGCACCTGGGCTGAGCCAGGGAGCCATCACCGCGCCGCACCTGCCGAGGGCTGCGGGTGCGCGCTGGCCGCGGCTTGCCTTTGCTAGGTTCGCGGCACCATGAACAATCTCTACTGGCGGTGGGCGCGGCTGCTGGTGTGCGGTGCCCTGGCGGCCTGCGCGACCCCGCAACCCTCTGGGAGTGAGAGCGCGGGCTGCGGAACGGTCGCGCAGGTTGCCTTCTCCTTTGAAGAGGCGTGTGCGCACGCAGACAGCCTGTTGGCGCTGTGTGGCGCCGAGCAGTGTGGGCTGTACCGCTGCGCGGAGGTAGCCCGTCACCTGGCGGCGGGGCAGATCGTGCTCGCTCGGGGGGCGACGGGGACGCTACCGGGCAGTCCGGGCGCACAGAGGTACTGGGGCAGCGCGCAGCCACTCCCAGGGAAGTCGCGGCCTGTCTTCATTATCCCGTGGGGACCGAGGCCAGCGCCGCTGCCGAGCCAGCAGCAACAACTGGCGGACGAGGAGGCGCGGAGGAGAAAGCCGCACGAGAAGCACCACATCTTCTCGAGGGCATTCAGGGAGTGGTTTGCGAATAGGAAGATCAACATCGACGAGTACACGATGCCGCTAGAGGTGGAGAAGCACCGGAGCATTCACCGGGGAGCAAAAGGGGGCCCGTGGAATGCGGCCTGGGACAAGTTCATCTTCGAGAATCCTGGCGCGACGAAGGATGAGATCTTCAGATATGCAGGCCAGCTCATCTACGAGTTCGAGCTGCTCGGACCCGTGGTGCCATATTGGCGTCAGCCTATTCGGCCGATGCCTTCGGGTTATTGAGAAGCTTCCATGAGATTCTACATGTTGAAGCAGGTCCCGAACCCGCGTTACTCCCCCTGGCACACGGACGAGCGCAAGTGGGGCTTGCCCGGTGTGCAATGCCCGGTGTGTCATGCGATCTGGTCCATGGCCGCGGGTGCCTACCCCTCGGTGGATCTCTCCCACCTGCCGCCCCAAGAGCAGAAGAAGTACTCGGCTCGGCTGGAGGATGACTACACCGAGTTCGAGAGGCTGCGCGAACAGGTGCGTCCCTTGGTGCCTCCCAGAGTCCACCTTTGGCCGGGGACCGGTTTCGGTCCCATGAAGGGCTCAGCCCAGGGAGAGTTTGGCCCACTGGTACTGGCCCATTCGTGGAATTTGCTGATGAGGCGCGAGCCGCTGGAGCGCCTGCAAGCCGAGGGACTGCATGGGCTGAAGGGGTGCCGCACGGAGCTGCGCTTCCGCAAGAAGAATCCGCCGGAGTTGCTGGAGATGGAGTTGCTGCCGCGTGGCAGCGTTCATCCGAATTGCCTGCCGATAGACCGTCCGGCGCCGTGCACGAAGTGTGAGCGCAAAGGCTGGAAGCTCCCTTCGGACCTCATCCTGGAAGAGAACTCACTGCCCCGCGACCTGGACCTGTTCCGGCTGGAGGACTTCCTGACGGTGATCATCTGCACAGAGCGCTTCGTGGAAGCGGTGCAGCGGCTGGGCTACGAGCATGACATTGCCTTCCGCGAGCTCCCGCGTCGCTGAGGCTCCTGGGTCAAACGCGCTCCTGCCTCCAGGCCGGTATCGTGGTACCCCTCGCACCATGACCGCGCCCTTCCTTGACGCCACCCACATCACGCCCCTGGGACAGGGGCACTACCGCACTCGCTTCGACGCGCCCTGGTACCAGGGCCGCGGGGCCTTTGGTGGCGTGGTGTCGGGGCAGATCCTGCGCGCCATGGAGCACCTGATGGCGGATCCCGGGCGCCCGGTGCGCTCGTTCACCGTGCACTTCTGCGCGCCCGCGATCGAGGGCGAGGCGGACTTGCGGGTGCGCATCGAGCGGGCCGGGAAGCTCATCACCCACGCCACCGCGCGGGTGGAGAACGCGGCGGGTGTGGTGTCCGTGGCCAGCGCCACCTTCGGAACTCCTCGCGCGGGCGGGGCCTCGTACTTCGATTTGAAGCGCCCCGAGGTCCCTCCTCCCCATGAGGTGGGGATGGTGCCCGAGGAGACGCCCATGCCCACCTTCTGCCAGTTCTTCGAGTACCGCTTCTGCGTAGGCTCGGCGCCGTACTCGGGCGGAGAGCCGCGCGTGGGAGGCTGGATCCGCCCGAGGGGAGCGCCGCTGGCGCTGGACGCGGCGCTGTGCGTGGGGCTGCTGGACGCCTACCCGCCCTCGGTCCTGTCGGCGATGGAGGCGTTTCGCAACGTGGCGAGCGTGGACTTCACGGTGCACTTCTTCCACGCGCTGCCACGCCCGGGAGACAAGCCCGGCGCACACTACCTGCGCACGGGGTGCTCTCGGTGGGCAGGCGAGGGCTTCGCCGAGGATCTCCAGGAGCTGTGGACCGAGGAGGGGGAGCTGCTGGCCCAGTGCCGGCAGTGCATCGCCGTGCTCGGCTGACCCGCCGCTGCCTGGAGCAGGGGGCGCCACGGGGCCTCGTGGCGCGATACGCTACGCGCGGGATGAGCGAGACCCGCGCTCTACGCGACAAGCTGGAGGAGACCCAGGCGGAGCTGCGCCGGACGAAGGCGCACCTGGAGAAGCTGCGGGCACACCATGCGCGGGAGCAAGAGGCCTTGCGCGAGGAGCTGGAGGCAGCGCGGCGCGAGGTGGCCAGGCTGGGTGTTCGCCTCCAGGAACTGGAGACCCTCGGGCACGAGCTGCCGCTGGAAGCGCTCCCCGCATCCCTGGAGGCCCTCCTGCCGGAGCGCTCCCTGGCGACGAGCACCGCGCTGGTCGCGCTCGTGCGGCAGCCCGCCTCCATGGAGGGGGCCATCCCCGCGCTCTCGCGGGTGCTGCGGCTGTCGGCCGTCGATCTGCGGCTCCGGCTCGCGGCGATGCCTCCCATCGTCCTGGCGCGGGTGGCGCTCTCCGAGGTGGAGGCGCTTCAGGAGGCGCTGCGCGCCGAGGGCTTCGTGACGGTGAGCAGGGAGGTCCCTCCCCGCATGGGTGGCGGGATGATGACGGTGCGTCGGTTCACGCTCGAGGAGCGGGGGATGGTGCTGGACGGCACCCGGGGCGAGCGCCAGCAGGTGCTCTACCCGGAACTCCGCCTGCTGGTACGGGGCCGGCGAATCCAGGCCGCGACGGAGGCTCGGGCGGAGCGGGGCGCCGAGGCGGAGCTCGCGGGCTTCGTCATGATGGGTGTCGAGGCGAAGCAGGAACAGTACGGGCAGTTCTTGTGGGCCTACGGCGAGGGCGTTCGAGTGGCCTTCTCGCGGGAGACGGGCTTCGCGGGCCTCGGGGCGCAGCGCGGGCTCTCCAGCTTCGACAGCCTCCAACGGCTGATGGAGGAGCTGCGCGGGCGCGCGCCGCAGGTGGTGATCGACGAGCGGTTCATGAAGGCCCCTCGCTTCAGCCTGCCGCTGGTGGAGGAGGAGCGGAGCCATGAGCTGTTCGCCGATCTGCTGGACCAGGCGGTCCAGGAGGGCCTGTGGCCATGAGCGAGGCGCGCGCGCTGGCTGACAAGCTGAGGGAGGTCCAGGAGGAGCTGCGCCAGACGCGAGCGCAGCTCGACAAGCAGCGGGCGCAGCATGTCCGCGAGCAGGCGGCGTTGGAGAAGGCCCTGGAGCAGACGAGGAAGGAGGCCACCCGGCTGCGCGCCCGCCTCGATCAGGCGGCGGGACGCAGATGGATGCCATCGGGCCCGATCGAGCCCGCCCAGGCGCCGCTCCCTGACGCGGTGGCCCAGGTGATCGTGGCGCTCGCCCGGCCTCCGCTCTCCGTGGAGGAGGCCCTGCCAGCGCTGTCTCGGCTGCTGCGGTTGTCACCCGCGGATGTGCGGATGCGGCTGGCGCTGCCCCGACCCTCCATCCTCGCGCGGCTCCCGGCGCTCGAGGCGGAGATGCTGCGCGACCTGCTGATCGCCGAGGGCTTCTCGGCGGTGCTCGGAGAGGTGCCGCAGATGGGGCGGGGGCTGATGCAGGTCCGGCGGTTCACCCTCGACGAGCGGACCTTGACCGTGGAGAGCGCGAAAGGAGAGCGCCAGCAGGCGCGCTACGCGGAGCTCCGGCTGCTGGTGCGAGGCCGGCGGAAGACGACCACGGTCGAGACACAGCAGGAGGAGTACTACGACCCGGTTCGTCGCAGGCGGGTGAAAGAGGAGGTGAAGCTCAAGGAAGACCACGTGGAGCTCTTCCTGTGGGTGTACGGCGGCGGAATGACGGCAGCCATCACGGAGGGGACGAGCATGGTGGGGCTCGGAGCGCTCCGGGCCGCCACGAAGTTCGCCACGCTCCAGATCCTCACGGAGGAGCTGCGCAAGCGCGCGCCGCAGGCGGTGTTCGACGACAGGTTCCTCCGGTTGCACCTCTCGCTGCCACTGGTGGGCCCGGAGCGGAGCCAGGAGGTGCTCGCCGGGCTGATGTACCAGGCCATCCAGGAAGGCATGTGGCCCTGAGCTCTCCGGGGCCGCAATGGTTCGCCGGGTGCGTCGTAGACGTGGCTGGCTTAGATTAGAGTAGACCCATGGCGAAGACAGCACCCCGCGGCAAAGCCCCAGCGAAGAAGAAGGCCACCCGTCCCGCTGCCCCGAAGCGGCCCGGGCCTCCGGCAAAGGCGAAGCGCCGCGCGGCTCCCAGCAGGCCCGCGCCGGCCCGTGCGGCCCCCGCCTCCGAGTCCACCGTCCTGGAGGTCGAGCCCATCGAGGCCCCGCCCACCCAGAAGGCACTGCCCGCCGGCGAGCCCGGGGGCCGCACGCTGCCCTTCGAGATCGACCCCAAGCGCATCGAAGAGGGCCTCAAGAAGCTCCAGGGCGAGCTCGTCCACTGGGCCAACAAGGGCCGCTACACCAAGGTCCGCTTCAAGTTCCGCGGCAAGCAGCTCCTGCCGGATCTCCCGCTCGCCGCCGTGGCCGCCGCCCAGGGCGTCACCTTCTACTGGGGCGGCATCCTCCGCGCCCTCATCGCCAACGTGGTGGGGAGCAGCGTGCTCCAGGTGGAGCTCGTCAACGACGCGGACAAGCGCGTCCATGCGGGCAAGGAGGCGCTCCTCTCTGGCGACGTGGACCAGGCGCTCGTGCTCTTCCGCGAGGCCCTGGCCATGGACCGGGACAACGCCGCCGCCCACCTCAACGTGGGCGTGGCCCTCAAGCTCAAGGGAGACCGTGACGGGGCGCTCGCCGCCTTCGAGAAAGCCAGGGAGAAGGACCCCGAGGGCCCCACCGGCGCGGAGGCCGAGCGGCTCGCCGCACCCCTGCGTCCCAAGAGCGTCGCCTAGCCTCTCTCCCTCCTGCCTGACGATCCTGCCAACACCCCCCCGTTTCCCCAGTTGACGTAAGAAGATCCGGGGGTTACGAACGCTCGCACGCCGGGCGCATGCCCCTTCCGGGCGCGCCCGCCCACAGCCTTCTACAGCCTCCCTGCCCCATGGCCGACGACACCACTGACAAGCCGGCAACGCCCCCCGCGCCCCCTCCCGGCGGCGCCGGAGAGCTCATCCCCGTCAACATCGAAGACGAGATGCGCCGCTCGTATCTCGACTACTCCATGTCCGTCATCATCGGGCGCGCCCTGCCCGACGTGCGTGACGGACTCAAGCCCGTGCACCGCCGCATCCTCTATGCGATGCACGAGCTGGGGAACACCCACAACCGCGCCTACAAGAAGAGCGCCCGCGTGGTGGGTGACGTGATTGGCAAGTACCACCCGCACGGCGACACCGCCGTGTACGACGCCATGGTGCGCCTGGCCCAGGAGTGGAGCCTGCGCTACCTGCTGGTGGACGGGCAGGGCAACTTCGGCAGCGTGGACGGGGACTCGCCCGCCGCCATGCGCTACACCGAAGTGCGCATGGAGCGCCTGGCCGAGGAGCTCCTCTCGGACATCGACAAGGACACGGTCGAGTTCGGGCCCAACTACGACGACTCGACGGTCGAGCCGCTCGTGATGCCCACCAAGTTCCCCAACCTCCTGGTCAACGGGAGCAGCGGCATCGCGGTCGGCATGACGACCAACATCCCGCCGCACAACATGGCCGAGGTGGTCGACGGGACGCTGCACCTCATCGACAACCCGGACGCCACCGTCCAGGATTTGATGCAGTTCATCCCGGGCCCGGACTTCCCCACCGCCGGCATCATCACCGGCCGCGAGGGCATCCTGCGCGCCTACACCACGGGCCGCGGGCAGATCACCCTGCGCGGGAAGACGGAGATCGAGGAGAGCAAGAAGGGGGACCGTGAGGCCATCATCATCACGGAGATCCCCTACCAGGTGAACAAGGCGCGGCTGATCGAGAAGATCGCCGAGCTGGTGCGCGAGAAGAAGCTGGAGGGCATCAGCGACATCCGCGACGAGAGCGACCGGCAGGGCATGCGCGTCGTCATCGAGCTCAAGCGCGACGCCATCTCCGGGGTGGTGCTCAACAACCTGTACGCCACCACCCCGCTGGAGACGACGTTCGGCGCGGTGATGCTGGCCATTGACGGCGGGCAGCCGCGCACGCTCACCCTCAAGGAGCTGCTGGACCGCTTCATCGCCCACCGCCGGGACGTCGTCACCCGCCGCAGCCGCTTCGAGCTGAAGAAGGCGCTGGCCCGCATGCACATCGTCGAGGGCCTGCTGGTGGCGCAGGATCTCATCGATCTGGTGGTGAGCCTGATCCGCGCCTCGAAGGATCCGGACGAGGCGCGCTGGGGCCTGATGAACATCCTCTCGCCGGCGCTCTACGAGAACCCGCACTTCCGCGAGCTGCCGCGCATCGACTACGCGCAGGCCCGGGCGCAGATGGAGCTGCTGGTCAGCCGCGCGCGCGCCGAGGAGCCGAGCTACGCGGGCCTGGAGCACAAGTACGAGGGCTCGGGCTTCAGCGAGGAGCAGGCGCAGAACATCCTCGAGATGCGCCTGCAGCGCCT
>JAFGNZ010000021.1 GCA_016926755.1 Myxococcaceae bacterium | reverse complement strand
TCCGTGTCCAGCAGCGCCTCCTCCCAGAAGCCCAAGTCGTAGATGCGGATGATGCGCGCCAGCCGGTACTGGAGATCCCCGGCGTTCGGGTTCACCTCGCGGATGGCGTGGCCGATGATGCGGTGGGCGTCGTGGTAGAGGTTGGCGCCCGTGGTGGTGAGCGCGGAGATGACGCCCTTCTCGATCAGCGGGATGAGGCAGCTCTGGTGCAGGCCCGCCGGCGTCATGGCCCCCGAGAGCGTGAGGAAGATGGAGGCGTCCTGCTCCAGGGACTTCGTCATCAGCTCGAACGCGGTGCGCTCCTGGCGCCCCACGTAGGCGCTGAAGGCATGGGCGAGCAGCTCGGCCGGCTTCTCCTTGCCGGTGATGGGACGAGGATCCGCCTTGCGCGCGCCCGAGTAGGCGGTGCGGAGCGACTTCTTGGGGTTGGATGACTTGGCCATGGCGCGCCGATCTAGCACCGGCCGCCCGCCGTGGGGAGCACGCTTATCGGCGGCCGCCGGCCTTGGACCTGGGCGCGGGCGCCAGCTCGGGGGCGCCCAGGACGCGCTCGCGCACCTGCTCCGGGGAGAGCTGCTGGGTGTCGGCCACGACACAGGAGACGTAGGCCAGCTCCGCCAGCGCCCGCCGTGCCCGCTCTCGCACGGCCGGGTCGTCGGAGCCCAGCTGCTCGGAGGCTGCCGCCACGTAGCTGCTCGCGAGCGACTCGAAGAGATAGACCCGGTTCTCGATGGTGTCGTCCGTCTTGGCCATAGGTGTCCTGGAATCTACGCGCCGGGGCTCGCCTGGGCGAGGGGCGCGAGGCCCGCAGTTCAGTCATGGCCAGTAGGCGCCAGGGTGTACGCGCCGGGCCGGGCTTCGGTAAGAAGGGGGGGCACCCTCCCCCGAGCCCCGGAGCACGCCGTGATCGATCTCCACTCCCACACCACCGCGAGCGATGGCCAGCACCCACCCGAAGAGCTGCTGGCCCTGGCGGCCGCGGCGGGGGTGACGGTGCTGGCGGTGACGGACCACGACACGGTGGCGGGGTTGGCGGCGGCCCAGGAGGCGGCGCGGGCCCGGGGCCTGGAGCTGGTGCCGGGCATCGAGCTGTCCGCTTTCGTGCACGGGCGCGAGGCGCACATCCTCGGGCACTTCCTGCGGCCGGAGGACCCGGACCTCTCCCAGTTCGCCGACAAGCTGCGCACCGAGCGTGAGACGCGGATGGGCCTGATGGTGGAGAAGATGAAGAAGCTGGGCTTCCCGGTGCGGATGGAGGACGTGTACGCCATCGCCGGCGAGGCGCACCTGGGCCGGCCGCACCTGGCGCGGGTGCTGGTGGAGAAGGGCTGGTGCGTGGACACGAAGGAGGCGTTCGACCGGTTCCTCGGGGACGGGCGCCCGGCCTGGGTGGACCGCTACCGGCTGGAGGGGGTGGACGCCATCCGGCTCATCCGCCAGGCGGGAGGCACTGCCACCCTTGCCCACCCTGGCACCTCGAAGATGAACCGGCCGGAGATCGAGTCGTTGGCGAAGGCGGGCCTGACGGGGCTGGAGGTGTTCCACTCGGACCACAACCCGAGCGTGCGGGAGAAGTACCTGGCGCTGGCGAAGGAGTTCAACCTGGTGCCCACCGCCGGCAGCGACTTCCACGGGGAGAAGGTGGCGCCCGGCCGGCACCTGGGCACGGCCTCCATGCCCCCGGAGCTGTTCGCGCAGCTGCGCTCCCGCGCGGGGCGCGCCTGAGCCCTGCCTTCCGCCTTTAGTCGCGCGCGACCTTGAAGCGGCCGGTGACGGCGGTGAGCCCCTCGGCCACCGCCTGCAGATCCTGGGCGATCCGCGTGGTGCGGCCGGTGGCGTCCACGCCCTGCTTCACCAGCTCGGCCACGTTGCGCGCGCCCTGCACGGCCTGCTCACTGGACTGGCGCTGCTGGCGCGTGGCGATGGTGATCTGCCGCGCCGCCTCGCTGGTGCCGCGCGCCAGCTCGACGATCCGCTCGAACACGGCGGAGGCCTGCTCGGCCACCTCCACCCCGCGATCCGAGGTGGCCATGCCCACGCGGGCCTTGGAGGCCGCCTCCTCGCCGGAGTCCTGCACCTTCTCGACGATGCGGGCGATGTCCCGCGCCGAGCCCGACACGTTCTCGGCCAGCTTGCGCATCTCCGCGGCCACCAGCGAGAAGCCCCGCCCCACCTCGCCCGCCTTGGTGCCCTCCAGCGCCGCGTTGAGCGCCAGCAGATCCGAGCGCTCCGCCACCTGGTTGATCACCTGGGCGATCTTGGACACCTGCTGCAGATCCTGGTTCAGCCCGACGATGGCCTCGGCCACGCCCTTGGACTCGATGCGGATGTCGTTGATGCCGGCCACCACCTGCGCCACCACCGCCATGGCCTCGGCCACCGCCTCGTGGGTGCGCCGCGCGCTGGACTCCACCACCTCGGTGGAGCTGGAGATCTGCTCGGCGGTGCGGCTGAGCTCCTCGAAGGTGGCGGCGATCTGCTGCGCGTAGGCGGCCTGCTGGCTGATCACGTGCTCCTGATCCGCGGAGGCCCCCGTCAGCCCGCGCGAGGCGCTGGAGAGCTGCTCGGTGCGCGAGACGAGCTCCGCCACCGTGCCGCGCAGCGTGCCCAGCATCTCGCTGAAGGACTGCGCCATGAGCCGCACCTCGCCCGCGGCCGTGGTGAGATCCAGCTGGCTGCGGGACACGTCCCCCCTGGCCACCTCACGCGCCGCCAGCGTCATCCGCGAGACGGGCTCCGTGATGGCCCGGCCGATGATGAAGGCCAGCAGCAGCCCGAAGAGCGAGGCCCCCGAGAAGACGACGAAGGCCGGCACCATGAAGGCGCTCACCTCGTGCCGCACGACGGAGGCGTCCAGGCCCACCACGTAGCTGCGCCCGCCCGGAAGCCCGCAGCGCACCAGCAGGGTGCCCGGGCCGAGCGTGTCCGCGCAGCCCTCGGTGGCCTTCACCGTGAAGCCCCCCTGGGGCGGGGTGCCGCGCTGGAGCACCGCCCCGCCGTGGGGCTCGAGCACCGCCTGGAACACCACGTCCCCGCCCTTCTCCACCTGGCTGAACAGCCGGTGGAGCCGCTCGGAGCGCTCGAAGTCAGGGCCCGCCAGGATGGCGTCCGCCTGATCCCGGGCGAGCAGGCCCACGGCGGTGGCCCGCTCCTTCAACCGCCGCAGGCCAATGCCCATCTGCTGCGGCGGGAAGTACAGGCTGCTGAGGACGGAAATGACGAGGGAGGGCACCAGCACCGCCAGGGCCACCTGCCACCGTAGACTGAGCCGACCCCACATGCTTCCTCTCCCGGAATTCGCGCCAGACGGGTGCGACGGTAGGCCTCTGGGCCCGAGAGCGTCAAACGCCGGGTGCGTGCGGGCCCTCCCCCTCCTTCGCCCGCCTGGGCTCCCGGCGAGGGGCCGGGCCCGAGCCCTGAAGGGCCGGCGCCGCTTTCCACTGTCATCTCAACGGTTTACGCCTTGTGGAGGCGGACTTTCCCTTTGACACGGCGTGGCCGGGTTCCTATGGTCCGCCGCCGATGAGCACTCCCCTGACTCCCTATCTGCCGCTGGCGGTGGTGCTGCTGCTGTCCGGCGTGCTCGCGCTGGCCATCCCCACCATCTCCGGCCTGCTTGGCCCCCGGCGGCCGAGCGCGATCAAGTCCATGTCCTTCGAGGCCGGCTCCGAGTCGAGCGGCATGGCCCGGCAGCGCTTCGCGGTGAAGTTCTACGTGGTGGCCCTGCTCTTCATCGTGTTCGACGTGGAGGCCGTGTTCTTGTACCCCTGGGCGGTGAACTTCCAGGCGCTCGGCTGGTTTGGCTACACGGAGATGGTGGTTTTCGCGGCGACGCTCGTCGTCGGGCTTATCTACGTGTGGAAGAAGGGCGCTCTCGAGTGGGAGCACTGAGGAACCATGGCTGCTGAGACCGACATCGCTCCCGTGATCGCCACCCGCCGAGACGAGGCCATGGGCTTCTTCCAGCGGATGGTGTCCAAGGGCCTGGGCTGGGCCCGGAAGTACTCGCTGTTCACCTATCCGTTCGCCACGGCGTGCTGCGGCATGGAGTTCATGTCCGTGGCGGCCAGCCGCTACGACATCGCCCGCTTCGGGGCGGAGTTCCCCCGCTTCTCGCCACGGCAGGCGGACATGCTGATGGTGGTGGGCACGATCAACCTCAAGCAGGCGCCCATCCTCAAGCGGGTGTACGAGCAGATGTGCGAGCCGAAGTGGGTCGTCTCCTTCGGCGTGTGCGCCTCCTCGGGTGGCTTCTACGACAACTACGCGGTGCTGCAGGGCATCGACCGGATCATCCCGGTGGACGTGTACATCCCCGGCTGCCCGCCGCGCCCGGAGCAGGTGCTGGACGGCCTGATGCTGCTGCAGGAGAAGATCGGCCGGCAGGTGCACCGGGTGGCGGACAAGGGCGAGCCGAACCCCACCGCGGCCCAGCACCACCTGCTGGCCTCGATGAACAAGTAGCAGGCGGCTGCGGGCTCGATTCCCGCCGCCTCCATCCCGAGAAGCCCAGCAATCTCACCGGGTTGCTGGGTTCTTCTTTGTCCTCGTTTACATCATGTGACCTCAGTGTGCCCCTCTGGCGTCTCTAGCCCAGAGCGGCGCGCGGCTGGGGGATGGGACGATCCAACTCCTGCACCGCGCTCTCTCTCGCCTCCGGCGACAGGTGCGCGTACCTCATGGTCATCTCTATGGTGGCGTGCCCCATCAACTCCTGAATGACCTTGAGCGCAACGCCCCGCATCGCAAGATGGCTGCCATACGTGTGCCGTAGATCGTGCCAGCCGATGCAGCCCTCTGCACGGCTTACGCCCGCCATGCGCAGCGCCCGCAGGAGCGGGTGCTTGGTCATCCCAGCGGTGAGCGGCTCGCCGTCCGGCTGGCAGAACACGTAGGGGCCGCACAAGTGGCGGTGTGCCTTGAGTGCTTCCACAGCCGACGCGGGCAGATCCACGGTCCTTTCCCGTCCACCCTTGGGCAGTCCCACCACGCCGCGCCAGATGGTCCGGCGCACGTTGAGCTTGCCGCGCTGCAAGTCCAGGTCTGCCCACTGGAGCCCGATCAGCTCCCCAAGCCGCAGCCCCGTTTTGATCGCCACGAGGATCAACGTGCGCCACTCCGGCTCAGCGGCATTGATCAGGCGCTCGGCTTCCTCGAAGGTGAGGAAGTCAAAGCCGGGCTTGTCCGTCTTGAACAGCTTGACGTGCGGGACGTGTTGGATCACGCCCTGTTCTTGAGCCAGTGCCAGCAACTTGTGCAGGACCGTCAGAACGTTGTTGATCGTCTTGAGGGACAGCAGTTTCACCGCACCGGAGCCCTTGCGCTTGAGGAGGGCCGCCCGCGTGGGGGCTTCCTTCCGTGCTCGCGCGCCCGAGGGCTTCTTACGCATGGCCGCCTTGAAGTCTTCGATCTCCGCTGGACCGATGGCATCAAGGGGCGTGTCGCCGAACGCGGGGATCAGATGGTCATCCAGGATCTGCCGCTTGGTGACGACGCTGGAATGCTTGTTGTTGTTCTCGCTGTACGTCAGGAAGCGCGGGACGAACTCCCCGAGGGTGGGGACGCGGCCCGCGCTGTTCTCCTTTCCGAAGGTACCGGTCAGGAGTGCATGGCGGATTTGACGCTCGTACTCTTCAGCCCCCCTGCGGGTGTTGATGGGCGAAGCCTTGCGGATCCGCTCCACCCTGCCGCTGGGGTGCTGGTACTTGACGTCCACCCACCACGCCTCTTGCACCTTGCCCTCCTTGGTCTTCCACTGCCGCAGTCTGACGCTCATGACTTCGTGTCTCCGAGCGCAGGCCTGCTGTTACCGGGGC
>JAFGNZ010000127.1 GCA_016926755.1 Myxococcaceae bacterium | reverse complement strand
GGAGATGGACCGGCTGGACATGGGCTTCGACGTGCGCCCGTACTCCCGCCTGTCCTGCCAGACCGAGCTGGGGAATGAGGACATCGCCGTGGAGATTACAGCGGAGTCCCTCACGGCCTACATGGATGAGAACCCCGCCGTCCGGCGTGGGCTCGAGTCCGAGGGGAAATGGCCGCTGAAGAAGTGATGTTGTAGCAGTCGGTTCCGCTTGACGGGGGCGCGGCGGTTCCCTATATGTCCGCCCCCACAGCAGCACCCCACCTGCCCAGGTGGTGGAATTGGTAGACACACTAGATTCAGGGTCTAGCGCCTGCAAGGGCATGGAGGTTCGAGTCCTCTCCTGGGCACTGTAAGAAGGGCTTCGGCTTCACCGCCGGGGCCCTTTTTCTTTGGCGCGGAGCGGGCCGGGCTCACGGAGGGACGGGCTCCACGGACTCGTGGGCCACGTGGTGGGCGGCCTCGCGCGCCAGGCTGCCCCCGCGCCGGAGATCCTTCAGCCGCAGCTTCCGCAGGTGCACGGAGATGGCGCCCACGGTGGCCTGGCTGATCACCGTGCCCAGGTGGGTGAGCGTGGAGAAGGCGGCCGCGTCGGCCTCGGAGGCGCCGAGGCTGCGCGCCGCCCAGCTCGTGACGAAGTAGTACAGCCCCATGCCCACGGGCACGCCGGGCAGCGCCTGCCCCAGCGCGATGGCGCCCAGCACGACGGCGCCGGCGAAGAGGCCTCCGGAGATGCCCAGCCCCTGGAGCGCCATGCCGTAGGCCAGCGCGGGCGCCAGGACGGGGCCAATGGAGTAGACGAGCGCCACCGCCATGCCCCGAAAGCTGCGCGCGGTGCCCAGCCCGTCCGCCACGTGCAGGAGCAGGTTCTGCGCGCGCGGCAGCCAGTGGCGGCGGTGGAGGGCGTGGCCCAGGGGCCTGGCGTAGTGGGCCAGCAGCACCACCAGCGCGACGAGCCCGATGCACAGGGACACCGCCACCTTCAGGGCCTGCTCGAAGTGGGCCATCGTCTGGGCGAAGGGCCCCAGGAAGGACAGGGCCACCAGCAGCATCAGCGCGGCGAACTCGAGCAGCTTGCACACCGCCACCGAGCCCAGGCACTGCAGGAAGGGCATCCGCTGCGTCCTCGCCAGCAGGAAGGCGCGGATGATGTCGCCCAGCTTCCCGGGCAGCACGTTGTGCGTGAAGGCACCGATGGCCACCAGGTGGTAGCGCTCCTTGAAGGGCACCCTCCGCTGGAGCGTCCGCTGCCACTGGAGCGCCCTGAGCGGAATGACCGCGGCGGACAGCAGCATGAACGGGATGAGCCAGACCAGGTGGCCCGGCAGCTCGCGGAAGAACGCTCCCAGGGAGAAGCGCGCCACGAGCAGTGGGCCGGGCCCGCCCAGGTTCCACTGGAAGAAGGCCGTGGAGATCAGCGCGATGGTGAGCACCACCCCCAACACCACCCCCAGCGCCTTGAGGAGCGTGGTGCCCCGCCGCCGCGTGTGCCGCGGGACTTCAGGCACGGTAGGCCTCCGAGAGCCGCTGGTGCAGGCGCACGCAGTGGCTCAGGCCCGAGAGCTCCACCGGCCCGTCGCTCGGCCAGCACACCGTGCTGCGCGTCTCCGTGCGGGTGAGGCCACCATGGGAGCCGAACTCCCAGGCGAAGCCCACCGTGGTGCCTGGCTGCACCGCCTCGCCGAAGAGGACCAGATCCCCCGCCGTGCGCAGGTGGGGCAGCTCGCGCAGGTAGTCCGCCACGGCCCGCCGGCAGAACTCCTCCGCCAGCGGCGCGTTCGCGATCTCCTTCGGGCCGTACGCCCCGCCCTTCACCAGCGCCACCGCCGAGCTGCCGCGCCGCAGCGCCACCATCCCGATGTCCGGGTGACGAGTGGCCCGCGCCAGCACCTCCCGGTGGTGCGCGAGCAGCTCCAGCGCCTCGAGCGGCACGTGCTCCCGCGTGAGGTAGACATGCGCGAAGTTGCCCGACTCGATGACCACGGGCGTGCCCGCGCCGCGAGGCGCCCGCGAGGGCTCCCGTGCGCGCCCATCCAGCAACCCGCGCTCGACGTCCGCGGAGAGGGGCACCGGTGCTCCCCTCAGGAGCATGTCCTCCAGGCGCCGCCCCTGGCGCTGCTCGAACGGGAGGCTGCCCACGTGGCCATGGTCGGTGAGGAAGACGACGTCGTACGGGTGCTCGACGACGCGGGACATCGCGTACAGCTCGGCGAGGTAGGCATCCACGCGGTGCAGCTCCGCGAGCGCCTGCTGTGAGCGGGGCCCGCGCCTGTGGGAGACCTCGTCATAGTTGCCGAAGACGAGGTAGATGGCGGGCACGCCGCGCACCATGTCCACCAGCGTCTTGGTGTGCACGAAGCTCCAGCCCAGCCGCTGCAGCACCAACCGGCTGAGGAGGAACGCGCGCTCATGGCGCCAGTCCCCCAGCGCGCGGGCCCAGCGCCAGATCTCCTTCACCGCGCGACAGGACTCCGCGCCAAAGGAGCGCAGGTACGCCCAGGGGCTCATGGTGCGCGCGATGAGCAGGCCCTCCAGCTCCGAGGACAGCGAGCGCGCCATCACCTTGAGGCTCGCCAGGGTGCTCATGCACAGCCGGTTGTGCGCGCCGGCGTTGAACAACGAGAAGTACGTGTGTCCACCACCAGCCAGCAGGCTCGCGTCGCTGTGCCGGCCGAGCCGCTGCTCGATCTCGAAGGCGTCCCGAGGCGTGTTCATCTGCACCTTGCGCCCCAGCTCCCGATCGAACCAGGTGTAGGCGGGCAGGTTGGGGTGCTCGAGCCCATAGAGGAACCCCGCCTGGAAGAAGGGCGTCGACGCGGGCGAGCCCCAGAAGGCATCCTCGAAGTGGTACGCCCCCGAGCGCACGAGCCACGAGAAGAAGGGCATGCGCTCGGTTCGGACGGCCTCCTCCAGCAGCGCGTTGGGAACGCCATCCAGATGGACGACGAGCAGCCTCCGTCGCCGGCTCGACGGTGCGGGCGGGACCTTCCGAGCGATCCGGCGGGCGAGCGTCCCGGCCCATGCCTGTAACTCTGGGGTGAGAACCCTGCTCACGTTGAATCCCCTCCACCTTGGAGAGCGAAGATGGGCATGCAGGGAGCCGGCAGCCGCGTGCGCGGGTAAGCCTCCTCGCGGGGCAGGCGGGCGAGGCAGCCGGCCTCGGGAGCCGGTTGGACTGCCCTGGCCCTTGGGGCATTACCGTGTCCCCCATGCTGCTCCCCGTCCTCCTGCTCACCGTGGCGAGCGCCGCGCCGGTGATGACAGCCCCGAAGCCCGCGCCGAAGAGCAAAGGCGTGGACGCCATCGCGCTGCCGCTGCTGAGCTTCAACTCGGACTTTGGCGTGGGCTACGGCCTGGTGGGGGGCATGTACCTCTACGGCGAGGGCCACACGCCGTACCAGCACGGGCTCGGCGCCCAGGTGTTCTTCACCAGCCGCGGCGTGCAGAACCACTACCTGCGCTATGACGGGCCCCAGCTGCTGGGCCCGCTCCGGGTGGAGGCGCGCTTCGAGTACAAGCGTGAGCTCCGCAGCCCCTTCTACGGTGCGGGCAACCGCTCGGCGCCGGACTTCAAGGGCGACGTGGATGACCCGCGGTACAACTATGACAAGGGCTCGCCGGGCGCCTGGCTGCGGCTGCGGGGGCGGCCCTTCGGCGAGGATCACCCCTTCCAGTTCTATGGGGGCTATTCGTGGCGGTACACGCGGGTGTCGCCGTACGAGGCCTCCATGCTGGAGCAGCAGAGGCCGCTCGGCATCGAGGGGGGCTCGACGGGGCAGCTGCTGATGGGGGTGCTCTGGGACACGCGTGACAACGAGCCGGACCCGACGACGGGCGGCGTGGAGGAGCTGGCCGTGCGGCTGTCCGGGCACATCACGGGGAGCCGCTATCAGTACGCGGGGCTGACGCTGAGCGAGCGGCGCTACTTCCGGCTCTCCTCGCGGCTCGTGTTCGCGCAGCGGCTGTCACTGGACATGCTCTTCGGCCAGGTGCCCTTCTTCGAGTGGAGCACCACGGGCGGGGTGAACTTCACCGAGGGGGTCGGCGGGATGAGCAGCGTGCGCGGCGTCGAGCGCAACCGCTTCGCGGGGAACATCAAGGTGTTCTCGAACTCGGAGCTGCGCTTCCACGCGCTGGACCTGCGGATCCTCGGCCAGCCGATGAAGCTGGGCGCGGCGGCGTTCGTGGACATAGGGCGGGTGTGGCACCCGGGCGTCGTGGATGGGAAGTGGCACGAGTGGCACCCGGGCGTGGGCGCGGGGCTCCGCGTCGCCCGGCGGGCGGCGGTGATCCGCGTGGACTACGCGCTCTCCACGGAGACGGGCGGCCAGCGCCTCTACATGAACTTCGGCCACATGTTCTGACGCGCCCGGCGGCGCACCCCTATGCGTGCGCGTCCAGCCAGGCGCGCAGCCGTGGATCCGCCTGGCCCTCGCCGCGCAGCCCGGGCTCCACTTCGAGCGTCATCGAGTGGAAGCCGCGCGCCTCCAGGCCCTTCATCAGCTCGGCGCGAGCCTCCGCGCTCGGGGCGAAGAGGATGCACCCATCCCCGCCGCCCGCGCCGGACTGCTTCCCGGCGCAGCCGTAGGAGGAGGCAATCGCCAGGATCCGCCGCATCTGCTCCGTCTCGGTCGGCCCCAGCTCCTGCAGCAGCGCCTGCTGTGCCGCCACGGCCTCCTTGAAGGCCCGGAAGTCCGCGTTGCCCAGCCCCGCTTCAATCTCGTGGCCCAGCGCATCCGAGCGCCCCACGAAGGCCTGGCGGGCCGCCTCGTCCATCCTCGCCTCCACCTGCGAGATGAGCACCCGCGTCGAGGCGCTCTCCCCCGTGAAGGCGTACGCCATGGCCACCTTCGGCGCCGGCAGCCGCCACACGTCCACCGGTGGAGCCTCCATCAGCGCCGCGCGGAAGCCTCCCGCGCTCGACGCCGCCATGAGCGCCGAGACGTCATACCGCCGGTAGCGCAGCACCCCACCGGCGAAGCTCGCCGCCACATCCCCGCCGCTCCCCTTCCCGCCCTGCCCCAGCGCGTGCGCCACCAGCGCCAGCTTCAGCGCGTCGAAGCGATCCTCCAGGATGAAGCGCGCCGCGTCCGCCGCCAGCACCGTCGCGCAGGCGCTGCCGCCCATGCCCAGCTTGAGCCCCCCTGGCCCCACCGCCGACGGCGCCACCGCCAGCTCGAAGCCCACGCTCTGCCGAGCCTGCGCCCGCAACGCCTCGTCCAGCGTCCGCGCCACGAAGGCGAAGCCCGCCGGCACCTCGCCGTCCCAGCGCACTCCCTTGGGCGTCGCGCTCCCCTTCAGCGTGCCCTCCTCCAGGCACACGTGCACCCGCGCATCCGCCCGCCGCCGCACGAAGGCCGCCGTCCGAGGCGCCACCGCCGCCACTCGCGCCACCCCTCCCCACAGCACCGCGTACTCGCCGGAGAGGAACAGCTTCCCAGGCGCGGAGAGGGCCCGTTCCATCAGAAGAGGTGCTCGCTCTTCAGCGCCGCGTCACCGCCCGGCACGCAGCGCACCACGTCCTGCGCGCCACACGCCCGCGCCAGCGCCTCCGCCGCCACCTCGTGCGCCGCGTCCGTCAGCAGCACCGGGTTCGGCCCGGCATCCAGCGTGAACCACACCGGCATCCCCTTCTTGCGCTGCTCGCGCAGGTGCTCGATCAGCCCCAGCGTGCCCGGGTGCAGGTAGCAGAGCGGCGGATCCGCCGCGAGCGCCGTGGCGTGCATCCGCCACGCGTTGCGCTCGGCCAGCTCCCCCAGCGCCTCCAGCTCCCTGCGCTGGATGATCTCCACCGCCCGAGGCACCTCCGCCTCCGCGTCCCTCACCCACGCCTCGTAGTACGGGCTCGTCTCCACCGTGTGCTTCATCCCGTCCCGTGACTTCACCTCCTTCTCGTCACGGTTGAGGATCGCCACCACCATCCTCAGCTCCGGCCAGTGCCCCGCCTCGAAGCGCTGCACCGCGTAGCTGTCCGTCCCGTCCGGGCGCTCGCCGCGCCGCCACTCGCAGAAGCCTCCCTGCACGCTGCGGCACGCCGAGCCGCTGCCCAGCCGCGACAGCACGCTCGCGGCCTTCGGATCCGCCGGCAGCCCCGCCGCCGCCCGGGCCGCCACCGCCAGCGCCGCGAAGCCCGCCGCGCTGCTGGCCAGCCCCGCCGCCGCCGGGAAGTCTCCGCGAGACACCATCCTCGCGTGCCCCAGCCCGCCGCCCGCCTCGGCCCGCACCGCCTCCAGCACGCGCAGCACGCGCTCGCGCTCGCTGCCTTTGGCCGTGTGGCCGTTGATCTCCACGTGATCCGCCCCCGCGCCGAACTCCACCGTCGTGGTGACGGACAGCGGGGAGAGCGTGAGGGACAGGCTCGACTGATGAGGAAGGATGAGCGCGTCGTCCCGCTTCCCCCAGTACTTCACCAGGGCAATGTTGGGATGCGCCAGGGCAGTTGCTTTCATGGAAGCACTCACAACGCTCGCGGCCCCGCGAGCTGACTGCTGAAGCACCGCACCCCGAGCTGCAGCAGCTTCGCCACCGCCGGCTCGGGCTCCAGGAAGAGGCCGATGACGGCGCCGCCGTCACCTCCGGCCCCCGTCAGCTTCGCGCCCAGGGCCCCCAGGCCGCGCAGCCGGTACACCATGTCCTCCAGCGGCGGCGAGGACAGCCCCAGCGCTGCCAGCAGCCCCTGGTTGACGTTCATCGCGTCCCCCAGCGCCTCCAGCTCCCCCGCCTCCACCGCCTTCGCCCCCTCCGAGGCCACCGTGCCGATCTGCTGGAAGAGCCGCCCATAGCGCGCGGGCCAGCGGGCCTGGCGCTCGCGCAGCGCCGCCACCGTCTTCTTCGTGGGGCTGCGCTCGCCCACCAGCGCCACCAGCACCTTGAGCGGCCGCGGGCTCTTCACCGCCTTGGCCTTCCCGGAGGACTCGCCTGGCGTGCGCTTGTAGAGGATGAGCCGCTCCTCGGCGCTCGTGGTGTGATCCACCCCGGACGGGGTGCCGTGGAACTCCTTCTCCATCTCCAGCGCCACCCGCGCCACCTCTCGGGCCGAGTCCCTCCGCCCGGCCGCCTTCAGCAGCAGCCGCGTGCACGCCACCGAGAGCGCCGCCGAGCTCCCCAGCCCCATGGACAGCGGCAGCTCGGACTCCAGCCCCACCCTCACCCCGGGGCTGCCGCACAGGCGCGCCGCGCGCTGGAAGGCCCCCGTGAGCAGCGCCCGCTGCGGCCGGCTCAGGGTGCTCGGCAGCGTGAGCTGGCACCTCTTGGACTTCACCGCCCGCGCCGTCACCCCGTAGGACAGCGGCCCCGCGAGCGCGGGGTGGCCGTACACCACGCTGTGCTCACCCAGCAGGATGACCTTGCCCGCACCGAAGCCCACCAGGGGCGTCGCCTGTCGATCCATATTGAAGTTCAGGGGCTCCCCGCCCCCGGCCCCCTCCTCACGGGAAGGAGCCTACCCCGTCGTTCCCGTGGCCGCAGCGGCCTCGTCCGGAGACAGCGCGGCGATGAGCTCTCGCGCCTTCTCCACCTTCACGTGCCCCGCCTTCACCAGCTCGTTGGCGATCTTCTCCACCCAGTCCCCGCGCGCCCCCGCCGTCACCGCCACGCACCGCGCGTGCAGCGCCATGTGCCCCTTCTGGATGCCCACGCTCCCCAGCGCCCGCAGCGCCGCGAAGTTCTGCGCCAGCCCCACCGCCGCGATCACCATCGACAGCTCGCGCGCCGAGCCCACCCGCATCAGCTTGAGCGCCACCTGCACGCCCGGGTGCACCTTGATCGGCCCCCCCACCGTGCCCAGCGCCAGCGGCAGCTCGATGCGCCCCACCAGGTGCCCCTCCTCCAGGTACCAGGTGGACAGCGGCCGGTACTGCCCCTCCCGGCACGCGAACGCGTGCGCCCCCGCCTCGATGGCACGCCAGTCCTGCCCCGTGGCGATGGCCACCGCGTCAATGCCGTTCATCACGCCCTTGTTGTGCGTGGCGGCCCGGTACGGATCGGCCTGCGCGAAGCGGCTCGCGTGGGCAATCCCCTCGGCGATCTCCTCGCCCGGCATGTTGAAGTCCGCCAGCAGCGGCACCGGAATGCGGCACATGGCCCGCGCCAGCCGCTTGTCCGCCAGGTTCGACAGGATGCGCAGGTACACCTTGCCGCCCGTGAGCTGCTCCAGGTACGGGGCGATGCCCTCGGCCATGGTGTTGATCAGGTTGGCGCCCATGGCCTCCTGCGTGTCGATCAGCAGGTGGACGATGAGCAGCGGCTCGCCGCGTGGGCCCTCGGGCGCCGGCAGCAGGCGCACCTCCACCTCCTTCGCCCCGCCGCCCCGGCTCACCATGGCCGGGTGGAAGCTGTTGGCCAGCGCGAGGATCTGATCCTTGGCGTCCATGATCTTCTGCGTCGCCTCGGTGGGATCTCCGTACCGCGTCAGCTGCACCTGGCCGATCATGGTCGACGTGTCCGCCTCGGCGGTGAAGCCACCGGACTCTCGGACGATCTTCGCGGCGAAGGACACCGCGGCCACCACGGAGGGCTCCTCCACGGCCATGGGCACGATGTAGTCGCGCCCGTTGACCGTCATGTTCAGCCCCAGCCCCAGCGGCAGCGAGAACGTGCCCACCGCGTTCTCGATCATCTGGTTGGCCAGCACCGGCTGCAGGGCGCCCACTCCGCGCAGCAGCCCCATCTCCTCATCCGTGAGCCGGAACATCCGGCCGAGCTGCGCGAGGCGCTCCTCCATCGGCAGCTTGTGGAAACCTGCGAGCCTGGACGTCACGGTGTCTGACATGTCGTTACCTTTTCAACCCACAATGCGGAGCGCGTCCCTCTACAGTGCCGAGAGCCAGTCCTTCAACTCTCCGGTCATCACCACTGGCGTGCGCCTGAGTTCAGCGCAGCTTCTGCTACCCGTGAGAACGAAGGTCTGTCGCAGCCCCGTCACGATGAGCTGCAGGGCCCGCTCGGCGCCCTCGAGCCCGCCCTCTTGCTGGGCACGGAACAGGGGGAGCGCCATGCCGCCCAGATCCGCGCCGAGCGCGATCACCTTGGCCACCTCCAACCCCGTGCGGATGCCACCCGAGGCCACCAGCCGGACCTCGGGCCCGACGACTCGCCGCACCGCCGCCGTGGCCGCGGCGGTGGGGATGCCCCAGCTCGAGAACTCGGCGCCCAGCTGGGCGAGCAGGCCCGAGGCGCGCAGCTGCTCCACCCGCACCCACGAGGTGCCGCCCAACCCGGAGATGTCGATGTGGCGCACCCCCAGCTCCTTCAGCCGGCGCGCCACCTGCGGGCCGATGCCGCAGCCCGTCTCCTTCACCAGCAGGCGATCACCGAAGGCCCGCACCAGCGCCTCCACGATCGGGTAGCCCCCGCGGAAGTCGCGATCACCCTCGGGCTGGGTGAGCTCCTGGCCGGCATTCAGGTGTAGCGCCATGCCGTCCGCGCCAATGGCGTCCGCCAGCCGGCGCACCCCGTCCACGCCCAGCTGCACCGCCTGGTACAGGCCGATGTTGCCCACCAGCGCGACCGTGGGGGCCACGTCCCTCACCTGATAGGTGGCCGCGCGCTCGGGGGCCTCGGCCATGGCGCGCTGGCTGCCCACGCCGAAGGCCAACCCATTGCGCTCCGCCAGCAGCGCCAGATCCCGGTTCACCTTCCCGGCCCGCTCGGTGCCGCCCGTCATCCCCGTGACGAGCAGTGGATAGCGCAGCTTCTTACCCATGAAGTCGGTGGAAAGATCCACATCCTCCACCGCCATCTCCGGCATGGCGCAGTGGACCAGCCTCACGCACTCCAGCAGCGTGCTGTTCTGCGTGGGCTCAACTTCACCTGTAGCGCACAAATCCAGGTGGGCATCTTTTCGATTCGCAGTGATTTCGTCGCCCATCGAAGTGACCCTTTGTCCGGGGTGTGCAGCTAAGTGCCTGAATGCTCGGAGGATTTTCTACCAAGCATGGGGGGGTTGGCGCAAGACCCAGGGGGGTGGACGGTCGGTGGAGCGACCCGAATGGACGCCCCGGGGCCCCAAGCGGTAATCAGGGCCCGTGAGCACCGCGCCCTCCAAGGTGGCCATATTCCTGCATAGCGGGGACTACGATCGCGTACATCAGGGCCTGTCCATCGCCGCGGCGGCGGTGGCCTCCGGGCGCCGGGCGGAGATCTACCTGTTCTGGTGGGCCCTGGAGCGCTTCCTCCAGGACCGGCTTGACGAGCCGGAGTTCCAGCCGCCTCGGGAGGACGTGGCCGACCGCTTCGAGACTCGCCGCCTGCCTACCCTACGGGTTCTCCTGGAGCACCTGCGCGAGTCCGGCCTGTGCACGGTGCAGGGGTGCACCGGCTCCCTGGCGGCGCTCGGTGGCGAGCCGATAGCAGACCAGCAGGCGATCGATGGCTGGGTGGGCTGGGCGGCGATCCTCCAGCGGACCGCCGGCGTCGTCGATCGCTTCTACCTCTGACATCCGTCGCTTTGCGTTGACGGGCCCCGGCGCCTGTTTACGTTTCTCCCTGTCCAAAGAAGGGAGAGACACGACACACCATGTCCTACTACAGCAACACTTATGACACGTCGCCCCGAGGCGGGACGCCCCTGCGCGGGAGCGGCTGGCACCGGGTGGGCAACGCGCTCAGGACGACGGTGCTGCTGGCGGGGCTCACGGCGCTCGTGTTGCTTATTGGCCAGAAGCTCGGCGGCGCGCGCGGGCTGGCCTTCGCCGGGTTCTTCGTGGTGGTGATGAACTTCGCCTCGTACTGGTTCAGCGACAAGATCGCGCTGGCCATGCACGGGGCGCAGCCGGTGCCGCGCCACCAGCTGCCCTGGCTGCACGACATGCTGGCGCGGCTGTCCGCGCGGGCGGGCATGCCCACGCCCCGGCTGTACCTGCTGCCCACCGCGACGCCCAACGCGTTCGCCACCGGCCGCAACCCCCAGCACGCCGCGGTGGCGGTGACCGCCGGCCTGCTGGAGATCCTCGATCGCCGGGAGCTGGAGGGCGTGCTCGCGCACGAGCTGGCCCACGTGCGCAACCGGGACACGCTCATCGGCACGGTGGCCGCCACGCTGGCGGGTGTCATCAGCTACGCGGCGCAGATGCTCTTCTGGTTCGGCGGCTCGATGCTCAGCCGCGGTGACGACGAGGAGGGCGGCGGCCTGGGAGATGCGTTCTCCAGCCTGGGCCTGCTGCTGGTGGCGCCCATCGCCGCCACGCTGCTGCAGCTGGCGGTGAGCCGCTCGCGCGAGTACGGCGCGGATGCCACCGGCGCCGAGCTGTGCGGCGATCCCCACGCCCTGGCGGACGCGCTGCTGAAGCTGGAGCGCGGCGCGCAGCTGATGCCCTACGATCGGGCGCCGGCCACCTCGCACCTCTTCATCGTCAACCCGCTGTCGGGCCGCGCGGTGATGGCGCTCTTCTCCACGCACCCGCCGATCCCCGAGCGCGTGCGGCGCCTGCGCGGGATGGGCGGCTCGCCGCAGCGGGGCTGGTAGCGCCCGGCCCTACCCCGCGGCCGCCAGGGGTGCGCTCTGCGCCTCCGGGGCCGCGGGCAGCGTGTCCAGCGCGTCGAACTTCTCGAAGGGGTTCTCCAGCATCTCGCGCAGCGTGGTGGCCAGCACGCCGGCGTGGAACCCGTCGATGAAGCGGTGATCGAAGGACGCGTTCACGTTCATCACCTTCCCCACCACGATCTTCCCGTCCTCCACCACGGGCACCTCCTTCACCGCGCCGGGCGCCACGAAGATGGGCACGCGCGTGTAGGGCACCAGCGGCACATAGGCGGTGTCCAGCCCCAGCGAGCCCACGTTGGTGATGATGACGGAGCCGAAGGCGTCCTTCGGCATGCCGAGCCCGCTCAAGTCCAGGTTCAGCGTGTACATGAGGAAGCCGATCAGCTTCGTGAAGAGGTTCAGGAGCATGTAGGGGATCTTCTGGATGGTCCCCTTGCCCTTCTCCATGGCCACATCCCGGCGCTCGCGCACCCGCCGCACGGCCTCCTCCATCTCCAGGGCGATGTCCCGCAGGCTCTTGGCGTCCGCGTCGTCGATCTTCGCCGAGGTGAGATCCACCTTCCCGCCGTCCGTCTGCACCACCAGCGCGGAGATGGTCACCTTCTTGCGCAGGTAGATCTTGTTGAAGCGCAGCAGGGCGTTGGCCTCCGGGCAGCGGCGCAGCGCCTCGCCCATCGCCTTGGTCACCAGGTGCGTCACCGTGAGGCGGATGCCGGTGCGCTGCCGGAACGCCTCGATGTACGCCAGCGCCTTGTCCATCCGCACCGTCAGGGTGCCGTAGACCGTGGGATCGTAGGCTGTCTGCCAGCTGCCGATGGCCAGCTTGCGAAAGCTCGAGATGTCCGTCTTCGGGATGAGCTCCAGGTGCGCCATGACGCGATGCCCCCTTGGCAGTACGAGTCCCCAGCATGGCCCAGTTTCTTGGAGCACAGGAAGTCCCTGGGCCCCCGGGAGGGCGCGGCGGCCCGCTCCCCCTCCTCCCGGCCGCCCGTGGCGTACACGCGGGTATTGACCTGCCGGTGCCGTAAGTTAGGTTGCGGCGCTTTTTTTGCAGTTTCCTGTGGAGGTTGCACTCGTGCTGGTTGCCCTCATCCTCGTATCCATCGGCTTTGCCGTCACGCTCGGCATGCTGCTCTTCGGCTCGAACAATGCCGCGGCCCTCCCGGCGCCCGCCCGCAAGGCGGAGCTGGAGGACGGCTCCAAGGCTCGCGCCCGTCTCGAGTCCGATCTCGAGAAGAAGCAGAAGGAGCTCGACGAGCAGCGCTCGCAGTTCCAGGACCTCAAGGAGCAGCTGAAGCAGGCCAAGCGCAAGCTGTACGACCAGAAGGAGTCCGAGAAGGGCGAGCGCGATCTGATCAAGGCCCGCGTCGAGACGGAGCGCCAGGCCTCCGTGCAGCTCGAGGTGGTGCGGTCGGAGCTGTCCCAGGCGCTCGCGGAGATCGAGCGGCTGCGCAGCGAGCAGGGGGGTGCTCGGACCCGCCGCGCTCCGGCGCAGGCCGCCAGCGCTCCGGCGCAGCCCGCGGCCGCCAGCGCTCCGGTGGCGACGGGGCAGATCTCGGCTCCGGCGCAGGAGGGTGAGCGGGTGGTGACGGCGGCGGTCGAGGTGGCGCCGGCCGCCGAGCCCGCGGGGGAGAAGGCCCCGCGCCGCTTCCGGGAGCTCAATGACGCGGATCGCGAGAAGATGGAGCGGCTGGAGCACACCGCCAACAAGGAGCGCAGCCGCGCGGCGGAGCTGGAGCGCGAGCTGCGACGGGTGAAGGGGCAGCGGGAGACGCAGCAGCGCATCTACAACGCCGCGAAGAACGAGCTGGATCTGGTGAAGGACAAGTTCAAGGCGCTGGAGAAGCGCCTGAACCGCACGCTGCTGGAGCGCGATCTGCTGCGCCGGGCCATCAAGGACCTGGAGAAGAAGACGGGCATGCTGGCGGACCGGACCGAGCTGACGCCGGAGGAGGTGGCCGCGAGCGACCAGCGCACCGAGGAGACCGCGCGGGAGCGTGCCGCCGCCGAGGCTCAGCGGGCCATGGCGCAGGCTCAGGCGGAGGCGGAGGCCGCGAAGCCCCCCGAGCCCACCGAGGCTCCGGCCCCCGCGGCCGAGGCCGACAAGTCCACGGCGCCCAGCGCCTGATTCGCCACCCGGCGGAGCTCACGAGGCCCCTCTCCCTGCTGGGACGAGGGGCCTTCGTGTCTCTGGAGGCAGCGGGCTCCCGCGGCCTTGCCGGGCCGCCTCAGTCCCTGGGCACCGGCATGAAGAGGTACGCCCCCCGCGCCAGCTGGGGAGCGCTCCCCTCGAGCAGCTCCACTCCGCCGGCGACGAGCACCGAGCCATCCGGCAGCGGCGTGCAGGTGTGCAGGTAGCGTACGGGCTCCACCGGCGCCATCCCGAGCACGCCCCCCGACGGGTTCTCGGTGGGGGTGAGCAGCTCGGTGACTCCGGTGCTCACCAGCCCTCCCTCGAGCCCTGGCATCCGCCCTCCCGAGGTGAACACCCGGCCTCCCGGGAGTGACACGGCGCAGAGCTCCCCTCGAGGCACGATGGACGGGCCCACCGAGGCTCCGGGAGCCTCGGTCCCCAGGTCGAGCAGCTCCGATGCGGCCACGGGCCTCGCGCTGTCCTCCGGAGAGACTCCGGCATAGCCCCCCATCACGAGCAGCCGCTGTCCATCACCGAAGGCGGCGACGGCCGCGTCCCGCCGAGCCTGGCGCAGGAGCACACTGGGACCCGCGGGCGAGAAGGTGCTCCCGTTGAAGGCGAACGTCAGCACCTCCCGGGACAGCGCGCTCCCATCCGAGCCGCCGATGACGACGAGGCGCTCCGCGCCCGGGGCCAGCACCACGCTGGCGCCCACCCGTGGCAAGGGGGTGGGAACGGAGAAGCTCCGTCCCGCGGCGGGCTCCACCCCCTCGAGCTCCGAGAGCACCCCGCCCCCCTCGCCGACTCCGCCCACCAGCAGCACCCGGCCCGTGATGTCCGCCGCCGCGGCATGACGGGAGCGGGCCCTGGCCAGCGCGAACTGCTGCACCCGCTGCGTCATCGGATCGAACACCGCCGCGGTGCTCAGCGGAGTGGCGGGCCCGCCAGCCCCCTGCACCTCACCGCCGATCAGGGCCACCCGCCCATCCATCAGCACCGACGCGGTGTGGAAGGCCCTGTGGGCCGCCTCGGGCCCCGGGTTCTCCACGAAGGTGACCGTCCGCTCGCCGGGATCGAGGATCTCGACGGAGGTGAGCGTCTCGATCGCGCCCTCGGGTGAGAACCGGAACCCGCCTGCCAGCAGCACGCGGCCGTCCTCCAGGAGGGTCGCCGTGTGCCCGGCGCGCGGCCCGGTGAGCTCCAGACAGGAGCCCGGCTCGGCGGTGCTCTCCAGCGGGACGAAGGTGTTCACCCGGCGCAGGGTGACGCGGATGGGCTCGGCGGGAGCCCCCTTCTCCGGCATGTCGAACGGGCGCGAGCGGCCCACGGAGACCACCCACCCCGCGCTGGTGTGCTCTCCCGTGTAGCCGCGGACCTCGAGCACCCGGCCCAGGCCAGGAGGCACCTCGGGCACGTCCTCGGGCCGGATGTCCACCGGGGTGATGCGCTCGATGGGGGCGGACAGCCCCTCACCGGTGACGCGCAGGCGCAGGTGGGTGACGCCTTCCAGGGGAGGGAGGCCCGCGCACGCGGTGGTGATGAGCTGGAGCTGGGGGGCGGCCCCCTGCTCCCCACACGCGGAGGTGAGGGCCAGGAGGGCGGCAAGGGGGGCTCGGCGGAGCAGACGGGGCCACATTCGGAGCCACGGTATCAGCTTGCGCTCGGGCCGGCGCGAGCGTAGCGATGCGGCTGGGCCGGTGGGCCCGGACTCTCCGTGATGAAGCTCTCACTCGCCACGCGCATCTTCCTGGGCTACGCCGTGGTGCTCGTCACCTTCGGGGCGGTGTCCCTCTTCAGCGTGGCGGAGCTGCACCGCAACCAGCAGGAGATCCGGCTCGTCAGCCAGGGCTACCTGCAGCTCTCCCAGGACGCGGCGGCGCTGGAGAGCTTCCACACCAGCCAGGGCAAGGACACCGAGCGGCTGCTGGACGAGGAGAGCGTGGAGACGCGGCGCGCCCTCATCCGCCTGGCGCGCCTGTACATCCCGCCCTTGATCTCCCAGCGCCTGGCCACCACGCGGGACAAGGCGCGAGAGATCCTCACCTACGCCCCGGCGGGCGAGCAGCACTTCGTGCGGGAGGTGGAGACGCGCTTCGGGGAGCTGGAGGCGCAGTACGCCGCGCACGGCCGCCTGGCGGAGGCCGTCTTCACGGCGCTGGCGGTGGACTCGCCGGACCGCGGCCAGGTGGCCGCGTCGACGACCGAGCTGCGGCAGGTGGAGGCGGCCATCGGCCGGGAGCTGCGCGCGCTGCGGGCGATCCTGGACAGCCGCATCCGCGAGCGCGTGGATCGCGCCGAGGAGCGCGAGCGGCGCACGGGGCTGGCGATCATCACGCTCTCGCTGCTGGCCATCATCGTGGGCCTGGGCGCCACCCTGCTGTCTGCGCGCACCCTGCGGCCGGTGCGCACCCTGATCGAGGGCGTGTCACGCATTGGCCGCGGCGACTACACCGCGCAGCTCGGCGTGCAGGGGGAGGACGAGGTGGCCGTGCTCGCCCGGGAGTTCGACGCCATGGCCCGCTCGCTCCAGGCGCGCGAGTCCCAGCTCAAGGCGCAGGCCGAGGCGCTCGCCCGCGCCGAGCAGCTCGCGGCGGTGGGGCGCATCTCCGCCCAGGTGGCCCACGAGGTGCGCAACCCGCTGTCCTCCATCGGCCTGAACGTGGAGATGCTGGGGGACGCGCTGGCCCGCGCCACCTTCCGCACGGAGGGGGAGTCTCGCGAGGCCCGGGAGCTGCTCGCCGCGGTGACGCGCGAGGTGGATCGGCTCACGGACGTCACCGAGCAGTACCTGCGCATGGCCCGCCCGCCCAACCCCACGCTGGTGTCCGAGGACGTGACGGAGGTGCTCGGCGGCGTGCTGGACTTCTCGCGCCAGGAGCTGGAGCGCGCGGGCGTGGAGGTGGTGCGCGACTTCGCCCCGGACACCCCGCGGGTGCTCGCGGACGAGGGGCAGCTGCGCCAGGTCTTCCTCAACCTGGTGCGCAACAGCCGCGAGGCCATGCCGACAGGCGGGCGCCTCACCGTCTCCACCCGGGGCATGGAGAAGGAGGTGGAGATCACCGTCCAGGACACCGGGCGGGGGATGACAGAGGCGGTGCGCGCGCGCCTCTTCGAGCCCTTCTTCTCCACCAAGGAGGGCGGCACCGGCCTGGGCCTCTCCGTCAGCCAGCAGATCCTCCAGTCCCACGGAGGCACCCTCGCCTGCCAGAGTCAGTCCGGCCAGGGGACGAGCTTCGTGTTAAGGCTCCCCCGCGCATGAGCTTCACACCCTATCGGGACGTGCTGCCCTCCGGGCTGCGCGTCGTCACCATCGAGACGCCCCACCTGCACACCGCCCTGCTGGCCGTGTACGTGCGGACGGGCAGCCGCCACGAGACGGCCGCCAACAACGGCGTCAGCCACTTCCTGGAGCACCTCTTCTTCCGCGGCAGCGAGAGCTGGCCGGACACGGTGAAGATGAACGCCGCCGTGGAGGAGGTGGGCGGCAACCTCAATGGCGTCACCACCCGGGATCATGGCTACTACTACACGCCCCTCCACCCGGATCACCTGGGGGTGGGGATGGAGATCCTCGGGGACATGCTCACCCGTCCGCGGCTGACGGACATGGAGGTGGAGCGGCAGATCATCCTCGAGGAGATGCTCGACGAGGTGGACGAGAAGGGCCGGGACATCGACATCGACAACCTGTCCAAGCGCGTGCTCTTCCCCCAGCACCCGCTGGCCTTCAAGATCGCCGGCACGCGCGAGTCCGTCTCGCGCCTCACGCACGAGCAGGTGCGAGAGCACTTCGCGCGCCACTACGTCACCGGCAACATGGTGGTGACGGCGGCGGGCCG
>JAFGNZ010000126.1 GCA_016926755.1 Myxococcaceae bacterium | reverse complement strand
TCCAGGCCTTCAAGCCGGGGGTGTATGCCCGCGCGGTGAAGATGGTGCTGGAGGCGGGAAGTTGCCCGAAGATCGAGAACGGGTTGGGGGAGTCCGGCACGCAGCGCCTCAAGGCCAGGCCCTTCGAGCTGACGGCCGTCTCATTCATGACCATCGGGGCAGAGAAGTCCGCGGTGCCATGGCTGGTCCGGTTGTACCTGCGTGATGAGAAGGGGAATCTGGTCGACCAGCGGGCTGTGGATCCGCGGGATGGCATCTGGGAAGGCACGGAGCGCGACACTTGCCTCGCGCAAACGGAGGTACAGGGGGCGTCCCTACGGGTCACCGTGGAGTGCGAGAGAGCCGGGGGAGTGCCCGGGCCGAGGGTTCGCCGCGAAGAGTTCGAGTACCGGATCAGCGCGGGGAAGATCGAGTGGGTCTCCAAGCCGCATTGAAGCGGGTGTGACGCATGGATGAGCACACCCTGGAAGTGGATCACCCGGCTGTCATCGAGACCGTCCCCCCCGCCACGAGCCAGCGCTCCGTGGTGCACCTCCGCGCGAAGTGCGTGTCGTGGGTCACCAGCAGCAGCGCCCCCGGGTAGTCTCGCAGGGCCGCCTCCAGGCGCTCGATGGAGGGCAGATCCAGGTGGTTGCTGGGCTCGTCCAGCACCATCGCCCAGGCGTGCTGCCCCAGCCCCTGGGCGATCAGCAGCTTGCGCACCTCTCCCGGGGACGGCTGCTCCGAGGCCAGCAGCCGCTCCGGATCCACCCCCAGCGCCGCCACCAGCGAGAGCACCCGCCCGCGCTGCTCGGGAGGCAGCTCCTGAACCGCCTCGAGCGCCGCCGCGGCCTCCTCCTCCGCCACGTCCTGGGGCAGGTACAGCACCCGCTCCAGCGGCACCCGCGCGTGCGCCAGCAGGGCGCGCAGGAGCGTCGTCTTCCCAGCCCCGTTGGGCCCCTCGATCCGGATGCGGCTCTCCCGGCCCACCGCCAGGCTCACCGGCCCCAGCAGCTCCACCTCCCCCGCCCGCAGGCGATGCTCCTCCAGGGTGAACAGCCACGGGTTGGGGGAGCGCACGTAGTCCACGAAGACCGAGCGCCCCACCGTCTTGTCCACCTGGAACTCGCCGATGGCCTCCGCCGCCCGCTCCGCCTCGCGCCTCAGCACGCCCACGCGCCGGCCGTGCCCCGCCTCCGCCCAGCCCGCGACGACCTTCGCTCCCATGGAGCGCGCGTCGTTGTCATTCTTGTCCTTCATGCGCCGGCCCGTGTTGCGCGCGGCCGAGGCCGCCTGCTGATCCCGGCGCGCCTGATCGAGCTGCCTCGCCACGCGCCGGTGCTCCTCCTGCGCCTGCTGCCGGGCGACGAGCTGGCCCTCGCGCTCGGCCTCCCAGTGCTGCCGCGCCTCGGCGTAGGCTCCCGGCCACAGCCGCGCCTCGCCCGCGTGGACGCGCAGCGTGGAGGTGGTCAGCTCCTGCAGCAGCGTCCGATCATGGGACACGACGACGCCGATCCCGCGGAACCGGCGCAGCGCGGAGATGAGCCACCCGCGCGCCTCCGCGTCCAGGTGGTTGGTGGGCTCGTCCAGCAGCAGCACATCCGGCTCGCTCGCGAGCGCCGCGCCGATCTGCCACCGCTTGCGCTCACCGGGCGACAGCGTGGGCCAGCGCTCCAGCGCCCCCGGCTCCAGCCCGAGCTGCCCGAGCACCCGCCGTGACACCGCGTCCCACGCGTCCGCGAAGGCGGTGATCTCCGGGCTCAGCGCCTCGACGCTCTGGGGGCAGAGGCGCAGCAGCGGCTCGGAGGGCTCGTATTGAAGGTGGCCCTCGGTGGGCTCCAGCGCCCCGCTCAGCAGCCGCAGGAGCGTGGACTTGCCAGCTCCGTTGGCACCGACGAGGCCCGTCCAGCCAGGGGTGAGGTGGAACTCCACCCCGGTGAGCAGGGCAACCGCATCCGAGAAGGCGAACGACACGCCATGCGCGCGAAGGGACGACATAGAAGGAACTCCTGAATCCGGTCGAGCTGGGCTCGACGTGGGGAAAGGCTCTGGGCCGCGGATTTCAGGCGTTCAGCTTCACTGGCGTTTCAGACCTCGCGCTGGGTGGAGACGGGCAAGATATAGGCGCGTCCCGTCTCCGGTGCAACTCCCTGGGGGCGACGGCGATTCCCTGGCCCGTGGCTCAGCGCGCCGGGGCCGGATGCAGCTGGCGAGACAGCCGCCACGCACCCACCGAGGCGAACAGCGCCGCCAGCATGCCCAGCAGCAGCGAGAGCACGATGTTGTGCAGGGCCTCCCGCAGCCCGTAGGCGAGCAGGGTGGGATCCTGGCCGGCTGGGGCCCTCGCGTAGGCGCTCAGGCACGCCATCATCCCCGTGATGAAGCCGAGCCCTCCCGCGACGAGGGTGAACAGCCCCAGCGCCACCATCAGGGGCACGTAGCGCTGCTCGGGGCGACGGGCGTACTGGATGCTGGTCGCCAGCAGCGCCAGCCCCGCCAACAGCGTGGGATACATGCCCCAGCCGCCCGCGACGAAGAAGTCCGACATGGAAGTACCTCCCCACTGCGTGTTCGGTCGCTCAGACACCGCGCCGCGCAGTGGGTTCCCGACACTCTTCCCGCAGGTGCCGGGGCGGGTTGTTCGTGAGAGAACAGCGCGGCCTCGTCCTCCCTGACCGACCGGAGGAGGTCTATTGTAAAAAGACAGTCCTGCAGCAGTGACAAGGGCAGGGAAGAGGCAGCGACGGTCCTCCCACATGGACCCCAATTCACGCCACTCCCAGGGTGCGACCCTCGCGCGCGGTGACCCTGCGGCCCCCGAGCCTGCCCGTGGGCTCCCCGCCTGGGCCTCGCGAGCCTTCTCCGTGGGAGAGGTGGTGGCCGAGCGCTACCGGGTGCTCCGGTTCCTGTCCAGCGGCTCGATGGGCGAAGTCTACGAGGTGGAGGATCGCTCGCTGCACGAGCGCGTGGCGCTCAAGATCATCCGCGCGGAGGTGGCCTTCGCGCCGGAGAACCTCGAGCGCTTCAAGCGCGAGCTGCGCATGGCGCGCCGGGTGACGCACCCCAACGTGTGCCGGGTGTTCGATCTCGGGGAGCACCGGTACGCAGAAGGTGATGGGGACGGCCTGATCTTCCTCACCATGGAGCTGCTGGAGGGAGAGACGCTGCACGAGTACCTGGCCCGGCGTGGGCGCCTGCCGCCGGACGAGGTGCTGCGGCTGGCCGAGCAGATGGCCTCGGCGCTCGATGCGGCACACCGGGCCCAGGTCATCCACCGGGACTTCAAGAGCAGCAACGTGATGCGGGTGCCCTCGGCGAGCGCGCCGGGGGGATGGCGGGTGGTGGTGACGGACTTCGGCCTGGCGCTCGGCGCGGTGCGGGCGGAGGATCCGCTGATCACCCAGGGCAGGGACATCCTGGGCAGCCCCGGCTACATGTCTCCCGAGCAGGTGGAGGGCGCGCCGCTGACGCCCGCGTCGGATCTCTACTCCTTGGGGGTGGTGCTCTTCGAGCTGGTGACGGGCCGCCTGCCCTTCCACGAGTCCACGTCGGCGGCCACGGCCCTCAAGCGCCTGCGCGAGCCGCCGCCCTCTCCGCGGGAGCTGGTGCCCGAGCTGGAGCCTCTCTGGGAGCGCGTCCTCCTGCGCTCTCTGGCGCGCCACCCCCAGGAGCGCTTCGCCACCGCCTCCGAGATTGTCGCCGCGCTGCGGGGTGGGGCAGGGGAGGCGCCCTCCGCCAGTGGGGCCACGGTGCCTCCGCCGGAGGCGAGTCCGGCCCCCACGTCGGTGGCGCGGCGCGCCGTGGCGGTGCTCTCCCCGCGCAACCTGTCGGGCCGGAGCGAGGTGGCCTGGCTGTCCACGGCCCTGGGGGAGATGCTCTCCGCGGAGCTGGCCCTGGGAGGGCGGCTGCGCCTGTTGTCCGGCGAGAGCGTGGCCCGCATGCGCAAGGATCTCGCGCTGCCCGAGGAGGATGGCTTCGCCGAGGACACGCTGCTGCGCATCCGCGCGTGGTCCGGGGTGGATCTGGTGCTCACCGGCAGCTACCTCGTGCTCGGGCGGGGGGACGCCGCCGTGGTGCGGCTCGGGCTCCTCCTCCAGGACGTGGCCACCGCCGAGACGGTGGCCACGCTGACGTTGACGGGGACGGAGGGGGGGCTGCTGGAGCTCGTCACCCGCGCGGGCAGCGCGCTCCGGGAGCGGCTGGGGCTGGGCTCGCTCAGCTCCGGGCGGGGCAGCGGGGTGCTCGGGCCGCTGCCCGCGTCCCCCGAGGCGGCGCGCCTCTACGCCGAGGGGCTCGCGGCCTTGCGCGGACATGACGCGGCCAGCGCGGTGGAGAAGCTGGAGCGCGCGGTGGAGCGGGAGCCCGCCTTCGCGCCGGCCTGGGCCACCCTCGCCGCCGCGCTCAAGCAGCTCTTCCAGGAGTCTCGGGCGAGAGAGGCCGCGCGCCGGGCCTTCGAGCTCTCTACGGGCCTGTCCGGGGAGGAGCGCCTGGTGGTGCGTGCCCGCCATCACGAGGCCCAGGCGGAGTGGACGCAGGCGATCGAGGCCTGGCGGATGCTCCTCGAGCGCTTCCCGGACAACGTGGAGTACGGCACGGGGCTGGTGTCCGCCCAGGTGGCCGCGGGCCGGACGTGGGAGGCCCAGGAGACGCTCGCCGCGCTCCGGCAGCTGCCCGGGCCGCTGGGCGAGGACGTGAGGCTCGATCTGGCCGCGGTGGAGGCCGTGAGCGAGGCCGCGGACTTCGTCACCTCGCGGCGGCTCGCGGAGGAGACGGTGCGCCGGGCCTCTCGGGTGGGGCAGTCCCAGCTCGCCGCGGTCGCGCTCGTCCACGAGGCCTATGCCTTGCGAAACCTCGGCGAGCCCGCCCGGGCCGTCGCGCTGCTGGAGGAGGCGGAGCGGCTGTTCCTGGCCGGAGGGGATCGGGGGTGGGCCGCTCGCGCGATGATGGTGCGCGCCTTCGCGCTCAAGGACCTGGGGCGGCTGCGTGCCGCCGAGGGCATCATCGGCAGGGCCCTCCAGGTCGCCCGGGAGCTGCAGGGCGCTTCGCTCGTGGCGGAGAGCCTCACGAATGCCGGCGTGCTGAACTGCCAGCTCGGGGAGCTGGATGAGGCGCAGCGGCGGGTGAACGAGGCGCTGGAGCTCTACCAGCGCCTGGAGCTGCCGGTGGAGGCCAACCGAGCCATCCTCCTGCTGGGGATGGTGCGGAGGCACCGGGGCGAGCTGGACGAGGCGCAGCGCCTGCTCGAGCAGGCGGGGCAGGTGGCCCGGGAGCGCTTCCAGGATGACTACGTCGAGGCCTGGGCGCGCTACGAGCTCGGGCTCCTCCTGCTGGACCGGGGAGCGCCGGAGCAGGCCCGCTCGCAGCTCGCGCGCGCGCTGGGGCTGCGGCGGGCGCGAGGCCTTCGCGCCTTCGCGGCCGAGTCCGAGCTCACCCTGGCGCGCCTGGCCATGGCGGAGGGGCGGCTGGAGGAGGCGCTCGCGCTGGCGGAGCAGGCCCTCGCGGTTCACGCGGAGCTGCGCAGCCCTGACAAGGAGGGGCTGGCGCACGCCGTGAAGGCCCAGGCCCTGCTGGCGCGGGGCGAGCTGCCGCGGGCTCGCGAGTCCCTGGCGCGGGCGCGGGAGCTCGCGGAGCCTTGCGAGGATCTGCTCGTCCTGGCCGAGGTGGCCCTCACGGGGGCCCGGGCGGCGCGGGTGGACGGGACGCCCGGGGAGCGCGCGGCAGAGGCCCGGCGGCTCCAGGAGCTCGTCGCGCGTGCGGCCCAGGCGGGCCTCCAGGGGGTGTGGCTCGAGGCGCGGCTGGCGCTGGCCGAGCTATCGCCCGTGGGGGAGGAGCTCCAGGCGATAGAGCACGAGGCCACGCGGCTTGGCTACCTCCCACTGGCCCGCCGCGCCGGGGCTGCGATGCGGCACGGAGGGGCCCCCGGGGCGGAGGGGATGGGCGCTACTCGGCCCGCAGGGTGAGCCCCGGATCCACCTTCGCGGCACGCCGCGCGGGCAGCCACGCGGCGATCAGGCCCACCGTGCCCAGCAGCGCCGCCACCCCCAGCAGCGTGGGGAGATCCGCGGGGGTGACGCCATAGAGGAGGCTGCGCACCGCCTGCCCCAGCCCCACCGCCGTGGGCAGGCCCACCAGGAGCGCCAGCCCCACCAGCCGCCCGGCGGAGCCCACCACCAGCCGCATCAGGTTGCGCTCGCTGGCCCCCAGGGCGCGGCGGATGGACAGCTCGCGCGTGCGCTGATTGACGCCGTAGGACACCACGCCCCAGATGCCGAGCGCCGCCAGGACGAGGGCGAGCCCCGAGAGGATGGAGAGCAGGGTGAGCAGCATCTCGTGGCGCTGTCGGCCGCGCTCCACCAGAGCGCCGAGCTGCTGCAGCGCGGGCACCGGCAGCTCGGGATCGACGCCGCGCACCGCCTCCCGCATCTGCGCGAGCGTGGGCGCGGGCGTACTCCGGACGATCAGGTGCAGCTGCGTGGGGCCTGCCTGGGCCACCGGGAGATAGAAGGCGGGGGCCGGGGGGGCCATCAGCTCGAGGTGGCGCACGTCCCCCACCACACCCACCACCGTCCACCACGTCTCGCCGTCGAAGGAGAAGCGGGCGCCGAGGCCCTCCTGCCCGTCGAGGAATGCGCGCACGAAGGCCTCGTTGATCAGCGCCACGGGGGGGGCGCCCACCGCGTCCGTCCCCTCGAAGAGGCGGCCGCGCTTCAGGGGAACCCCCAGCGCCTCGAAAGCCCCGGGGCTCGCCACGCGGTGATCGGCGTGCCGTGGTGAGCCCGCTTCGTCCTTCCCCTCCACGCGGACACCCGACGAGGTGGTGGAGCCCGCCAGGTGAATCTCCTGCTGCAGCCCCACCGCCTGGAGGCCCGGGAGTGTGGCCAGGGCCTCTTCCAGTCGGGCGGCGGCTTGAATGCGAGAGGCCTGGTCTGGGTAGCGCTGGGCGGGCAGCTGCACCGCCGCGGACACGACGCCCGAGGGCTGGAAGCCCAGCTCCAGCTCGGAGAGGTGCGCGAGCGTGCGCATGAGGAGGCCCGCGCCGGTGAGCAGCACGAGGGCGAGCGCGAGCTGCACCACGACCAGCCCCGCGCGCAGCGGGTGGCGGGCGCCGGTGGCGCCATGGCCCCCGGCCAGCAGCGGCAGGAGCCCGGTGCGGGAGGAGTCAATCGCGGGGACGAGGCTGAGGAGCACCGCGACGCTCGCGCACAGCCCGCCGGTGAAGAGCAGCACCGGCAGGTGCAGCTCGGGCGTGGCGAGGCGCTGCTGCTGCGGCGGCAGCAGCGAGGAGAGCGCGTCGGTCCCCCAGAGGGCGAGGAGCAGCCCCACCGCGCCACCCAGGAGCGACAGGAGGACGGTCTCGGCGAGCGCCTCACTGAGGCGGCGGCCCAGGCTCGCCCCGAGCGCGGCGCGGATGGCGCCCTCCCGCCGGCGGTGCACCGCGCGCGCCAGCAGCAGGTTGGTCACGTTCGCGCAGGCGATGAGGAGGACGAAGGCGGCCGCGCCCCAGAGGGCGAACACCACCGTGCGCGCGCCCCCCGTGATGTCCTCCTGCCAGGTCAGGACATGAGCGCCGTGCGCCGGCTCGGCATCCTCGCCTGCCTCTCCGTCAGAGGACAGCTGGGCGCTGCCGCGGGTGGCCGCCTGGCGCGCTGTCTCCAGCGACACGCCGGGCTTGAGCCGGGCCAACACCTTGAGGTGGTGGTGCCCTTGCGCCTCCTGGGAGGTGCGCAGGTGGAGGGGCAGCCAGACGTTGATCTCGTTTGAAGACTCGCCCAGCATGAAGCCTGGGGGCAGCACTCCCGCGATGCTCACGGCCTGGCCGTCGAGCCAGAGTGTCTGTCCGGGCGCGGCCTCCGGGGCGGAGAACAGCCGCGTGGCGAGCCCGTGAGAGATGAGCGCAGTGAGAGCCGCGCCGGGCTGCGCGTCCGCGGGCTCGAGCGGGCGGCCGGCGGCGGGTGCGACGCCCACGGTGGAGAGGAGGTTGGGGGTGGTGCGCGCTGCGAAGAGCCGCTCCGGCACTTCGCCCCCGGTGCGGTTGACGTAGGTGTAGTGGAAGGCCGCCACCTGGCGGAAGGCGCCGGTCTCCTCGGCCCAGGCAGCCGCCTCCGGCTCGGAGGGGCTCACGGGGCCTTGCTCGGGCTGGGTGCAGTACAGCCGCACCAGCTCCTCGCTCTGGGGGAAGGGCAGCGGGCGCAGCACGAGCGCGTGCACCATGCTGAAGATCGTCGTGTTGGCTCCCAGCGCCAGGCCGAGCGTGAGCACCACGGTGAGGGTGAAGCCGGGGGTCCGGCGCAGGCCGCGCCAGGCGAACCGGACATCTCTGAGGAACGCTTCCATGGTGTTGGCTGCCTCCGATGGTACTCGGAGGATACCAAGCAGGTTTCGCGCCAGCCTGCTGGGGCTCTGGGTTCCCACCCGTGGGTGGGAGCCGAGCCGCGAGCAGCGGGGCGGGAGACTGTCCGGACGTGGGACGCGACATCCCGAACGCGGACACGGCCCCTCCCTTCACTTCGAGCCGGCAGGGACCGCCTACAGGCTCACTCGTCCTGCGGGAGCGCCGGCGGGCCGCGGCGCACGGGCACCGGCTGCGGCTGCGCCACGTTGCGCGCGATCGTCTGGGCGCCCAGGGCCGCCGCGGAGGGCGCGGGCCTGCCGCTCTGCGCCGAGTCGCCTTCCCGGTTGAACAGCTCCTTGAGCATGCCCACGCTGCCCAGCGCCGCGCTGGCCTCGTAGGGGACGAACACCTTGTTGCCGCCCTTACCCAGCTCCTGCAGCGTCTCCAGGTAGCGCAGCGCCAGCACCTCCGGCGTGGCCCTCCCTTGGTGCACCGCCTCGAACACCAGCCGCGTGGCCTCCGCCTTCGCCTCCGCCTCCAGCACCACCGCCCGCTTGTGGCCCTCGGCCCGCGCCACCTCCGCGTCGCGCTCCGCCTCCGCGCGCAGGATCCGCGAGATCTTCTCGCCCTCCGCCTGGAGGATCGCCGCGGCCTTGTCGCCCTCGGCCTTCGTCACCTCGGCGCGCCGCTCGCGCTCGGCCGTCATCTGCTTGGCCATGGCCTCCTTGATCGCTTGCGGCGGCTCGATCTCGCGCAGCTCCACCCGCGTCACCTTCACGCCCCACTTCTCCGTGGCGTCGTCCAGCACCATGCGCAGCTTGCTGTTCACCGTCTCGCGGCTGGTCAGCGTCTGGTCCAGCGTCAGCCCGCCCATGATGTTGCGCAGGTTCGTCATCGTCAGCTGCTCGATGGCCAGCGCCAGGTTCTCCACCGCGTAGAGCGCCTTGGCCGGATCGACGATCTGGTAGTAGATGACCGAGCCCACCTCCATGTTCACGTTGTCATGGGTGATGACCTGCACGGTCTCGAAGCCCATGACCTGCTCGCGCAGATCCAGCAGGTTGCTGCGCATGAAGCGGTTGCCGGTGCGCATCTCGAAGGCGCGCGGGCTGTCCAGGAACGGGATCAGGATGTTCAGGCCGCTGCTCGCCACGTGGTGGAACCTCCCCAGCCGCTCCACGATCATCACCTTGGCCTGCGGGACGATGCGGATGCCGGTGATGAGGGCAAAGCCCGCCACCAGCGCCGCGATGATGAACAGCACCGTCATGAAGGTCATTACGCTCTCTCTTTCTTCCGCGAGGGAACCTCGAGTGCGGCCGAAGGGCGGCGCACCCACAGCTTGAGTCCATCCACCTGCTCGACGGTGACGCGCTCGCCCTCGGCCACCGGGCCCGACAGCGAGCGTGCCGTCCACAGCTCTCCATTGATCCGCACGGTGCCTCCGTGCGGATCCGCCAGCGCCTCCATCACCACCGCCTCCTGCCCCACCATGGCCTCCACCCCGGTCTTGAAGTGGGTGGCCGAGCGCATGAACGCCCGCTTGAAGATCGTCCGCGAGGAGGCGAACAGCGCCACCGACACCCCGGTGAAGAGCAGGAGCTGGAAGTTGATGCCCAGCCCCAGCCCCGCCGCGAGCGCCGAGGCCAGCGCGCCCACCGCGAACCAGAGCGTCACGAAGCCGGAGAGCTTCATCTCCAGGCCGCCGAAGATGAGCGCCGCGATGATCCACAGCTGCCAGTCGGTGGGAGTCAGATCCATGTCGGGCTCCTCTTTGGCAGTGGGCTCAGCGTCCTGTCAAACGGGGCCGGCCCAGCCGCTCCACTAGATACGCGCCTGCTCGATCCCTTTCCTTAAAACCGGACAAGCAATCGGACGCGCCCGGATCTCCAAGAGATCCGACACTTCGCGACTATTCGGCTGCAGTCTGAACGCACGTCCAGTATCTTGAGGGCGTGTACGCCGAGCTGGTCTGCCGCTCCAACTTCTCCTTCCTCCGCGGGGCCTCGCACCCGGAGGAGCTCGTGGCCACGGCCGCGCGGTTGGGGTTGCAGGCGCTGGCGCTGACGGACGGGGACGGGCTGTACGGCGCGGTGAAGGCGCACCTGGCCGCCAAGGAGCATGGCCTCAAGCTGATCCTGGGCACCGAGCTGATGCTGACGGACGGCCCGCCGGTGGTGATCCTCGCCATGGACTCGGGCGGCTACGCCAACATGTGCCGGCTGATCTCGGCCAGCCGCATGTCCCACCCCAAGGGAGAGACGGGGCTGCCCTGGCGCACGGTGGCCGAGCGCTCCGAGGGGCTGATCGCGCTGCTGCCCACCCCGGCCCCCGCCGAGCAGGTGGCGCCCCTGGCCGAGGCCTTCCCCGGGCGCTTCCACGTGGGGCTGTGCCGGACCCTGTCCGCGGGGGACAGGGCGCGGGAGGCCCAGGCCGAGGCCCTGGCGCACGCGCTCGGGGTGCCCCTGGTCGCCCACAACGACGTGCACACCCACCACCGGCGCCGCCAGCCGCTCCAGGACGTGCTGACGGCCATCCGCCACAAGACGACGGTGGACAAGGCGGGCACCCGGCTGCTGCCCAACGCCGAGCGCACCCTGAAGGCCCCCGCGGAGCTGGCGCGGCTGTTCCGGGATCGCCCCGAGGCGCTGGAGCGCTCGCTGGAGATCGCCAGCCGCTGCCACGCCACGCTGGATGAGCTGCGCTACCACTTCTCCGAGGAGGATCTGCCGCCCGGGCGCACGGCCATGCAGCACCTGCGGGTGCTCACCGAGGAGGGGCTCGCGGCGCGCTACCCGGCCGGCGTGCCGGGCCCGGTGCGCCAGCAGATCGAGCACGAGCTGCGCCTGATCGAGGCCCTGGACTTCCCCGGCTACTTCCTGGCGCTCTGGGACATCGTCCACTTCGCGCGCTCGCGGGGGATCCTCTGCCAGGGGCGCGGCAGCGCGGCGAACTCGGCGGTCTGCTACGCGCTGCAGATCACCGCCATCGATCCGGTGCGCATGGGGCTGCTCTTCGAGCGCTTCCTGAGCATGGAGCGCAAGGAGCCGCCGGACATCGACGTGGACTTCGAGCACGAGCGCCGCGAGGAGGTGCTCCAGTACGTCTACGAGAAGCACGGCCGGCACCGCGCCGGCATGGTCTGCGAGTTCATCTGCTACCGGGGGCGCCTGGCGCTGCGCGAGGTGGGCAAGGGGCTGGGCCTGGCGCTGGATCAGGTGGACCGGCTCTCCAAGGTGGCCTCGGCCTACGGCTTCGACGTCACCCCCGAGGTGCTGTCCGAGGCGGGCCTGTCCGCCTTCGACTCGCGGGTGCGGCAGACGCTCACGCTGGCGCAGGAGATCGAGGGCTTCCCGCGCCACGTCTCCATCCACGTGGGCGGCTTCGTCATCACCCGCGAGCCGCTGGTGGATCTGATCCCGGTGGAGAACGCGGCCATGAAGGGCCGCACGGTGATCCAGTGGGAGAAGGACGACACCAACGCGCTGGGCGTGCTCAAGGTGGATCTGCTGGCCCTGGGCATGCTCACGGCGGTGGCCAGGTGCCTGAGGCTCATCCGCGAGCACTTCGGCCGGGAGCTGTCGCTGGCCACGATCCCGCCGGAGGATCCGAAGGTCTACGACATGCTGTGCGAGGCGGACTCGGTGGGCGTGTTCCAGATCGAGAGCCGGGCGCAGATGAACATGCTGCCCCGGCTCAAGCCGCGCACCTTCTATGATCTGGTGATCGAGATCGCGCTCATCCGCCCGGGGCCCATCGTGGGCAACATGGTGCACCCGTACCTGCGGCGGCGGGACGGGAGGGAGCAGCCCCGGTACCCCACGCCCGAGGTGCGCGCCATCCTCGAGAAGACGCTGGGCGTGCCGCTCTTCCAGGAGCAGGCCATGAAGCTGGCCATGGTGGCCGCGGGCTTCACGGCGGGCGAGGCGGACGGGCTGCGGCGAGCCCTGGGCCACAAGCGGGCCGAGCAGCTGCTGGAGCCCTACCGCGTGCGCTTCGTGGAGGGCGGGGTGAAGCGCGGCTACTCGCCCGAGTACATGGGGGAGCTGTTCGAGCAGTTCCGCGGCTTCGCCCACTACGGCTTCCCCGAGTCCCACTCGGCCTCGTTCGCGCTGATCGCCTACGCCTCCTCGTGGCTCAAGTGCCACTACCCGCAGGCCTTCACCGCGGCGCTGCTCAACTCGCAGCCCATGGGCTTCTACGCGCCGCACACGCTGGTGGCGGACGCGAAGCGGCACGGGGTGCAGGTGCGGCCGGTGGACGCGCGCCACTCGGACTGGGACTGCACGCTGGAGGAGGGCGGGGCGCTGCGGCTGGGGCTGCGCCTGGTGCGAGGGTTGGGAGAGGAGGCCGGGCGGCGCGTGGCGGCGGCGCGGGGGCAGGGCTACGCCAGCGTGGGCGAGCTGGCGCGGCGGGCCCGCATCCCCCGCCACGAGCTGACGCGGCTGGCGCTGGCCGGCGCCCTGGCCTCGCTGTGCGGCGCGCGGCGGCAGGCCCTGTGGGAGATCCAGGCCCTGGGCCCGCTGGACGAGGACGATCTGTTCTTCGGGCTGCCCATGGACGGCACGCAGGTGGAGCTGCCGCCCATGAGCGTGGCCGAGCGGGTGGAGGCGGACTTCGAGACGGTGGGCCTCTCGCTGGAGAAGCACCCGCTGGAGCTGCTGCGGCCGGCGCTGCGCAAGCTGGGCGCCGTGTCCGCCGAGGGGCTCAAGAAGGTGGCCTCGGGGCGGCGCGTGGCCGTGGGTGGCATGCTCATCACCCGGCAGCGGCCCCCCACCGCCAAGGGCATGTGCTTCCTCTCCCTGGAGGACGAGACGGGCATCGCCAACCTGGTGGTGCCCCCGGACGTGTACGAGCGCTGTCGCCGCGACCTCCACAGCGCCCTCTTCCTGGTGGGCGAAGGGCTCCTGGAGCGCTCCGGCAAGGTGCTCAACGTGAAGGTGCAGCACGTGAGGGCGATGGAGGGGTTGCTGGGGTGAGCCGGGGTGCGCCGTGAGAACTATTTGCTGGCGCATTGCGTTAATTGGGGATTATTGCTGTTTATTTGGTTTTTCCTGGAAAGTAATCGTGGGCTGCCTATACCCTGCGCGCCTCCCAATCCCCCGGGAGCAAAGGAGGCAGTTCCATGTTTCCTCGATTCACTCTGCGCGGTGCCGCTCTTGCCTGCGCGTTGAGCGCCACCATGGTGAGCGCCCCCGCGCTGGCCAGCACCATCAACCAGAACACCTCGTGGACCGTGAAGCGCACGGGCGTCACGACCACCTACCGCGTGGTGGCCTACGGCGACTCGATCTTCGCCGGCTATAACGGTGGCCTGTTCAGCGTGGCGCGGCGGGCCTCGCCCTACACCAGCGGCGAGTACCTGGCGCACCAGTGGAACACGAACGTCGAGATCGTGCGCCGCACCAAGTCCGGCGCCAAGGCCAACGACATCTACAACAACAAGATCGTCTCCGAGCGCTCGTACATGCAGGCGTCCAACACGCGCGTGGTGATGTTCGAGATGTGCGGCAAC
>JAFGNZ010000125.1 GCA_016926755.1 Myxococcaceae bacterium | reverse complement strand
GAGTCTGTGAACCTGAGTGCCTCGGGACAGGGGGAGCTGGCCTTCACCGTGTCCAATGCCCTGCGCGCCCCGGTCCGCGCGCGGGCGACGGTGATGATGTCAGGGCAGGCCCGCCGCGAGTGGGCGGTCGTCTCAGGAGGCGAGGAGCGGGACTTCGCGCCGGATGGGACGCAGCAGTTCACGGTGAAGCTCCAGGTGCCGCCGGGCACACCGCCGGGCCGCTACACGTTCCACCTGCTGGTGTCGGACGTGGCCAACCCGGACGAGCAGTACGCGGAGGGGCCCACGGTGGCCTTCATCGTCGCGGAGGCGGCGCCGCCTCCGAAGAAGGCGTTTCCCTGGTGGATCGTCGCGCTGGCGGCCGGGGTGCTCGTGATTGGAGGGGGGGTGACGGCCATCCTGGCGGGGCGGGGCGGCCCGGACCTGGGCGAGCCGTGCGAGGGGGCCGAGTGCGGCAAGAACCTGGCGTGCTCGGGCGCGGACGGGGGCGTGTGCCTGGGGATGGACGGCTTCAAGGGCTGCGAGGAGAACGCGCAGTGCCTCTCGCTGCGCTGCGCGGAGGGGAAGTGCGCCGAGGCGGAGCTGGGGCGCAACTGCGGCCCCGGGGACACCTGCCCGGCCCGGCAGAAGTGCATCACGCTGCTGGGGACCCGCACCTGCCTGCTGGCGCCGGGCGAGGCCTGCACGGGAGACGGGCAGTGCACGAGCCTCTACTGCAAGGACGGCCGGTGCATGCGGGACGACGGCAAGTGCGAGAGCAACGAGGAGTGCCGTCCGCCCTCGCGGTGCCACACCAACAAGGTCTGCCTCCTGCCCGACGGGCAGGACTGCTCCAGCAACGAGGTGTGCATCTCCGGCTTCTGCTCGGCTGGGAAGTGCCAGCGGGCCCCGGTTCAGTGCATCCCCCCCTGCCCGGCAGGGTTCTTCTGCATCTCCGGCAGATGCACCCAGATCCGGATCTCCCCTCGGGTCAATGAGGAGATCCTGCGGCGCGGCGACATCGTCCTCCCGCAGCGGGTGCAGTAGCCCATGGCTGCTCCCAAGCCTTCCACCGTGGTGCTCCTCCTGGCCGTGTTCGCCTGCATCGCCCTCTATGTGCTGGGGGTGGGCCTGGGCGCGACGGACAACTCCCGGGCAGGCCGGCCCCCCATGTCGAAGGAGGAGCGGGGACGGCTGCGCGAGCGCTTCATCAAGCCGCGCCCGGTGAAGGCCGAGGAGCTGCGGACGGACTGCCCCTTCTCGCAGGGCGTGCTGACGGTGGTGGCGGGGAACGCCTGCCGGGTCACCGTGGCGGAGGGAGGCGCGAGGCCGCGCACGGTGGAGGTGGCACCCGCGGGCCCGGGCTCGGGTGGCGTCTCGCTGGAGTTCACGCCCAAGAGCAAGCCCGCGCTGCCGGTCTCGGAGGACCTGCTGAGGGAGCCCATGAAGCTCGACGTGATGGAGGAGGGGGCCGAGCTGGTGCTCACCTGCCGCAACGCGATCAGCGGGGGGGGCCAGCCCGGGCGCTGCCAGGTGCTGCTGCGGTGACGCCTACGCCGCCACGCGCTTGAGGCGCAGCACCTTCAGGATGGAGACCAGCGCGCCGATGAGCAGCACCACGGCCCAGATGAGGGCGAGCACGGCGACGATGATGGCGCCCAGCGCATCCGTGATGCTCACCAGCACGATGGGCACCAGCCCGTGCAGGAAGCTGACGATGGCATTGGCCAGCAGCGAGGTGAGGACCAGCAGCACCAGCCCCTTGTTCTGCAGGAAGCGCGGGTGCGCGAGCACCAGGCACACCGCGGCCACCACCTTGAGGAGCATGAGCAGCCCGAGCGTGCCGCTGGCGCCCGCGCGGTTGAAGAAGCCCCACACCGCCAGGTAGGCGATGGTGCCGAAGGGCACGGCGGTGAAGAGCCCCACCATCAGCAGCACCAGCCCGATCGCGGCGAACAGCATGGCCAGGCCCGCCAGCAGCGCCACCACCGCGCCGATGAGGGTCGCCAGGCCCTGCACGCGGCCGTGGACGCGCTCGGGGATGATCAGGCTGGCGCCCATCAGCGCCAGGGTCAGCAGCAGCAGCCCATCCAGGAGGGCGAGGTAGGGGATCCCCATCCCCGGCGTGGGAGGGTTCTCCTGCTGGACCTGGAGGACCTCGTTGATGTCCACGTCATCCTGGGCGCCCTCCTCGCGGATGGCGGCCTCCATGGCCTGGCGATCCGGCGCCTGCGTGGGGAGCAGGACGGGCGCCCCCACCTCGACGAGCACCGCGAGCACCAGACACACCAGCGCCGCGATGAAGAAGGGCTTTCGCAGCTTGTCCATTCGGTTCCCCCCTGCGGACACCCGAGCCTCCGCTCTGGAGCAAGATAGGCAGCGGCTCCGGGATCCTCGATAGGCTCCCGGGGGCGAATGTCCGAGCGACTACGAGCCTCCCCGGCGCACCCGTCGTCTCCTGAACGGGAGCTGGGGCGGAGCTTCGAGCCCTGGCCTCTCCCCGGAGTCTGACACAGATGTCATGGGCATCAGGACATTCATGCGACAGAGGACAGTAAAATCCATGGCTTGTGCTCGGAATGGGGCTTGCTCTGGCGTGAATACCCACCCCAGGAGGATGTGATGATGCAGAGGCTCCTCGTCGCGCTTTGGGCGACGTTCACGCTGGCAGGCTGTGGTGTTGCCTCGAGCGGTTTCGACTCGGCCGGGGCCACCCCGGGCGGTGCCCAGGACATCGGGCTGGCGCGGAAGAAGATCGCAGAGGGGCAGATCCCGGCCCCCGAGGACTTCGTCGCGGAGGGGCTCTACTCGGAGCATGATCTGCCGCTGGATGGCCCAGTCTGCGATCAGGTGCTGTGCTTGCGCACGGCGATGGGCATCGCGCCCGCTCTCGACACGGGACGTCAGGAGGCGTTCGTGCAGGTGGGGTTCTCCTCCAACGTGGACCCGGCCACCTTCCGCCGCAAGCCGCTGGACGCGGCGCTGGTGATCGACCACTCGGGCTCCATGTCGGGTGAGCCGATCGAGGCGGTGAAGGAGGCGGCGCGCAAGCTGGTGGAGAAGCTGGACGAGAACGACACCTTCTCGCTGGTCATCTTCGATGACGACGTCGACACGCTGGTGAAGCAGGTGCGGGTCGGGGACCGGGCGGCGCTGCTGCGCGCCATCAACGAGATCGAGGTGGATGGGGGCACCTGCATCGAGTGCGGGCTGCGGGAGGGCTTCAAGCAGCTCGCCACGAGGCCGCTGGAGCCCTCGCGCGCCCGTCGGCTGTTCCTGTTCACGGACGCGATGCCCAACGTGGGCGCCACGGGCGAGGGCGAGTTCATGGACCTGCTGCGCGACAACTCCGAGGCCGGCCGGGACACGACCGTCTTCGGCGTGAACATCGCCTTCGGGCAGACGCTCGTGACGAAGATCTCCGCGGTGCGCGGATCGAACTACTTCTACCTGGGCGACGCCGAGCGGACGCGGAAGGTGTTCGACGAGGACTTCGACTTCCTGGTGACCCCCATTGCCTATGCGCTGCACATGGCGCTGACGCCGGCCAACGGCTTCCGGGTGGAGGCGGCCTATGGCGTGCCGGGGGTGGATCCCGGCGCGAGCCTGGCGCAGCTGGATGTGGCCACCGTGTTCCTCTCGCGGCGTCGTGGCGCCATCGTCGTGCGCCTGAGCGGCAGCGGGGAGATGGCCCCGGGCCAGGAGGTGGTGTCGAACGCCTTCTCCTTCCAGCCGGTGGAGGGAGGAGCGCCGCCCGCCGTCTCCCTCGTCGCCAGCTACGAGGGCAGCGAGCCGCTCACCTCGACGGCGACGTGGTACTCGCAGCACTCGGTGCGCAAGGCGGTGGCGCTGACGAACTTCATCCTCGGCGCCCGGAAGGCGTGCGAGCAATGGAGCAAGGGGGAGAAGGCCGCGGCCCGTGAGGTGGCGGACCGGACGGCGGCCCTGCTGCAGGCGGAGGCAGAGGCGCTTTACGACGCCCCGCTGCGCGCCGAGGCGGAGCTTGCGGGCAAGCTCGCCGCCCTGATGGTGCCCTGAGCGGCGACCCGCGGCTCACTGTTCGAAGATGTCGGGGGTTTTCGTGGCAAAAGTCCCGACCTTCTCGAACAGTGAGCTGCTGAAGCCTCTCCGGCCGGGAGCTCACCGTATGGCTTGTCAGCGCGGGGCGCGTGAAATACGCCTGGAGCATGTCCACCGCCGCGCTGCCTGACGCCTTCCTCCGCGCCATCGCCGAGGGCTTCCCTCCCGATTTCCTCACCCGTGAGCCGAGCGAGCTGGCGGAGTACGGGCGGGACTGGACGCGCGTCTACACGCCGGCCCCCGCCGCCGTGGCCTTCCCGCGCACCACGGAGGAGGTGGCGCGGCTGCTGGCCCTGTGCGACGCGCACCGGGTGCCGGTGGTGCCCTCGGGGGGACGCACGGGCCTGGCGGCGGGCGCGGTGGCGGCCCGGGGCGAGCTGGTGCTCTCCCTGCGGAGGATGAGCCGCATGGAGCCGGTGGATCTGCTCGGCAACACGGTGCGCGTGCAGGCGGGCGCGGTGACGGAGGCGGTGCACCAGCACTGCGCCCAGCACGGGCTGACGTGGCCGGTGGACTTCGCCTCCAAGGGCTCCAGCCACGTGGGCGGCAACATCGCCACCAACGCCGGCGGGGTGAAGGTGATCCGCTACGGGCTCACGCGGCAGTGGGTGCTGGGGCTCCAGGTGGTGACGGCCAGGGGGCAGGTGCTGGAGCTCAACGGCGCGCTGGAGAAGAACAACACGGGCGTGGATCTGCGCCAGCTCTTCATCGGCAGCGAGGGCACGCTGGGCATCATCACCGAGGCCACGCTCAAGCTGACGCGGCTGCCGGGCAAGCAGGACGTGTTCCTCTTCGCCGTGCCGGACGTGGCGGCGGTGCTGCGCCTGTTCCGGGACGCGCGCCAGGCGCCGCTGCTGCTGTCGGCCTACGAGTTCTTCACGGAGCGGTGCCTGGCGCGGGTGCAGCGCCACCGCAAGCTGCGCTCGCCGTTCGAGGCCCCCAGCGGCTGCTACGTGCTCATGGAGGCCGAGGCCACGGACGCGGCGGCGGTGGAGGCGTGGCTGGGCTCGCTCTTCGAGCGCGGGCTGGTGACGGATGGCACGCAGGCCCAGAGCGCCTCTCAGGCCTCGGAGCTTTGGGCGCTGCGCGAGAGCATCAGCGAGAGCCTGTCCGCCACGGGGCTGCCGCACAAGAACGACATCGCCCTGCCCATCGCCGCGCTGGAGGCCTTCTGCGTGGAGCTGGAGCAGTTCTTCGGCGCGCGCTACCCGGGCTGGGAGATCTGCCTCTTCGGCCACATCGGCGACGGCAACCTGCACGTGAACGTGATGAAGCCGGACGCCATGGACAAGGCGGAGTTCCTCGCCCACACGAAGCAGGCGGACCACGACATCTTCGCGCTGGTGCGCAAGTACCGCGGCAGCATCTCCGCCGAGCACGGCATCGGCCTGCTGAAGAAGGATTACCTCTCCTATACGCGCGCGCCCGAGGAGCTGGAGCTGCTGCGCGCGCTCAAGCGCGCGCTGGATCCGAACGCCATCCTCAACCCGGGGAAGATCCTCGCGCCGTGAGGGCGAGGCCGCGCCTCACGAGACGATGCGCGTCTTGATGTCCGTGTTCAGGGCCGCGATGGCATCGCACACGGGCGCGGACACGTCCTGGTCCAGATCCATCACCAGGTAGCCGATGTTGGAGTCCGTGCTCAGCATCTGCGCGTGGATGTTGGCGTTCAGATCCGAGACGATGCGGTTGATGTCGCGCAGCACGCCGGGGATGTTGCGGTGCACGTTGAGGATGCGGTGCGTGCCGGGGATGAGGGGCACCTCCACCTGCGGGAAGTTCACCGCGCTCGTGGTGGCGCCGGAGCGCACGAACTTGATGAGCGAGGTGGCCACCTCCCGGCCGATCGCCTCCTGCGCCTCCTCGGTGGAGCCGCCGATGTGCGGGGTGAGCACCACGTTGGGCAGCCCCTGCAGCTCGGTGACGAAGCCATCGCTGTTCGTCTCCGGCTCCTGCGGGTACACGTCCACCGCCGCCCCGCCCAGGTGCTTGGACTGCAGCGCCTGCGCCAGCGCGGGGATGTCCACCACCGAGCCGCGGCTGGCGTTGATGAGGAACGCCCCCTTCTTCATCTGCGCCAGCTCCTTGGCGCCCATCATCATGTTCGTGGAGGGCGTGGCCGGCACGTGCAGGGTGATGAAGTCCGCCTGGGCCAGCAGCTCGGCCAGCGTGGGCACCGAGCGCGAGTTGCCCAGCGGCAGCTTCGTCATCACGTCGTAGTAGAGCACGCGCATGCCCAGCGCCTCGGCGATGATGCCGAGCTGCGAGCCGATGTGCCCGTAGCCGATGATGCCCAGCGTCTTGCCGCGCACCTCGTGGCTGCCGGTGGCCACCTTGCGCCACTGGCCCGTGTGCACCTCGCGGCTGCGGTCGAAGAGCTGGCGCGTGAGGACGATCACCTCCGCGATCACCATCTCCGCCACGCTGCGCGTGTTGCTGAAGGGCGCGTTGAAGCAGGGGATGCCGTGGGTGTTGGCGGCCGTCAGCTCGATCTGGTTGGTGCCGATGCAGAAGGCGCCGATGCTCAGCAGGTTCTCCGCGTGCTCCAGGGCCGACTCCGGCACCGTCGTCTTGCTTCGGATGCCCAGCAGGTGGACGCCCCGGAGCCGCTCCTTCAGCTCCTCGGGCTTGAGGGCCCCCGCCACGCGCTCCACCACGAAGCCCTCGGCCGCCAGCAGCTGCTCGGCGGAGGCGTGGATGTTCTCCAGCAGGAGGACCCGGAGGGGGACATTGGTGCTGATGGGCGCGGATGGGTTGGGGAACCGAGGTGTGCTCATGGCGTCCCGCTTTAAACGCCACTCACCCGGCTTTCAAGCCCATCCGCGCTCGATCGGGTGCTACTGGATCGTCCAGGCTACCGTGCCGCTGCAACTGCCGCTGGAGTAGCAGCCCCCGCGGATCTGGTAGGTGCCTGCCGTGGTGGCGGTGTAGCTCAGGTTCGAGCCGCGGCCGCTGCACGCATCGTCGTTGGAGGCCACCTGGGCGTTCGTGGTGCCGTACAGGCGCAGGTAGGTGTCACCGGTGAAGCTGCTCCCGGTGACGCCGCAGGTGCCCAGGGTGATCGTCTGGCCGGCGGCCAGGGTGACGCTCTGGTTCACCGTGTTCTGCTGGGCGCTGTTGGTGTTGCTGGCGCTGTAGGAGTACGAGCCCGGGGGCGGCGGCGGGGTGCCGTCGACGATCTCCCACACCACGGTGCCGCTGCAGCTGTTGCTGGAGTAGCAGCCAGCGCGGATCTCGTAGTTGCCGCTGGTGGACGCGGTGAAGCTGAGGTTGGAGCCGGTGCCACCGCACGCGTCGTCGTTGGAGGCGGCCTGGGTGGTGCCCGGCCCGAACAGCCGCAGGTACGTGTCCCCGGAGAACTTCGCGCCCGTCACCCCGCAGGTGCCCAGGGTGATCTTCTGGCCGGCGGTGAGGGCCACCACCTTGTTCACGGTGTTCTGCTGGGCGCTGTTGGTGTTGCTGGCGCTGTAGACGAGCGAGTTGGGGGGCGGGGGCGGCGGCTCGCTGGTGCCGCACAGCCGCACGCTGCCCGCCACCTGGCAGTACGCGTCGATGGCCGGGCGCACGTAGGTGATGTCCTCGCCGCGGCAGCCCGACTCGGAGCACGTGTTCACCACGTTGCAGCTCCCGTTGGACACGTAGTCCGTCTCGCCGCGCACCAGGATGCCGGCCACGGTGTAGTCGGTGTTCTCGTACACGCCCGAGCCCGAGTTGCCGCCGAAGGTGTCCGTGGTGGCCACGAAGTAGTCCAGCGTGCCCGCCCGCGCGTCACGCACGGTGCCGCCCGCGTCGATCTTGAAGGGGATGCCGCTGCCGCTGCCGATCACCGTCACCTGCGCGCCCGCGGGCATCGCGCTGTTGCCCGCGCGGATCGGCGCCGGGGTGAAGCGCGGGGTGGCCGCCCGGTCCAGCCGGACGATGGCGTAGTCCAGGTTCTGCCCGTTCACCGTGCCCTGCTCGCGCGCGATGATGGACTGGCAGGAGAAGATGTCCTGCGTGGTGACCGTCTCCAGCGTGGTGGCGCTCGTCCGGTAGAACTTGAAGACGAAGCGGGTGCTGCTGCAGGCCGAGGCGCTGGTGATGCAGTGGCCGGCGGTGAGCACCAGGTCGTCGTCGATCAGCGTGCCCGAGCAGAAGGCCGGCGTCGGATCCGTCAGGAAGCGCTCCGTGCTGCAGAGGCTGTAGGACGACTGCAGGCTCGGGGCGTTGAAGGTGACGTTGTTGGGGTCGGTGGTGTTGTAGTCGCTCGTGTTCATCAGCGCCACGGTGGCCTGCTGGGCGCGGGCCCGCAGGGTGGCGTTGGCGTGCGCGTACACGTCCGTGCGGTCATCCACGCCGTAGACGACCGGCGCCTTGGACTGGCCCAGCGGCTCCGCGGCCGCGAGCGCCTCCCCTCCTTCGTGCGGGCCGCAGCTGACGGCGGCCAGGGTACACAGCAGGGTTCCGAGGACTCGGGCGCGCCGGGAGGCGCTGGAGCGGGGGCTTCGCATGAACGGCACTCCTTGGGGGGAAGGGAAAGCAAGGCCCGCCAGCCGTACGGGCAGGCGGGCGGCGCATGATGCACGAAGCGGCTTTCCCTGTCTTCACTCCCAGTTCAGCTAACCGGGTAATTCCAGGAGGGCTGTCCGAGGGCAGCGGGACTGAAGTTCTACTCGTCGTCCGGGTTCTTCAGCCAGGCGAGCGCGTCGAGGCGGGACTCGAAGGTGCGCGCGGGGATGTTGAGCATGGCCTGCTTGGTCATGCGCCAGGCCTGGAGGCCGGAGGCCGCGGTGGAGACGACGCGCGCCGAGCGCTTCATCCCCTTGAGCTGCGCGTAGGCGTTCAGCTTCGCCATCGCGGCCACCATGTTGGAGGGCATCACGCGGAGCTGGGATTGGTCCACCAGCGCGCTCCACTCGCCGTTGAGCCCCTCGATGGTCTCTCTCACACGTGTCAGGTAGTCGTCGAGGTCTGCCGCGGTGGGGTGCGGCGGGTAGATGACCTCGAGGATGCGATCCGGCTCGTGAACGATGATCTGGAAGGGCATGAGGAGGCTGCTCTCATACCACAGGGCGAAGACATGTGCTGGGGTGGCGGATCAGCCCAACCCTCTCCGGGCCGGCGGTTCGACTCCCCTCCTGGGGCATCGGAGGGGGCCCGCAAGTGCTCGGAAGGAGGGGGAGGGCGAGCGCGCCGCGAGGGGCCCCAGGGCCAAAAACGTCAGACCTGACTGGTAGTTACGTCCCTGCCGCTGGATCGGAGCCGACGCGCCAGAGGGGCGCGGAGGCGGTCCAGCCGGCAAGGGGGTTCCATGCGAACGAAGCTGTACGTTCTGGGCGCGGTGCTGGGTGTCGCGCCGGGCCTGCTGCCAGTGGTGTCCACGTTGTGGGTTCCGCCGTCGCAGGAGGCAAAGCAGGACTCGCGCGGGTCCTCGCGCAAGGGGCGCGGGGGTCACCGGGCGAGCAACATGCCCGCGGAGAGCAGGCCAGGGGTGGCGGCTCCTCCCAGCGGGGGTTCCGTCGAGCCGGGTGCGCCCTCGCACCCCTGCGAGCTCGTCACGATGGTGAAGATGCCGTGCGACCCGAGCACGGACGTCTGCGAGTACACCTACTGGGAGTGCCCCAAGGCCGTGAAGCCTCTGCGGGCCTGAAACGACACGCGGCGCTCGGTGGGCCCGAGCGCCGCGGTGGAGGTGAGCGCGGCGGGGCTGGCTCGGAGAGAGCCGGCTCCGCCGCGGTCGTCTGGGGACGCTAGTTCATCGGCGCCGCGCCGGACTTCTTCAGGTACTGATCCAGGAAGCCGAGCATGCGCGAGATGGCCTCCGCCTCGTTCTTCTTCTTGGTGAAGCCGTGGCCCTCGTCGGGGAACACCACGTACTCGACGGGCACCTTGTTCTTCTGCACCGCCTGGACGATCTCGTCCGACTCGGGCTTGATGACGCGCGGATCATTGGCGCCCTGGATCACCAGCAGCGGCTTCTTGATCTTCCCGGCGTGGAACAGCGGGGAGATGTCGCGCAGCATCTGCTCCTGCTTCACCGGATCGCCAATCTCCTGGTAGAGCGCCTCGCGGAAGGCCTCCCAGTAGGGCGGGATGTTCTGGAGCGTGCGCAGCCAGTTGGAGACGCCGAAGATGTCCACGCCCACGTTGAAGGCATCCGGGTGGAAGGCGAGCGCCGCCAGCGTCATGTAGCCGCCGTAGCTGCCGCCCGCGATGCCAATGCGGCTGGCGTCCACGTAGGGAAGGCTGGCCAGGTACTTCTTCGCCTCGAGGCAGTCTTGCAGCGGCTCGCGGCCGTGCTTCTGGTCGTCCGCGGTGAAGAAGGTCTTCCCGTAGCCGGAGCTGCCGCGGTTGTTGATGCCCAGCACCACGTAGCCGTGGTTGACCAGGTACTGGATGATCGGCGAGTAGCCCTTGCGCGTCTGTCCGCCGGGGCCGCCGTGCACCCAGACGATGGCCGGCACCTTGTTCTCCGGGGTGGCCTGGTGCGGCTTGAAGAGGATGTTGGGGATCTCCATCCCGTCGAAGGACTTGAAGCGCACCACCTGCGCCTCGACGAGATCCTCCGGGTCGATCTCCGGGCTGAGCGTGTCCGTCAGCCGCGCGGCCTTGCCGGTGGCGAACTCGTAGACGTAGAGGTTGTTCGGGGAGCGATCGCCGCTGTGGTAGAAGGCCATCCGCTTCTCGCTGCGCGCGATGGACACCGAGGTGATGTCGCCCTCGGGGAGCTGCGGCAGCGTCACCTGCTTGTGGGCCTTCGTGTCGTGGAGCCGGATGACGGTGCGCCCGTCCTCGTTGACGCCGGTGACGCGGTAGGCGCCGTTCTCCGAGAAGTACGTGTACATGATGTCCCAGTCCGCGCGCTCCACGTCCTCCTTCTTGCCGGTGGCCAGCTCGTGACGGGCGACGCGGGTGAACTCCGAGCCATCGTTGGTGAGGTAGTAGAGCGCGGTGGAGCCCGGGTCGAACGTGGCCGTCGAGTAGCTGGCCGTCCCCTTGTGCGGGGTGATGTGCTTGAGCTCCTTCTTCGCCACGTCGTAGAGGTGGATGTCGCTGTCGGAGGTGGTGCGCGACTTGTCCAGGGCGATCCACTTCTCGTCCCGGGAGATGTCGGAGAGCTCGTAGCCGCCGTCGTTCTGGTAGAGCAGGGTGCGCGCGTACGTCTTCGCGTCGTACTTGTAGAGATCGAAGAAGCGGGGATCCCGTTCGTTGGTGAGGACGTAGAAGGCCGAGTAGTCAGGCGCCTTCCAGCCGAGGAACCTCGCCTTGAGCTTGTCGCCCGGGGTGAGGTCCTTCTCCTTTCCATCCGCGGTGCGCACGTAGAGGTGGTTGTTCTCGTTGCCGCCCTGATCCCGGGTGAAGAGGATGCGCTCGTCCTTGGGGAAGTAGGAGACGGCGAACGTGGTGTCCGTCTTGGACTGGGTGAGCGCCGCGCGCTTTCCGCCGCGCACCGGCAGGGTATAGGCGTTGAAGATGCCGCTCTCGTTCGAGGAGAAGAGGAGCTTCTTCTCGTCCGGGGAGAAGGAGGCGCCCGCCAGCCGGGTGGTCGCCATGAACTGCTCGATGGTGTACTGCTTCGAGGGCCGCGCCGTGGGCTTCGCCGGCTGGGCGGCCTGGGCGGGCTCGGGCTTCTTGGCGGGTGCCGCCGGGGGAGTGGCCAGGGCCAGCGCGGGCACCAGTGCCACCGCGGCGACCACTCGAGAGACGAGGGACGACATGCAACCTCCTGGGTACGGGAAGGGGCGGGCCTGGGGCCCGCGTGCGCGCTCTAGCGCAACGGTACGGAGATACGAGAAAACACTTCGCCGATTGCGCCCCCGTGCCTGGCTCCTCTCCGAGCGAGGGGGCGGCCTCCCAACCCGCTAGGGGGGGCGCTATTCCCGGCCACCGCGGCCAGGGTGGCACCGGAAGGCGATCGGTAAATCCTGGAGGGGTGGCACGGAAAATCCTTCCTCACTCCGAGGAAGAGAGGGCGCAACCCTGTGAATTGCCTGGCCTCGGGTGTGGCACGCCGTGCGCAATGGCTCGGCTCGGGCTGGCATGCGTGTGGGTCGGGGGTGGCGCCGTGCGCAGGATGCGACTGGGAGAGTGGCTGGTTCACAACGGTGCGTTGACGCACGAGCAGGTGGAGACCGCGCTGGCGTACCAGGCGCGGAGGCGGTGCAAGCTCGGCGAGGCGGTGCTCGAGCTGCGCATGATGCCGCGCGAAGCGTTCGTGCGCCTGCTCGCGGGCCACCTCAACGTGCCGTTCATCCGCGCGGAGCAGCTCGACAAGGTGCCTGCCTCCGTGGTGGGCGCGGTCCCCTCGGAGGTGCTCGCGCGCCTGCGCGTCTGTCCGTTGCGCCTCCAGCAGGTGGGCTCGCGCGGCTCGCTCTACGTGGCCACCCATCAGCCGGAGAACCTGGCGTTCCTGGATGAGGTGTCATTCGCCACGGGCTTCGCCGTGCTGCCCGTCCTCGCGCTGGTCGAGGACATCGACCGCACGCTGCGCCGCCAGGGCGTCCTGTCCGGGCGCCGCGTGGAGCCCATCGAGCTGCCGCCCGCGGAGGATCTCCGCGTGGACTACACCCGCTTCGGCTGAGCCGCTCGCGGCAGGAGGCAGGGGGCCAGGCGCAAGGGCCCCGGGTGGAGGCTCGGTACGCCCTCCAGGCGACACGCGGGAAGCATCCGGTGTGCTCCCGGGGTTCCGCTTCCTGGTTGACCTCCTGAGCCAGACACCATGCCCTTCCTGTCTATTCGAGGTGTGAAGCTTTACTACGAGGACACGGGTGGTCCCGGCGAGCCGATCGTCTTCAGCCACGGACTGCTCTGGAACTCGAACCTCTACTCGCGGCAGATCGAGGCCCTGCGGGGCCGCTATCGCTGCATTGCCTACGATCACCGGGGGCAAGGCCGCAGCACGGCCCCACCTGGCAAGGGCATTGATCTGCGCACCGTCTACGAAGACGCGGTGGCCTTCATCCAGGCCCTGGGGCTGGCGCCCTGCCACTTCGTGGGCCTGTCCCAGGGCGGCTTCGTCGGGCTGCGCGTCGCGGCGCGCCACCCGGAGCTGCTGCGCTCGCTCACCCTGCTGGACACGTCCGCGGCCTCCGAGTCGCTGTGGAACCTCTCCCGCTACTGGCTGCTGACGGCCACGACGCACTGGCTGGGGCTGCGGCCGGTGGTGGACCGCCTCATGTCCATCTACTTCGGGCAGACCTTCCTGAGGGACCCGGCGCGGGCGGCGGAGCGGGAGCTGCTGCGGCGCCAGCTCCTGCAGAACCCGCGGGACGTGTGGCGGGCCATGCAAGGCGTCATCACGCGGCGGGGCGTCACCGAGGAGATCTCCCGCATCACCACTCCGACGCTCATCCTCGTGGGAGAGGAGGACGTGGTGACGAGGCCGGAGACGGCGGAGCTGCTGCATGCCCGCATCCGGGGCTCGCGGCTGGTGACGCTGCCGCACGTGGGGCACATGTCCAACCTGGAGGAGCCGGAGCTGGTGAACCGGGCCATCCGCCAGTTCCTGGGCAGGCTCTCCCGTCAAGCCCGAGACGTGGAGCCCAGTGGCTGGGCCGCCGCCTCCGCACCGTAGCAGTCCGTCCGCCCGGCGTCGCCAGGCCTGACGCAGGGCGCCATGTCCACTGGCTGCCGAGGGAGCACCCACTCCTCCCGGCTTCAGGGGCGGAATGGTTCATGGGGGGATCTTGGGTTGAGGTTGTTGATGCACAATCCCTTTCCTCTACTCCTGAAGACGTCCGACGACGTCCGTGGCCTCGAGCGCAACGCACTGGTCGCGCCAGTGTCCGACTGGGCCAGCCAGGGCGAAATGCTGGGTCAAGCGACCGCCTGGCTGGATGGCATCTACAGACAGCTCGCCCATGGAGGAGATGTGCATGCGGGGATGATGACCCTGCACCACGGCCTCTTCCACCTGCGCCGCCAATGGAGCCGCAAGGACTGGCGCCGCTTCTGTCTCGAGGCGGCGCGGGTCCACCCCCTGCGTGAGCTGCTCCACCAGTGCCCCTTCACGCGGCACGGCTACGAGCGGCCGCGCGGCTATGCGGGAGACGCGGCGCTGATTGACTACCTCTATGCCGAGCGCGTGGAGGAGGAGCAGCACCTCCACCCGGGCAGCCACATCTACCGCTTCATGTACCAGCAGCCGAGCCCGCGCAGCGTCCGCGAGCGGCGCGTGCTGCTGGCCCAGGAGATAGACACCGTGGCCTCGCAGGTCCCCAGGCCGCGGATCCTCTCCGTCGCCTGCGGACACCTGCGCGAAGCCGAGCTGTCCCACGCCGTCAAGGAGCACCGCCTCGGCGAGTTCATCGCCTTCGACCAGGATCCGATGAGCCTGGCGGAGGTGGCGCGCCAGCACCCGGAGACGGCCATCCGGCCCGTGTGCGGCTCCGTGCGCGCCCTGCTCACGAGCCGCACCGTGTTCGGGCACCTGGATCTCGCCTACTCCGCCGGCCTGTACGACTACCTGTCGGACAACACGGCCCGGCGCCTGACGCAGCTCCTCTTCAACATGCTCAACCCGGGCGGACGCCTGCTGGTGGCCAACTTCGCCACCTGCCCCGAGGCCGGCTACCTCGAGGCGTTCATGGACTGGTGGCTCATCTACCGCGATGAGGACCAGATGCAGGCGATCGCGCTCGACATCAACCCGCACGAGCTCGCCTCCACGCGGATGTTCCGCGACAGCGAGCAGAACGTCATCTACCTGGAGCTGACGCGGCGCTGAGGGGCTTGTCCGCGGCCTGGGGCTGCTCCGGGCCGCTCAAGGGCAGGGTGACGGTGAAGGTGGCGCCCTGGCCCGGGGCGCTCTCCACCTGCACCGTCCCGCCGAGCGCCTGGACGATCTCGCGCACCAGCCACAGCCCGATGCCGAACCCGCCGTAGTGCCGCACGGAGACGGCGCGCTCGAAGCGCTCGAAGATGCGCTCGGCGTCCTCCGGGGCGATGCCGATCCCCTCGTCCCGGACCCGGAGCTGGGCCTGGGTCGCGTCCCCCTCGACCCACACGTGGATGGGCTTGCCCGCGCCGTACTTCATCGCGTTGGTGATCAGGTTGCCCACCACCTGCTCCAGCCGCATGGCGTCCCACCGCCCCACCACGCCGCCGCTGGCGTGCAGCTCCACCGGGCACTCGGCCCGGACCAGCGCCTCTCGCGAGCGCTCGAGCACGCCGCGCACCACGGCCACCAGGTCCACGTCCTCCAGCTTCCCGAGGAGCTGGCCCTGCGCCACGCGCGAGATGTCCAGCAGCTCGTTGACCAGCTTGCCCAGGCGCTGCGTCTGGAGGTTGGCCGACTCGAGCTTGGCGCCCATCCGCTCCGGAGGCAGCGCCTCCGCCGACTGGCGCACCCGGGACATGAGCCCCTGGAGGTGGAGCTGGAGCGAGGTGAGCGGCGTCTTCAGCTCATGGGCGGCGATAGAGAGGAAGTCATCCCGGCGGCGCACCGCCTCCTGCTCCTCGCGGTAGAGCCGGCCCCGCTCCTCGGAGAGGGCCGCCATGCGCTCGAAGCCCTCCGCGTTCTCCAGCGCCACGCTGGCCAGCGTGGTGATGAAGCCCGTGAGCCGCTCCTCGTCCTCGCCGAAGAGCTCGCCCACCTGGCGGTGGCTGGCGCAGACGCAGGCCACCGTCTTGCCGCGCACCTGCAGGGGCGCGCACAGCAGCGAGCGCACCCCGATCAGCTCCATGCTCTCGCTCACCCCGCCGGGCATGCCCTGGCCCATGATCGCCGGGCGCCCCGTCTCCAGGGCCCGGCGGATGGCGGTGCGGCTCACCCCGTCGTCGGAGCGGACGTCCTCCGGCAGCACGCCCGCCGGATCCAGCACCACGCAGTGCTCCGCCCGCAGCAGCTCCAGCATGGACTGGCGCACCGCCTCGAACACCGCCTCGCGGGTGAGCGCGGAGGCGATCCGCCGGCCCGCCTCGAGCACCCGGGGGAAGCGATCCACCAGCGACAGGGTCTCCAGGCGCTCCGGCGCGGCGCCCGGGGCCTGGAGCTCCTCGCCCAGCTCCTGCTCCATCTCCTGCAGCTCACGGAGGGCCGTCCTGAGATCCTCCACGGCCTCGGGCCAGCCCAGCTCCTTGCCCACCTGCCCACGCGCCAGCAGCGTCTGCGCGCGCTCATGGCGCATCTTCAGCTCCTCGGCCACGTGCAGGCTCTGCTCCAGCCACCGGCGGGCCTGGCGGCGCCGGCCGGCAATGGCCGCCAGCAGGCCCCGCTCGCGCAGGGCGTGGGGGAGGTTGTTGCGGTAGGTGCGCGCCACCTTGTGGGCCCGCCGCGCCATGCGCTGGGCCTCCTCCAGCAGCTCCGCCCGTCGCCCCGGGGCGAACGAGGAGACGCCCTCCAGGCGCCGGCGCAGCGCGGTGGTGAGCCAGGCGGGGACGGGCGCCACGTACTCCGAGCGCAGGTGGGTGTGCTCCACCAGCCGCTCGGCCTGCTCGAGCGTGGTGACGGCGCCCTCCTCATCCCCCTCATGGAGCTGGCGGATGGCCTCGGCCATGAGGAGGCCCGCGCGGGACTGGGGATCCGCGCTGGGGTTGCCCAGCTCCGGCTCCAGCAGGCTACGGGGGAGGCGGCCGCCGGAGGCCTTGCCCCACACCTCCAGGGCGAGCCGCACCGCGTACCGATCGCCAATGGTGAGCGCCGCCTGGTAGAGCTGCTGGGCGGAGCTCAGCGCCTCCTTCAGCCTCCCCAGCCGGTAGAGGGCCATGGCCATCTGGAAGTGGGCGTTGTTCACCTCCCACCGGTCCCCCGTCCGGTCCAGCAGGCGGATGGCCTCGCGGATCCGATCGATGCACTCCTCGAAGCGGCCGGTGCAGTACATGGCCAGCCCGTAGAAGTGGAGCGACTGGCCCTGGCCCCACACGTCCCCCATCTGCCGGCGCATCTCCAGGGACTTGCTCACGTAGTCGATGGCCCGCCGGTACCACGGCAGCACCGTGGCGACGGGCGAGTGCTCGGAGTAGGCCTGGGCCAGCTCGGGCGTGGGTGGGTAGCGCTCGGCGATGTTCAGCTCGCGCAGGTGCGCCCAGAGCACGGCGACGCGCCCGCGCTGGTACCAGTACCCGTACGCCAGGCGGCTGTAGAGGTGGACGGCGAGCATGTCCTCCTCGCTGTCCTCCAGCGGCTGGCGGCCGAGCCACAGCTGCGGAAGGAGCGTATGGCCCCCCTGCACGGCGAGCTCCCAGAGCGCGCCCAGCCCGCGCAGGGCGTTGCTGTCCGGGACCCAGCGCCCCAGCAGCTTCAGCCCCTTCTCGAGGGCCGCGTTGCCCTCGTCTCCCTTGCCGCGCTTGAAGGCCAGCTCTCCCAGCTTGGACCAGGTGCGCGCCTGCTCCACCCGATCCCTGGCCAGGCGCTGCGCCAGCTCGAGCTGCTGCTGGGCCGCCTCGTACTGGCCGCGCAGCATCAGCACGTCCCCCAGGCCGGCGGCGATCTTGTAGCGGGTGTTCGCGTCCGCGCCCTCCGCGCCGCGCTCGGCGATGCGGTAGTTGAGCTCCGCCGTCGCCAGGGCGAACTGCCGCCGGGCCCGCTCCGCCGCCACCAGCGCGTACGGCAGGGCCTGGGTGTACTCGCCCGCCGCGTCGAAGTGGTAGGCCAGCTCGAAGGGATCCGCGTTCGGGCTGCTGGCGATGGTGTTCGCCGTCAGCCGGTGCAGATCCTTGCGCTCCTCGGGGCCCAGCAGGCTCAGCAGCGCCTCGCGCAGCTTGTCATGGACGAAGGTGTAGCGATCCCGGCTGTCCTCCCACAGCATGTGGCGCCGGCGCGGCTCGGCCAGCGTGGCGGCCACCTGCTGCGGGTGGGTGCTGGAGAGCGCCGCCACGCGCTCCAGATCAAAGCTCTTCCCCAGCACCGCGCCCACCGACAGCAGGCGCAGCGCCTCGGCGGGCAGCCGCCTCAGCCGGCGCACCAGGAAGGAGGCCGCCTGCCGCGAGGAGCGCACGTGCGCCATGGCGTCCGGATCCACCTGCCAGCCCTCCGGGCCCGGCACCAGCGCGCCGTCCTCCACCAGCCCGTGCAGCACCGCCGAGGCCATGAAGGGGTTGCCCTCGGAGAGGCGGGCCACCAGCTCGGTGGCCTCGTGCGGCAGGGCCCCCGCCATGGACTCCGCCATCCGCGTCACCTCGGCGGCGCCGAAGGTCGCCAGGCGCAGGTGGACGCTGGGCTTGAGCCGCCGCAGCAGGTGCCCGGGCCCCACCTCCTCGCTGCGGAAGGACACCACCAGCATCACGTGCCCGGCGCTCTGCCCCGCCGTCTGGTGCCAGTTCTCGAGCGCCCGCAGCGTCAGCTCGTCCGCCCACTGGCAGTCGTCCAGCAGCACCACCGCCGGCTCGGCCTGCGTGCCCAGCGCCCCGAGCAGCGAGGTGAGGGCGCGGATGCCGCGGCTCTCGCCGAAGGACTCGGGGCCCAGGCTCTGCAACGGCGCGGGCTGCAGCACCGGCTCCAGCTGCGGCAGCAGGGTGATCAGCGCCGTCTCCTGGCCCACCAGCCGCTGGCTCAGCTGCTCCGCCAGGGCGGGCCGCTCGCGCGCCGCCGCGGCGATGCTGGCCGCCACGCCCGTGAAGAGCTGGAAGGGGCGCTGCGCGGCCTGATCCTGCGCCTGGCCCTGGAGGACCCAGACCCGGTGGTGCACGGCGCGCGCGGAGAGCTCCTCCAGCAGCCGGCTCTTCCCGCCGCCGGACTCGGCCTCCACCACCGCCAGCCGGCCCGGCTCCGAGCGGGTGCGCTCCAGCTCGCGCTCCAGCACCGCCAGCTCCTCGTGGCGGCCCACGAAGGAGGGCTCGGTGAGGCTGCGGCGCTGATCATGCGCGCCGGTGACGAGCTCCGGCTCCGCCTCGCCGTGCGAGAGGGCCTCGTCCAGGGCGCGCAGATCCGCCAGCGCGGACTCGGCGGACTGGTAGCGGTCCGTCGGGTCCGTCTGCAGCAGCCGGCCCACCAGCTCCTCCAGCGCGCGCGGCACCTCCACGCCGCCGCTGCGCAGCTTGGGGCGCGCCGACAGGTGCTGGCGCAGCACCTCGCCCACGGAGCTCCCGTCGAAGGCGGGGCGGCCGGAGAGCGCCTCGAAGAGGACAATGCCCACGGAGTAGAGATCCGAGGTCGCCTCCACCGGGCGGTTGAGCAGCCCGGCCTGCTCCGGCGACAGGTAGCGCGCGGTGCCCACGGGCAGATCCCTCAGCGAGGGATCCAGCCGCTCGCTGCGCGACAGGCCGAAGTCCACCAGCGAGGCGCGCTCCAGCGGCTGGCCCGCGACGATGATGTTGGCCGGCTTCACGTCCCGGTGGAGCACCCCGTGGCGGTGCGCCTCCGCCAGCGCCGCCAGCACGCACTGCCCCAGCGTGAGCACCTCGGGCAGGGTGAGGATGCCGCGCGCCAGCCGCTCCTGGAGCGTCTCTCCCGGGATGTAGGCCGTCACCAGATAGAGGAGCTCCCCCGAGGTGCCCAGGTGGAGCGTGGGCGTGATGAAGGGGCTGTGCAGCTCCGACAGCACCGCGGCCTCGTGCTCCAGCCGCTGCCGCGAAGAGGGCGCCATGGAGGCGCTGGAGGTGACCTTGATGACGACCTGGCCCCCGGTCCGCAGGTCGCTCCCCAGCCAGGTCGAGATCCCCCGTCCCGCCTTCAGGCGCTGGAGGAGCTCGAATCGATTACCCAGCCGCCGTCCGGGGAGCGGTTCTCCGGGGGCGGCGCCGGCCTGTGGAAAGCCCTCTGCCATTCAGTGCCTCGCCCTCCCATCGCATCGCCGCGGCAATGCGGTCGGCCTGTGCGTCGTCCCTGCGACAACCTTGGTGCCGGAACGGTCGGTGCCAAGGGGGCAGCGGCGACCGACGCCGAGCCGCCACCATGGCGTTCAACAATCACGGGCCGATTCCATCCCACTTGCCTGGACAGTCGCCCACGGTGGCTCGGGGGGCAGTCAGGCCAGGAGCCATGACGCGGTGCGCTCAGCCCTGGGGGCAGGGCCCCCGATCGCACGCTGCATGCCACCGGTGGCTGCGCTTCTGGCAGCAACAACACGCACCCAGGGAAGGCCTGCCGCTGTGCTTGACACCCCGAGGCCCACAGCCGAAAAGCCGGCCCAAGGCGGCGAACTGGCAGTTCCTTCCTCGGCCGCCCAGGAGCCTGGGATTGAAGCTCGCCACCCTGAAGGATGGGACTCGGGACGGACGGCTCATCGTCGTCAAGCGGGACAACTCCGCGTATGCGCTGGCCACCAACGTGGCCCTCACGCTCCAGGCCGCGCTGGATGACTGGGCGCAGAAGGAGCCGCAGCTGCGCGCGCTGGCCGAGCAGCTCGAGGCCGGCACCGTGCAGAGCCGCCCGCTGGACGTGAGCGCGCTGCTGGCCCCGCTGCCCCGCGCCTACGAGTGGATCGACGGCAGCGCCTTCCTCAACCACGTCATCCTCGTGCGCAAGGCCCGCGGCGCCGAGCCGCCGCCCACGCTGAAGACGGATCCGCTCGTCTACCAGGGCGGCTCGGGCGAGTTCCTCGCGCCTGGCGCGGACATCCCCCTGGCGGACGAGGCCTGGGGCCTGGACTTCGAGAGCGAGGTCTGCGTCATCCTCGGCGACACGCCCCAGGGCACGAAGGCCGCCGAGGCCGAGCCGCACATCAAGCTGCTGCTGCTCTGCAACGACGTGTCCCTGCGCAACCTCATCCCCGACGAGCTGGCCAAGGGCTTCGGCTTCTTCCAGAGCAAGCCCGCCACCGCGTTCAGCCCCTTCGCCCTCACTCCGGACGAGCTGGGGCCGGCGTGGAAGGGGGGGCGGCTGCACCTGCGCGTGCGCTCCACCTTCAATGGCCAGCTCGTGGGAGACACGGACGCCGGGGAGATGCACTTCTCCTTCCCCGAGCTCATCCAGCACATCTGCAAGACGCGGGGCTTCACCGCGGGCACCCTCCTGGGCAGCGGCACCGTCTCCAACGAGGATCGCGCCCGCGGCATCTCCTGTCTGGCCGAGCGGCGGATGATCGAGACGATCGAGGAGGGCAAGCCGAAGACGCCCTTCATGAAGCCGGGGGACACCATCGAGATCGAAGCGCTGGACGGCCAGGGGCGCAGCCTCTTCGGCCGCATCTCCCAGAAGGTGGTGAGGCGATGAAGCTCTACAGCTACTGGCGCTCCTCCTGCTCGTGGCGGGTGCGCATCGCCCTGAACCTCAAGGGGCTGGACTACACCTACGAGGCGGTGCACCTGCTGAAGGACGGCGGGCAGCAGAACACGGAGGCCTTCCGCGCCCTCAACCCCATGCGCACCGTGCCCACCCTGGAGCTCGAGGAGGCAGGGCAGGTGCGGCGGCTCTCCCAGTCGCTCGCCATCCTGGAGTACCTGGAGGAGCGCTACCGCACGCCCGCGCTGCTGCCGGCCGAGCCGCTCCTGCGCGCGCGGGCGCGGATGCTGGCGGAGATGGTGAACTCGGGCATCCAGCCGCTGCAGAACCTCACGGTGCTCCAGTGGGTGAAGGGCGAGCTGAAGGGCGACGACAAGGCCTTCGCCGCGCACTGGAATGCCCGCGGCCTGACGGCGCTCGAGGCCGCCGTGAAGGAGACGGCAGGCACCTACTGCCTGGGGGATACAGTGTCGTTCGCCGACATCTGCCTGGTGCCCCAGCTCTACGGGGCCCGGCGCTTTGGGGTAGATCTCACGCCCTATCCCACGCTCACGCGCATCGAGGCGGCGTGCGAGAAGCTCCCCGCCTTCCAGGCGGCGCATCCCGACCGGCAGCCCGACGCGGCGCCGGCCTGATGGTTACATGAACTGAAGAAGAGGAGTCGACCATGGCCAAGATCGAGTCGCTGGGCATCAAGACCATCGAGAGCGTGCACTGGTACGTGCATGACTTGGAGCGCAGCCGGCGCTTCTACGTGCAGGGGCTGGACTTCGCCGAGCTGGGAGTGTCCTCGCCGGAGCTGGAGAAGGCGGGCAAGCAGAAGTCGGCCGTCTTCCAGGCAGGGGACGTCGTCCTCATCCTCAGCCAGCCGGTGGGCGAGGGTGGGCGCGCGTGGCGCTACCTGCGCAAGCACCCGGACGGGGTGGGCACCATCAACTTCGAGGTGCAGGACATCGACAAGACGTTCCGGCTGCTGGAGCAGCGCGGCGCCACCTTCATCACGGACATCCAGCGCCACTCGGATGAGCGGGGCGGCAAGCTGGCCATGTTCTCCATCACCACGCCGTTCGGGGACACCACCTTCCGCTTCATCCAGCGGGACGGCTACCGCGCGCTGTACCCGGGCTACCAGGCGCACAGCACGCCCCTGGGCGGAAAGAACCGCTTCGGCTTCGGCCGGGTGGACCACATCACCTCCAACTTCCAGACGATGAAGCCCATGCTCCTGTGGATGGAGCACGTGATGGGCTTCGAGGAGTTCTGGGGCATCCAGTTCCACACCGAGGACGTGGCCGCGCGCCAGAAGCGGGAGCACGGCTCGGGCCTGCGCTCCACGGTGATGTGGGATCCGGTGAGCGGCGCGAAGTTCGCCAACAACGAGCCGCTGCGGCCCTTCTTCAAGGCCTCGCAGATCAACCTCTTCACCGAGGATCACCGCGGAGATGGCGTGCAGCACCTGGCGCTGACGGTGAAGGACATCCTCACCGCGGTGAAGCAGCTGCGCGAGGCCGCGGGCATCCAGTTCATGCCCACGCCGGGCACCTACTACGACGCGCTGCCGGAGCGCATCCAGCAGCTGGGCATCAAGAAGATCGACGAGGACATCAACGTCCTGCGCAACCTGGAGATCCTCATCGACGGCGACAAGGAGAACAGCTACCTCTTGCAGATCTTCATGAAGGACGCGGCCAGCCTCTACAAGGATCCGGCGGCCGGGCCGTTCTTCTACGAGATCATCCAGCGCAAGGGGGATCAGGGCTTCGGCGGCGGCAACTTCCGGGCGCTCTTCGAGAGCATCGAGCGCCAGCAGAAGGCCGAGGGGCGGGTCTGAGCCATGTTCGAGCGTCGCGTCGTCGGGAAGGTGCCCCGCAAGCACCACCTCCAGCTGAGGGATGAGAAGGGCGCCCTGATGTACGAGGAGTGCATCACCCGAGACGGCTTCGAGGGGCCGTACACGATCGCCTACCACCAGCGGGCGCCGCACACGCAGAGCCTGTCGGAGGCGGGGCACGGGTGGAAGGCGCCGGAGGCCGTGACGGGGAGGCCGCTGGCCAAGCGGCACTACAAGTCGCAGCAGCTGGAGCGGGTGGGGGGAGCGCCCATCGACGCGCGGGTGCCGCTGCTCTTCAACGCGGACGTGACGCTGGCCGTGCTGCACCCCACCGAGGCGGATCCCGTCTACTTCAACAACGCGGACGGGGACGATCTCTTCTACATCCACGAGGGCAGCGGGGTGGTGCGCACGCCGCTGGGGGATCTGCGCTTCGAGGCGCAGGACTACGTCTTCGTGCCGCACGGCCTGGTGCACCGGTTCATCCCGGACAAGGGCGTGGCGCAGTACTGGCTCTCGATGGAGCTGAAGGGCGGGCTGCACCTGCCGCGGCAGTGGCGCAACGACGTGGGGCAGCTGCGCATGGACGCGCCCTACAGCCACCGGGACTTCCGGGGGGTGGAGTACACCGGGCCGCAGGACGAGGGCCTCCGCGAGCTGGTGGTGAAGCGGGGGGAGGTGTTCCACGGCTTCCGGTACCAGGAGTCGCCGCTGGATGTGGTGGGGTGGGACGGGACGGTGTACCCGTGGGCGTTCCCCATCCTGAACTTCCAGCCGCGCGCGGGGCTGGTGCACCTGCCGCCCACGTGGCACGGCACGTTCGCGGCGCGCGGGGCGCTGGTGTGCTCCTTCGTGCCGCGGGTGGTGGACTTCCACCCGGAGGCGATTCCGTGTCCGTACCCGCACAGCTCGGTGGACTGTGACGAGTTCCTCTTCTACTGCCGGGGCAACTTCACCAGCCGGCGTGGGGTGGGGCCGGGCAGCGTGAGCCATCACCCGGCGGGCGTGGCGCACGGGCCGCACCCGGGCGCGTACGAGGCGAGCATCGGCCACCGCACCACGGACGAGCTGGCGGTGATGCTGGACACGACGCTGCCGCTGCACCCCACGGCCGCGGCGCTCACGGTCGAGGACCCGAACTACCAGAACAGCTTCATCCCCTGAGTCCATTGCCCTCAGGGGGCAAGCACGTGGGCCCCCTGCTCTACGGCTTCTTCGTGGTGGGGGGACGGGGGCGCTTGAGGGCGGGCCGGTAGCACGCGCCCCTCCACTCATACTCCTCGTGGTCGCAGGGAGGGGAGATGTTTGCCTGTCGCACCCAGCATCCGCCGTTGATCTCCACCTCTCCGCTCCGCGGACAGGGAGCCAGCCGCTGACCAGGAAGTGGTTGCTCGGGCACCTCCAGCGCGAAGGCCTCTGCGGAGATGGGCGCGTCCCGAAACGGT
>JAFGNZ010000124.1 GCA_016926755.1 Myxococcaceae bacterium | reverse complement strand
GTGATCTCGAAGTCGGCGATGACGCCGTCCTTCATGGGGCGGATGGCCACGATGTTGCCCGGGGTACGCCCGAGCATCTCCTTGGCCTCCTTGCCCACCGCGAGCACCTTCTTGCCGCCCCGCGCGTCCTGCTGCACGGCGACCACGGAGGGTTCGTTGGAGACGATGCCCTGGCCGCGGATGTAGATGAGCGTATTCGCCGTGCCCAGGTCGATGGCGAGGTCACGCGAGAAGAGGGTGTGGAGCCAGTCGAACATACGGGGGCGGAAACTTTCGGGAGTCCTGCGGAATTTCCCCGGGTGGAACAGCACCGCGCGCAGTGAAGTGCCGCGAGCGGTCAAAGGTGTACTACGTAGAGCCCGGCACGGAAAGAAAAGCCACACTCCTGAACGCGCCTGGGTTGGAGGGCGGCCAGGGGACCGACGGCTCGGCCTAGGCCTGCTCGGCCGCCAGGGCCTCCTGGAAGGCCCCCGCCGTCGCCCCGGCCTCCAGCTCCGCGGTGCCCGCCCGGGGAGGGGGGAGGGCCTCCCCCTCGGCCAGGGCGTGGCGGAGCTCCGGCGTCTGCCGCAGCGCCTCGCTGGTGATCCGCAGGAGCACCTCGCGGGCGGGCTCGAAGAGCAGGGCCGCCCCGTACCAGAACGGGAAGTAGTCCAGGCGGACGAGCCCCTTCACGCTCCAGCCCGCCTGCTGGTAATCCCACGGACAGCGGCCGAGCGCCCGGCGCAGCAGCCACCCGGTGGTGAACTCGGCCCCGAAGATGACGGCTGTGTAGGCAAGCGCCCGCACCGGGCGCGGCAGCGAGCGCAGCCGGTCATGGAGGAGCTCGAGCCCCAGGGCCGTGGCCCCGTAGATGGGGTGCATCCACAGGTACGTCTTCGCCGTGCCGTGAGCGTCCTTCCGGAAGAGGGCCGCGCCCGTGCCGGTGAAGCACACCTCGAGCACCCAGCCCGCACACCCATAGAGGAGGAATCTCGATAGCACGCCCAGAACCTTAAGGATCACCCGCCCGAGAGGCAGGCCTACCCTGAGGTTCAATTGCGCGGTCACTGTCCAGCGGTGAACGAAGCGGGCCGGGAGCGGCGGGCCGGCTAGCGCTTCACCGCGTACTTGGCGATGACGTAGAGGGCGCGCACGCCGTCCTTCCAGCCGATCTTCTTGCCCTCCTCGTAGGTGCGCCCGTGGTAGCTGATGGGCACCTCGAAGACGCGCCAGTTGCCGCGGGCCACCTTGGCGGTGATCTCCGGCTCGAAGCCGAAGCGCTCCTCCTCCACGGTGACCGCGCGCAGCACCTCGGCGCGGAAGGCCTTGTAGCAGGTCTCCATGTCCGTGAGGTTCAGGCCGCTGGTCATGTTGGAGAGCAGGGTGAGCATGTTGTTCATCACCGTGTGCCAGAAGTAGAGCACCCGCCGGGGCGTGCCGGTGAAGCGGCTGCCGTAGACGACGTCCGCCTCGCCATCGAGGATGGGCTGGATGACGTGGGGGATGTCCCGCGGGTCGTACTCCAGGTCCGCGTCCTGGACGATGATGATGTCTCCGGTGGCCTCGGAGAAGCCGCGCCGCAGCGCCGCGCCCTTGCCCTGGTTCTGCGGCTGGAAGAGCACGCGCACCTCGTTGCGGCTGGCCGGGGTGCCGCCGAGCAGGGCGATCCCCTTCTCCGACAGCTCCTGGAGGAACTCGCGGCTGCCATCCCGGGAGCAGTCGTCCACGATGACCAGCTCCTTGGGGAAGTCCACGGCGATGCAGCGCCGCAGCAGCTCCGCCAGCGTGGAGCTCTCGTTGTAGACGGGGATGACGAGCGAGACGAGCATGGCGGGCCGGGCCTCTACACGATTTCCGAGGCTGGAGCGACCAAACACGAAGGGGGCCCCTACCGCTGGCAGGGACCCCCTCCGGCCTCATCCCGACGACCCCCTCACTGGCCGGCGGGAAGGGCGATCAGCCTTTCTCCTTGTCTCGACGGTACTCAGTCCCGTTGACGACTCCCTGCCTTGGGGCAAGACTCGCGCCAAACGTAAATCCTTGAAAACAGAAGGGCCTCCCCGGAGCAGGCCGCTCTCTGGAGTGGGTGCGCGCACGCCAGGTGTACCGCGTTTGGGACAGGTGGGCGGCGCGGGAGAGCACAGACGGAAACGTGGGAGGCGCGGCTCGATATACACTCCGCGGAATGGGCACCTCGACGGGCATCCCCCTGGGGCGCTACCTCCTCGGCGAGAAGCTCGCCAGCGGAGGCATGGGCGAGGTGTTCGTCGCGGTGGAGCGAGGCGAGGGGGGCTCCGAGAAGCCGCTGGCCATGAAGCTGCTCCTGCGGCACCTCAGCGATGAGCCGCAGGTGGTGAAGATGTTCCTCGACGAGGCGCGGCTGTGCGCCCGGATGAGCCACCCCAACATCGTCCAGATCCTGGATCTGGGCCGGGAGGAGGGGCGCTACTTCCTGGCCATGGAGCTGGTGCGCGGCGTCTCCCTGGTCCACCTGGTGCGCGTGCTCGCCGAGCAGCGGCGGACGCTGAGCGCGCCGATGATGCTCCACGTGGCCAGGAGGCTGCTGGACGCGCTGCACTACGCCCACACCCTCAAGGGCGCTGACGGCAAGCGGCTGGGGCTGATCCACCGGGACGTGACGCCGCACAACATCCTGGTGTCCATGACGGGGGAGGTGAAGCTCACCGACTTCGGCATCGCCAAGGTGCAGGCGGCGGTGGGGCAGACGCGGCCGGGCGTGGTGCGCGGGAAGATAGACTACCTGGCGCCGGAGCAGCTGCGCTTCGAGCGGCTGGACTCGCGGGTGGATCTGTTCACGGCGGGGCTCACCCTCGTCTTCATGGCCACCGGGCGCTCGCCGTTCGCGCGCAACAGCACCCAGGAGACGCTGAAGGCCGTGCAGAACGAGCCGCTGCCGCTCCTGGAGGTGCTGCGGCCGGATCTGCCTCGCCCGCTGCTGGAGGCCATCACGCGGGCCACCGAGAAGGATCCCAGCCGCCGCTTCCCCTCCGCGCGAGCCTTCCGCGAGGCGCTGCCCCCGCCCTCCGCCGAGGAGCGCGCCGAGGTGCTGGGGGCGCTGGTGCGCGAGGTCTGCCCCGCGGTGGTGGCGACCTTCGAGCGCGCCTCGCGCACGTCCAAGGCCGTGGACACGCCAGTCCCCGCGAGCCTGTCCGAGCCGGAGGGAGGCATCACCGAGCCGGTGCAGCTCGCGGGGACGATCACCGCGCCGACCGTGGCGAAGCTGGACAGCCCGAGGCCGAGCGCCCCCTATGTCCCTCGTCCCGTGGAGGCCCGGCGCGACGGCACGCTCGCCCTGGATGCACCGCCTCCGCGGAGCCGCCGGCGCCAGGTGTGGCTGGCCGCGGCGGCGCTGGCGCTGCTCGTGCTCATCGGCCTCGTGGTGGCGGTGTGGATGCGCGGCGCCGGGGCCCGGCGGCAGGAGGAGAAGGCTGCGCCTGCCCAGGGCCGTGGCGCGGAGGCCCTTCGGTGAGTGCGGGAGGCGAGCGCCAGGGGAGGCCGGGCGAGCTCCCGGAGCCGGCGGCGGCGGGCGACACCTCGTCCGGGATGACCCGGGAGCTGACGCACCCGGAGGACACCCAGGCCGTGGAGCCGGTGGTGGTGGAGGCGATCGAAGGGCCCGGCAAGGGGGCCCGCATCACGCTGGCCTCGGGCACGCTGCTGGTGGGCACGGATCCGGCGTGCGATCTGACGCTGGTGGATCGGACGGTGTCCCGCCGCCACCTGCTGCTCGAGCTGCAGCCCGGGGCGGTGTGGGTGAAGGATCTCGGCAGCCGCAACGGCACGCGCTACCTCGGGGCGCGCGTCCGCGAGGGGCGGGTGCCCGTCGGCGGCTCGGTGTCCGTGGGGAAGACCCTGCTGCGCATCAGCCCGGCGGCGGGCGAGCGGCGGGAGGCCAGCGAGCGCGAGGAGCTCCATGGCCTGCTGGGGAAGTCCCTGGCCATGCGCCAGCTCTTCGCGGACCTGGAGCGGCTGGGCCCCCAGCGCGCCGCGGTGCTCATCCGCGGGGAGACGGGCTCCGGCAAGGAGCTGGTGGCGCGGGCGCTGCATGCCCTGTCCGCCCCCGAGGCGCGGCGGGGCCCCTTCGTCGTCTTCGACTGCTCGGTGGTCAGCCCCAACCTCCTGGAGAGCGAGCTGTTCGGCCACGCCAAGGGGGCCTTCACCGGGGCGGACCGGGACCGCATGGGCGCGGTGGAGGAGGCCAACGGCGGCACGCTCTTCCTGGATGAGGTGGGGGAGCTCCCGCTCGCGCAGCAGCCCAAGCTGCTGCGGCTGCTCGAGGCGCAGGAGTTCCGCCGGGTGGGAGAGAGCCGGGTGCGCCACTCCTCGTTCCGGCTGCTCTCGGCCACCCACCGGGATCTGGAGGCCGAGGCGCGGAGCAAGCGCTTCCGGGAGGATCTGTACTTCCGGCTCGCCGTGACGACCGTCTCCCTTCCACCCCTGCGCGAGCGCCCGGAGGACATCCCGCTGCTCGCCACGCACTTCGCGCGCCAGCTCACCGGCATGGACATCACGCTGGCGCCGGCCACCCTCGCCGCGCTGCAGTGCGATCCGTGGCGCGGCAACGTGCGCGAGCTGCGCAACGCGGTGCAGCGGGTGGTGGCGCTCGGCAGCGCCGGGGCTCGCCCACTGCAGGAGCAGAGCGCGGTGCCGCTGGCCTTCAACGAGGCGCGGGATCGGCTGCTGGAGCAGTTCGAGCGCGACTACCTCGGGGCGCTGCTGGGGCGCCACAAGCGGAACATCTCGGCCGCCGCGCGCGAGGCCCAGCTGTCCCGGAGCCAGTTCTACCGGCTCCTGGAGCGGCACAAGCTGATGCGGGCGGAGGCCCGCGACGCGCCCGAAGGGGAGTGATCAGCGCAGCCCCCTGAGCGCGTCCATCAGCGCCTCCAGGTCCGCGTCCGAGGTGAGCGGGTTGATGAGGGTGGTGCGCAGATAGACACCTTTCGGCAGGGTCGTCTGCACCAGGTAGAAGTCCCCGCGGGAGATGAGCCGCTCGCGCAGGCGGCCCTGGAGCGCGTCCAGCTCCGAGGCGGGGACGCCGGCGGGGGTGTGCCGGAAGCAGACGATGTTGCAGTCCGGAGGCACGGCCACCTCGAAGTCTCCGGAGGTGCGCAGGCGCTCGGCGAAGCGGCGCGCGAGATCGAACGAGGCCGTCACGTGGTCCGCGAAGAAGCGGGTGCCCAGCAGGCTCAGGCAGGCGTAGAGCTTGAGGCCCATCATCTCCTTGGTGCACTCGAGCGTCCGCAGCCCCAGGTCGCTCCAGCGCCGCGTGTCCTGGCCGTGGAAGAGGTAGCTGGCCTCCTGGGCGAAGGCCTCGAAGGAGCGCGCGCTGTCGCGGAAGAGCACGGCGGTGATGAGCGCCGGCACCATCATCATCTTGTGCGCGTCCCACACCACGGAGTCCGCGCGCTCGAGGCCCTTCAGCTGGTGGCGGTAGCGGGGGCTGAGCGCGGCGGAGGCGCCATGGGCCCCATCCACGTGGAACCAGAGGCCGTGGCGCTCGCAGAAGTCGGCCACCGCCTCCAGCGGATCGAACGCGCCGGTGGCGGTGGAGCCGGCGCAGGCCACCACGGCGATGGGCCTGCGGCCGGCGCGGGTGGCGGCGGCGAGCGCCTCCTCCAGGGCCTCCGGGCGGAGGCGGAAGTGCGCGTCCACGGCCACGGGGGTGATGCCGGCCGCGCCCCAGCCCATCAGCTTCGTCGCCCGGGCGATGCAGTAGTGGGCCGTCTCCGGCACCAGCACCGTGAGGGGCGGGCCCGCGGAGGCGCCGCCGTTCCACGCGTCATACCCGGCCCGGGCCTGGCGCGCGGCGAGCAGCGCGGTGAGGTTGCCCACGGAGCCGCCGGAGGTGAGCACGCCGCCCGCGCCCTCGGGCAGGCCGAGCTGGCCGCCCATCCAGCGCAGCACGTTGAGCTCCATGGCGGTGGCGGCCGGGCCCATCTCGTACACGGCCATGCCGTTGTTGAGCAGCGCGGAGACGAAGTCACACAGCGCGGCCAGCGGCAGCGGCGCGGAGACCTGGTGCCCCACGTAGCGCGGGTGGTGGAGGTGGTGGGAGGCGGCGAGGACCCGCTCCAGGAAGGGGTGGAGCTCGCCGGCGGGCTCCTCGGGGAAGGCGGCGGGGAAGCGCGCGAGGTTCTCCGCGGGCGGCTCCGGGGGCATCACGGGCAGGGCGCCTCGGGTGGCGCTCGCGAGGTAGTCGGCGAGCTGGTCCACCAGCTGGTGCCCCTGGCGGCGGAAGCGCTCGGCGTCATAGGCGGCGGCGGCGCGGTCTCGGAAGGTCTGCATGGCCGCGCACGGTAGACCGGAGGGCCGCGGTGGGGAACGAAGAGCAGGTGAGCGGGGGGCCCGCCTCGGGGTGGAGGTAGGCTGGCCAACACCGTGGCGCGGAATTAGATCCAAGGGTCAGCTGCGCCGCGGAAGCACCCGTTACCGGAAGGAGGCCACCCCATGGCCGACGCGAAGATCACCATCACGTACTGCAACGCTTGAGGCTACAGGACTCGAGCCGCCCGTGCGGCGGCTGCCCTGAAGCAGGAGCTGAACCTGGACTCGGAGATGAAGCATGGCCCGTCCGGCACCTTTGAGGTCTCCGTGAACGGCAAGACGGTGGTGAAGAGGCGGACGTTCACGTTCCCCTCGGAGCAGGAGATCGTCGAGGCGGTGTCCCGAGAGCTCGCGAGCTGAGCGGGAGGCGAGGCGGGCCCCTGGCCGTCCGGGGCCCCCAGCCCTGAGGCATGAGGCTCAGGGCTTCTTGACGAACGTCATCGGCGGGCGATCGTTCTTGCCCTTGCCCGCGGCGCGCAGCGCCACCGGATCCAGCCCCGACAGGTACAGGGCCGTGGAGTACACGTGGCCCGGATCCGAGACGAAGCTGTTGGCGTTCTTCGTCCGCCCGGAGACGAGCAGGCCGGTGTCCGGATCATACGCCGGGTCCAGCGTGCCGTCCGGCATCATCGGGATGCCCTCCAGCGACACGCTGCCCACGCGGCCGAACTGGGTGTTGCCGCGCACGGTGCCGCCGAGGAACGCCACGCTGCTCACGCGCCAGTGCTGGCAGCAGTCCTGGGCCATGATCTCGTCGTACTTCTGGGTGTCCGACAGGCCCGAGTTGGCGAGGATGGCCGCCACGTCCCCGCTGATGGTGCGCCCCATCTCCGAGGCCAGCGCGATGGTGGTGAAGTCGAAGAAGCTCTTGCCCGAGGTGCCGTACTGGGTGGCCTTGAGCTTCGCCACCAGCGTCTTGAGCGGCGCCCACAGGTTCTTGCGCATGTTGTTGAGCTGATCGGCCTGCCCCTGGTTGTTCATGATGTAGCGGCGGTCCCGGTGCGTGTCGAACAGGCGCAGCCCGCGGTTCTCGATGAAGAAGCCGATGGACAGCCCCTTCGTCATCATCTCGTACGTCATCAGCGCCTGGACGTTGGTGTTGGGCGTCTCCTTGGAGCGGGCGGGGTTGCCGTTGATGGAGGCGGCCTCGGTCGTCTCGTCCGCGGTGGTGATGCCGAACTCGGCGCGCAGCGTGGCGTCCGTGAACAGCGTCTGCGGGTTGATCTCGACGGTGGCGCCGCCGGTGAGGGCCTTGTGGATGGTGAGCGCGGAGGCGAAGGCGCGCACCGACTCGCCGTTCTTCTCCGCCAGCAGGTTGGCCTGGAGGTTGTCGGTGAACTCGCGGATGCGCGCGCTGCGCTGGCCCTGGGCCACGCTGCCCAGCGACATGAGGCGGTTGCGCATGTCCGCTGGCGTCTTGCCGTACACGGTGTGCGCGTGCACCGGCCCCAGCTTCTCGTAGTAGCCGGTGCCCTCCGGGTAGGAGGGGATGGACAGCTCGCCGTCCGACAGCCACCGGTGCCAGCTCAGGTGCGGCAGCAGGTAGCCGTTACCGTAGGCCTCGCAGAAGGCCTGCATCACCGTGCGCTCGTTCGCCTGGCGCTGGCCGGAGAGCGAGGCGCTGTAGCGGCCATAGTGGTAGTCCCAGCGCCCGCCCGAGTGGAAGGTGTTGCCGTTGTGGCTGGACACCACCGCCACGTCCGGGAACAGCGACACCCCGTCCTCGGCCAGGTAGCCGTACTGGATGTTGCCCGAGGTGCGCGGCGGGTTGAGCGGGCTGGTGCCGTAGTTCTTCGGCCGGTAGCGGTGCTGGCTCCAGCCAGGCGTGGGGTTCAGCGTGCCCGTGGGGATGGAGCGCGTCGCGTCATTGGGCGTGTGCACCGGGTTGAACAGGGAGTACCCGTCCCAGCCGCCCTCCTGGAACCAGTAGATGAGGAAGTGGGGCGTGGTGTTGAGCTCCGCGGCGGCGGCCTCGGCGATGCCCAGCTCCTTGGCCGTGCCGGGCACGCCGAAGCTGCGGAAGAAGCGGAGCCAGTCCAGCGTGCTGATGGCGGTGCCGGCGAGCGCGCCGGCGAGGAATTGGCGGCGTTTCATGGGGGGCGCCCTCCTGGGGCTCAGCGGGTGTACTCGGGAGAGAGGGCGATCGCCTTGAGCACCGCCTTCAGGTTGCCGTTGCTCTCGTGCGCCACATCCCACAGGCGCTTGTACATCACGCGCTCGTCCAGGGTGTGCCGCAGCTCCCGGTTGAAGAAGAGGATGTACTGGGCGTTGATCGTCCGGCGGATGAAGGACTCCTTCTTCACCGCCTTCTCGGCGAAGGCCGGCATGCCCTGGCCCTTGAAGGCGTAGGCGCCCACCAGGCCGCGATCGCTGTCGTCGATGGGGCGCCCCTGCGCGTCCTGGGTGCGGTAGGTGCCGTCGTCGTTCCACCGCAGCCGCTGGTGCGCCAGCGGGGTGAGCGTCTGGTGGCACGAGAAGCAGATGCTGGTGGGATCCACCGTGGAGGCCGCGGTGGCCGCCCCGCGCATGTCGAACACCTCCGCGGGGATCTCGAAGAGGGAGCCCATGAAGTCCGTCATCACGCGCGCCGCGTAGTTGAAGTGCGGCAGGCCGGGCTTGTTCTGGAGGAAGCCCTTCATGGTGAGCACGCCCGTGCTGCCGTGCTCGGGCGGGCGCGCCACCTTGGTGAAGTCAGGCGACACCGAGTAGTCGCCGGTGAGCAGCTCCTGGAAGGGCGCGCCGGTGGTGGCCAGGTACGTCCACAGGCGCGCCGGCTCGTCCGTGTCCGCCGTGCCCTCGCTCTCGGTGCGGATGCGCATCTTGTGGAAGTAGTAGGCGCGGAAGTCCGTGGAGGCCAGGTACTGGTCCACCAGCTGCTCCCAGCTCTTGCCGCCGCTCTCGAAGTCGGCCAGCTCGGCGGCGCTGGGCGGGCGGCCCGCCAGATCCTGCGCCAGCTTCACCATGAGCAGCCGGTCCCTCTCCGCGCCGGTGCGCGTCTCGTAGGAGGGCGGCAGGGTGAAGAGGAAGTCCGGCGAGCGCATCAGCCCCTCGCACAGCCCGCTCCACGCCTTGGGCAGGTTCGCCTCCAGGGTGTACAGATCCTTGATCAGCGCGTAGCCGTTGGCCTGCTCCTGGGCGGTGGCGGAGCGGAACAGCATCCGGCGGTGGAGCGTGTCCACCCGGGCCTTGGCCGCGTCCGCGCGCGCCGTGCCGGTGGAGGCCTCCGTGGGGCCGCTCACCTGCAGGAAGTCCACGTGGAGGTTGCGGTCGCAGACGCCCTCCTCGGTGTAGTCGTTGGTGAAGCCCACGGAGAGGGCGTGCTCGCCCGCGGGCACCGTCACCGTGTGGACGAAGTCCGTGTAGCTCGTCACGTTCACCGCCCAGGACTGGGCCAGCGTGCCATCCACCCGGAGCTCCAGCTGCGGCGGCTCCGCGCCACACAGGTTCCCCATGGCGCGCACCGTGATGCGGTAGGTGCTGGTGTACGGGGAGGGCCAGGGCAGCGTCGTGGTGAGGGTACCGTTGGTGTAGAGGTTCCAGCCGGTGCCCGTCACGATGCCCGTGCTGGCCGTCAGGTCCGCCGCCGTCTCCGCCTGGTAGGTCCGCGTCGTCGGGGCGGGGATGTCGATGATGGGCAGCGCCGTGTCCACGCCGGCGAAGGGGCCCGTCTTGTTCGTCGCCGCCTGGAGGCACACGTCCGCCGCCAGATCATCCAGCCCCAGCAGGAAGTCCGCGGTGGCCGAGCGCGCCTCGACGAAGTACTGCACGTAGTCCACGCCGCCGAACAGGCCCACGTGGGTGCCGAACTTGTCCACCCCGCCGCGCACCCAGTCGTCGTTGAAGAGCTGCTTCACCTTCCCCTTGAGCTGCACGTAGTTGATGAAGGGGTTGTCGTAGGTGGCCACCGGCGGCCCGGAGTACGGCTGCAGCAGCGCCGGGGGGAACTCCTCGTCCGGCGGCGTCTGCGGCGCGCGCGCCTCCACCGCGGCGAGCTGGCAGGTGAGGCTGGCCACCGTGGCGATCTCCCGAGCGCTCCAGGGGGCCTGGCCGCGCGGCATGCGCGCGCTCTCGTCGCTGGTGACCAGCCGCGCGAGCATGGAGCCGGGCTCCGTGGAGAGGAAGCCCGCGGCGCGCGCCGCGTAGAAGGTCTCCACCCCGTCCGTGCTCACCTTGAATTGGCGGCCGCTGGTGGTGGCGTGGCAGGAGATGCAGCCCGAGTCCTGGCGGAGCAGGGCCGGCTGCACCTCGCGCGCGAAGTCCGCCGCGATGCTCTCCCGCGTCACCGAGGAGGGCACGCTGGACAGCTCACACTTCAGCGCGCCCGTGTGGTCCACGGGCGGCGGGTCCGGGTTCGGATCTTCGTAGGAAGGCAGGCCATCCGACGAGGGAATCGCCAGGCTCGCCTCGCCGTAGCAGCCCACGCCGCTCAGCGCGAGCGCGGCGGCGAGCAGGTTCCTGAGGCGTTGAGAGGATGCTTCCATGCCGCAGCCCCGTTCTGTTGTGGAGAAGGCGGGGGGAGCGTGGCATGCGCGATTTCCAGGCAATAGCAAATGCCTAAGTGCTGGAGATGATTGGTGTAGCCAAAGCGAGGCAATCGAAAGATTGCAGCGATCAGGCAACTGGGCGCTTTCGTGCTCGGCGTGAACTCGCGTGGAGGTGGCCCCTGCCTCAGCTTTGAGGGGAGCTGGAGGTGAAGCCATGGCGTGGTGGGACTCGCCGTTCGAGCGGCGCTCCATCCAGGCGGAGATGAGGGTGCAGACGTTGGAGGGCACGCGCCTGGGGCGGGTGTTCCTCATTGGCCGCGAGGTGCTGTACGTGCGGCCGTGGCGCTTCTCGCGGCGGGAGTTCGCGGTGCCGCTCTCCCGGGTGGTGCGGGTGACGGGCCGGGGCGTGTACGTGGAGGGGAAGCCTTCCGAGCTGCGCGAGCCCGTGGGGGACCGGCTGCGCCACGACATCCCCACGCAGGTCCACCCGCTGACCGAGCCCGCCACCACTGGACACCCGCACGCCTGAGCCGCACGCGGATGCGGCGAGCGGAGCGGATTTGTGGTTCAAAGAGGCCATGTCCTCCCTTGAAGCGCTGTCCCAGAAGGTGTCCGAGGCGTTCGCCGATCGGACGAAGCTGAAGGAAGCCGAGTCCGTGGCCGCGGTGCGCGAGGCGCTGGCGCGGCTGGACGCGGGCGAGCTGCGCGTGGCCGAGAAGGGCCCGGAGGGCTGGCGTGTCAACGCCTGGGTGAAGGAGGCCATCCTCCTGTTCTTCGCCGTGTCGGAGATGCAGGTGATGGAGGTGGGCCCCTTCGAGTTCCACGACAAGGTGCCGCTGAAGAAGGGGCTGCAGGCGGCGGGGGTGCGCGTGGTGCCGCCGGGCGTGGTGCGCTACGGGGCCTTCGTGGAGAAGGGGGCGGTGGTGATGCCGGGCTATGTGAACATCGGCGCGCGCGTGGGCGCGGGGACCATGGTGGACACCTGGGCCACGGTGGGGAGCTGCGCGCAGGTGGGCCGCAACGTCCACCTGTCCGGCGGAGTGGGGCTGGGGGGCGTGCTGGAGCCGCCTACCGCCTCGCCCGTCATCATCGAGGATGGGGCCTTCATCGGCAGCCGCTGCATCGTCGTGGAGGGCGTGGTGGTGGAGGAGGAGGCCGTGCTGGGCGCCAACGTGGTGCTCACCGCCTCCACGCAGATCATCGACGTCACCGGCGCCGAGGAGCGTGTCTACAAGGGCCGGGTGCCCGCGCGCAGCGTGGTGATTCCGGGGATGCGGGAGAAGCAGTTTCCCGCCGGGAAGTACGGCATCCCCTGCGCGTTGATCATCGGCCAGCGGACGAAGAGCACGGACCAGAAGACGAGCCTCAACGCCGCGCTTCGCGACTTCGCCGTCGCGGTATAGGCGCGGAAATCCGCTGGAAGGGCACATCCGTAGAGGGAGTGACGGCCGAGAGTTCGTGACGAAATGACGCACCTGGACGACATCCTTCCGGAGCTGGTGATGGGGACGCTGGAGCTGGCGACCCGCCAGGAGGCCGAGCGGCACCTCGCCACGTGCGAGCGCTGCAGCGCCGAGGCGGCCCGGTTGGCCTCCGGGGTGAGGGGGCTGGCGGCGGTGGTGGTGCCCGAAGCGCCGCCGCCCGGGGTGCTCGCCCGAGTGGTGGCGGAGATGGAGGGGCCGGGGCGCTTCGCCCGCTTCGCCGACAAGGTGGCGGCGCTCCTCGACATCACGCGCGAGAAGGCGCTGGCGGTGCTGGAGTCGCTGAGCGATCCGAGCGCCTGGCTGCCGGGCCCCACGGCGGAGATCCACCTGGTGCCGGTGGAGGCGGGGCCTGCGAGAGCGGGCGCGCTGGCGGCGTTCGTGCGAGTACCTCCGGGGGCGCGCTTTCCGCGCCACACCCATCACGGGCGCGAGTGGAACCTGGTGCTGGAGGGAGGCTTGCGCGAGGACTCGGGGCACGAGACCTGGCCGGGCGAGCTGCTGGAGAAAGTGGAGGGCAGCGCGCACGACTTCGTGGCCCTGGAGGGGCCCGCGTGCATCGCCGCCTCCCTCATCGACGGCGTGACGAGCTTCGACGAGGAGCCGGCGCCGGCGTAGGCCTCGGCTCCCCGCCACGAGTCGCTACATCTTGGAGAGCTCTTCGCGCGCCTGGGCGGGCTGCATCAGCCGGTTGTAGATGGCCGTTCCGGGCTGCTGGTGCTTGCCGCCCGTGGCCAGCGTCCCCGTGTCGATGGGGGTGAAGCCAATCTGCTCGATGAGACGCGAGACGGTCTGCCTTGCCTCGGCGTCATCCCCCGCGACGAACAGCACCAGCCGATCCTCGAGCGGCGCGCCCGGCTTCCCCTCTTCGCCGAGCGGCTTGAAGTACATGGTGTTGAACGTCTTCACCACGCGCGCGCCCGGGAGCTGCTGGGCGACGAACTGGCTCGAGCTGCCGCCCTTGAAGTCGAGCTGGCCGTCGCGCTGGGGGTAGTAGTTCATCGCGTCGATGACGATCTTCCCGGAGAGCTGGGCGCGAGGCAGCGTGTCGTAGGCCTTGAGGGGAATCGCGAGGAGGACGAGCTCGCCGAAGGCCGCCGCCTCCTCCACGCTGGTGGCGCGGGCCCGCGGGCCGAGCTCCTGGACGAGCCCCTTCAAGGACTCTGGGCCCCGCGAGTTGCTGATGGCCACCTCGTGGCCTGCCTTGACGAAGAGGCGCGCGGACGTCGCGCCAATCATTCCTGAACCGATGATCCCAATCTTCATGAGCGGCTCCTTCTGGAAAGCGCGCCACCATAGCGAGAGCGGCCCCAGGGCTCATGGTTTTGTCGCTTCCCCGATGTCCCTTTGCGGGGTTGGTAGACGGAGACCTGGGCGTCGGGCCCCGCTGGTGGTGCATGGCGCCAGGTTGTCAGACAGGCAGACAGGTTCTGGGAGAACGCATCCGATGAGCCACTACTCGCGAGTCAGTCGGAAGGTCATGGTGCCGAGCTGATCGGCAAACTGCAGGGTGACAGTTCCTCGCCCAAGATCATCCTTGGTCAGACTGTAGGTTCCAGCGGCAATGGTATCATCTGATGCGATGTCCACATCAATGACACTGATCGATATGGGGCCTCTCAGCAATGCATCGGCAGTGGTTTGGCAACCGCCTTCTGTCCATTGAGGATTGAGAGCGCCTAACAAAAGTCAGGTTTGAGGGGGCCTTCCCCTCGGGAGATGGCTCCAGTCCTTACTTTTGTTAGGCGCTCTAAGCTGGCGCGGATGCAAGTGGACCTGTTCTTCGAGATCCATCAAGGGCTGACCTTCGAGGCGCCTGGAAGCGATGAGGCGACGCTCGAGGCGTTGAGCCATGTGCCCGCTCTCCCCAGCCATCCCCGCATCCTGGACGTGGGCTGCGGGCCCGGCAGGCAGACCCTGCTCCTGGCACGGAAGACGGGCGGCCACATCACCGCGGTCGATACGCATCAGTCATTCCTGGATGTCCTCCTGGAGAAGGCGCGCGATCAGGGGCTGTCCGGGTCCATCACTGCGCTGAATCGATCGATGATCGCGCTGGACTTCGAGCCGGAGAGCTTCGAGCTCATATGGTCCGAGGGGGCGGCGTACATCATGGGGTTCGAGAACGCGCTTCGGTCCTGGCGGCGGTTCCTGAAGCCGGGCGGATCCCTGGCGCTCACGGAGTGCGTCTGGCTGACGGATCGGCCTGCGCCCGAGGTGCGGGACTTCTGGCAGAGCGGCTATCCCGCGATGACGAGCGTGGGCGCCAACCTCGCGCTCATCCGGACGAGCGGCTACGAGGTGATTCATCACTTCACGCTGCCCGAGAGCGCCTGGTGGAACTACTACACGCCCATGCGGCGGAGGATCGAAGCGCTGCGGGCTCAATATGCCGGTGATGCCGAGGCAGCTCGAGTGCTCGACGGCGAGGAGGCCGAGATCCAGCTGTTCGAGAGGTACGCGGGGCAGTACGGGTATGAGTTCTTCGTGATGAGAAAGGCCCGGGAATAGCGTCCCGCCCCATGCTTGCGCTCATCGCCCCCTGGCCATGGCATCGTGGCTCGGCGCTGCCCCGACATTGCTCGCCCCCGCGCAGATGTCCGCGCGGAAGCAGCCCGCCATTCAGCAGGACTCGTGCGCGGGCATGGGCTTCTACCCGGTCGGCTTCTCGAGTCGAGGCGTCTTCGCCTACCTCCTGTACACCGATGAGGATGCGCTGGCGGTGTGGCGGAGGGTCGTCGTCGATCTCGTCACGGACAAGAAGCTGGAGGAGGTCCGGCTCGAGGATCCCGAAGGAGATATCGGCCTTGAGCGCTTCCTTTGGGAGCGTGGAGCGGAGATGGGCCGCATCCTCGAGCGGCTTCGGATCGACGCCGCCCCGACGGGGCCCGTTGCTCCCGTGCCGTACACCCTGGACGGGGACGTGCTGTCGGTCGAGCCGGCGCTGGAGTCCCGCGACGAACTCTCCGCCCGGTTCGCGGTGAAGCTCACCGCCTCCGGCCCCTGTACTGCCGGCTTCCTCCAAGAGCCCCTGAGCCAGGACATCCCTCGAATTCCAGGCAGCCAGGAGGCATGGCGACCTTACGGCCGCGCCCGGCCCTGGCACGTCATGTTTCAGTCATGTTTTAATCAACAGGGGGTGACCTGTTGGGTATTGTCCTCACAAGAATAATACGCTACGTATGGAATTGTGCAACGTGTTATTGCCTCATCGGTCCGTGGGCACCCCTCTCACCTCTAGCACGGACATCCGGGTACACACATGGAAGCGTCTGAACGCAATGCGACAGTGGACTCCATTCATCAGGAGGCCATCCAGCATGGGCTCTACTTCCTTAATCCGGATGATCAGGAATTACACGGGCGCACCTTCAGCCTGAACGGGCAGGAGCTGCTGGCCTTCGCCTCCTGCTCGTACCTGGGGCTGGAGCATCACCCCCAGCTGGTCGAGGGCGTCGTCCGCGCGGTGCGGCGCTACGGCACCCAGTTCTCGGCGACACGTGGCTTCGTCTCGGCGCCTCCCTACCCGGAGCTGGAGGCGCTCATGTCCGAGCTGCTCGGGGGGTATGCGCTCGTCTGCTCCTCCACCTCGCTCGGGCACCAGTCGGCGCTGGGCGTGCTGGCCACGGAGAAGGACGCCATCGTGCTGGACCACCAGGCCCACTACAGCATCCAGCAGGCCGCGCAGCTGACGCGGACGTCCGGGTGCCAGGTGGAGATCGTCCGGCACGGCGAGCTGGAGCGCGCGCTGGAGCTCATCCAGCGGCTGGCCACGCTGCGCCGCACCGTCTGGTTCGCCGTGGATGGTGTCTACAGCATGTATGGCGATCTGGTGCCCGTGGAGCTGCTCCGGGAGGCGCTCAAGATCGCCCCCAACGTGCGGCTGTACGTGGATGACGCGCACGGCATGAGCTGGGTGGGCAAGAACGGCCGGGGCAGCTTCCTGACGCGCATGGGCTTCAATGAGCGCATCGTCCTGGCCACCTCGCTCAACAAGGCCTTCGCGGCCGGCGGCGGGTGCCTGCTGTTCGCCACCGACCAGGAGCGCCAGCACGTGCGCAAGACGGGCGGCCCCCTCTTCTTCTCCGGCCCGCTGCAGCCGCCCATGCTGGGCGCGGCCATCGCCTCCGCGAAGCTGCACCTGTCCCCGGAGATCTACCAGCACCAGGAGGTGCTGCAGGAGCGCGTCCGCCTGGCCAACCAGCTGATCCAGGAGAAGGGCCTGCCGCTGCTGGTGGAGAACGAGTCGCCCATCTTCTTCCTGCGCCTGGGGCTGCCGCGGCTGGCCTTCAAGGTCGCCCGCCGCATGATGGACGAGGGCATCTACGTCACGCCCTCGGTGTACCCCACGGTGCCCATGCGCCGCGGCGGCATCCGCCTGTCGCTCACGGCGTACCACTCCGCCGAGGACGTGACGCGCGTCATCAACCGGCTGGCCGAGCACATCCCCGCCGTGCTCGCGGAGGAGGGGCTGACCGTCGACAACCTGGATGATGAGTTCAGGAACGCGCTGCCGGGGAAGACCTATGGCACCCGGGTCCGCGCCCCGCTCCAGGAGCTGATCCAGCGGCTCATCGTCGAGGAGCAGCCGTCCGCCGCCTCGACGCAGCTGGCGCCCGCCGCCCGGCGGCCCGTGGAGGCCGTGAAGGACCTGGTCGTCGAGCGCTACACCTCCATCTGGCAGATCGACAAGGAGCTGTGGAATTCGATGCTGGGCACCGTGGGGTTCATCAGCTGGGACTCGCTGATGATGCAGGAGCAGGTCTTCTCCAACGCCGCGGAGTCCGAGAACTCCTGGCAGTTCCTCTACGTGCTCATCCGGGACTCCGCGGGCCGCGTCCTCGCCGCGGCGCCCTTCACGGTGGCGCTGTGCAAGGACGACATGCTCATGCGCGAGGAGGTGTCCGAGCGCGTCGAGGCGCGGCGCAAGCAGGATCCCTACTTCCTGTCCTCCCGCGCGCTGCTGCTGGGCACCCTGCTGTCCGAGGGCAACCACCTGTACCTGGATCGCTCCGGCCCCTGGCGCGCCGCGCTGGCCCGCCTCGTGGAGGCGGCGCGCGAGGAGTATGATCGCGCCGAGTGCTCCGTGATGACGATGCGGGATCTGCCTGACGGAGACCCCGAGATGGACCAGGAGATGCTCCACCACGGGCTGGTCAAGGTGCCCATGCTCGAGTCGCACCTGCTGAACATCACCTGGTGGAGCGAGGAGGAGTACCTGACCAGCCTCACCAAGCGAAAGCGCGAGCACGTGCGCGAGCGCATCGCGCAGTCCCAGTTCTACCTGCGGCAGTTGCATGGCGTGGGGCTGGGCTCGTCGCTCACCCTGGAGGAGCTGGAGCACCTGCACTCGCTCTACCTCAACGTGGCCAGGAAGGCCCTGCGGCTGAACGTCTTCCACCTGCCCCTGCGCCTGCTGGCGGCCATGCACGAGTCCTCATCCTGGGAGCTGATGACGCTCCGGCTGGATCCGGCCCACGGCGGCCCCGCGGATCTGCACCCCGTGGCCTTCTGCGCGGCGCACAAGCAGGGCACCCACTACGGCGCGTTCCTGTGTGGGGTGGACTACGATTACGTGTACCAGCATGGCGCCTACCGGCAGATGCTCTTCCAGATCATCCGCCGTGCCATGGAGCTTGGCATGAAGACCGTACACCTGGGAATGACCGCAAACCTGGAGAAACTCCGGTTTGGCACGGTGCCCCAGCGCACGTGCGTCTACATGCAGGCGAGGGATCACTTCAGCGGCGCCCTGCTACGGGAGATTGCAGCCGAGGCGAGCATCGGTGGTACGCCAGCTCCGGAGTCGGGACAAGTGATCGTTCGTCCATGAGGCGGGTCGTTGGAACATCGTTGTCGCAAAGCGTAGACTGACAGTGATGTAGAGCAGTCCCCATGCATGTCCGCACGGCCCTTGAACGCACTTCTGCCTGATCGCCCCGACTGGGCGTTCTCCGCGAACGACTTCGCGGAGAACTCGCCCCTCGCCGTCATCGAGTGGGACTCCGAGTTCAGGGTCCGGCTGTGGAGCCAGCGGGCGGAGGAGATCTTCGGCTGGACCGGGGAGGAGGTCCGGGGGAAGAGCCCTCGCGAGCTCGCCTTCACCCACAAGGAGGACGAGGCTCGCGTCACGCAGGAGATGGAGCGGTTCATCGCCGGGGAGCTGCCCTGGCTCGTCCTCCAGTTCCGCACGCACCGCAAGGATGGGACCATCATCCACTGCGAGTGGTACTTCAGCGCGGTCCGTGATGGCTCGGGGAAGGTGCTGCGCGTCCTCACCCAGGCGCTGGACGTCACCCAGCGCGAGCAGGCGCTCGCCCGGCTGGAGGAGAGCGAGCGCCGCTTCAAGGCCACCTTCGAGCAGGCGGCCGTGGCCATCGCGCACGTGAGCGTGAGCGGGCAGGTGCTGCGCGCCAACTCGAAGCTGTCCGACATCTGGGGCTACACGCTCGAGGAGGTGGTGGCGCACGGGTTCGCGGACCTCACCGTCCCGGAAGACATGGGCCAGGATCTCGAGCTGGCCATGCAGGTGCTCGAGGGCATCATCCCCATGTACTCGCTGGAGAAGCGCTACCGGCACAAGAAAGGGCACATCGTCTGGTGCAACCTCACGGTGTCCCTGGTCCGCAAGCCGGACGGCATGCCGGACTACTTCATCGCCGTCATCGAGGACATCACGCGGCGCCGCAAGGCCGAGCTGGAGCGGGACGCCCTGCTGGCGCGCGAGCAGCAGGCCCGCACGGAGGCGGAGGAGCTGGTGCGCCGGCGCTCCGCGGAGCTCGAGGCGGCGCGCATGGCGCTCATCCAGGCCGAGCGCCTGGCCACCGCGGGCCAGCTCGCGGCGGGCGTGGGCCATGAGATCAACAACCCCCTGTCCTATGTGCTGGCCAATCAGGGGTATGCCTTGGACGAGCTGGCCCGGCTGAAGGTCCCCACGCCGGGGGTGGACATGGACGAGGTCCAGCGGGCGCTGGTGCAGGCCCAGCTCGGGGCCGAGCGCATCCGCGACATCGTCCGACAGCTGCGCACCTTCGCCCGTGATGATGCGGAGTCGATGGGGCCGGTGGACGTCCAGGCGGCCCTGGAGTTCTCCATCTCCATCGCCACGCCGCAGCTGCGCCAGCGGGCCCGGCTGGTGCGGCGGTACGAGCCGGCGCCGCCGGTGATAGGCAACGAGTCGCGCCTGGGGCAGGTCTTCCTCAACCTCCTGGTCAACGCCGCGCAGGCCATCCCGGAGGGGGCGGCCTCCCAGCACGCGGTGACGGTCGCCGTGCGCGAGGGCGAGCCGGGCTGGGTGATCATCGAGGTGAGCGACACGGGCAGCGGGATCTCCCCCGAGCACCTCTCGCGCATCTTCGAGCCCTTCTTCACCACCAAGCCCATTGGCCTGGGGACGGGGCTGGGGCTCGCGGTGTGCCACGGCATCGTGACCGGGATGGGAGGGCAGATCGAGGTGGAGAGCGAGCAGGGGCGAGGCACCACGTTCCGGATCCGCCTGCCGGCCGCCCCGGAGGAGAGCGCCGAGTACCTCCCCATGGCCCAGTCCTCCTCGCAGCGCTCGCTCACCCCGCGGCGCGTGCTGGTGATCGACGATGATCCCGAGGTCCGCGCGGCGCTCGCGCGCATCATCGGTCCGCCCCACCACATCGAGCTGGCTGACACGGCGCACGAGGCCCTGCAGCGGATGCTGGATCGGAAGCAGCACTACGACGTCATCTTCTGTGACCTGATGATGCCCGACATCACGGGGATGGACCTGTACGACACCATCGCGGCGCAGCGCCCGGAGCTCCTCGCGCGCATGGTCTTCATGTCCGCGGGGGCGTTCACGCCTCGCGCCATCGAGTTCCTGGAGCGCGCTCCCGTCCGGCGCATCGACAAGCCGTTCGATTCCGCGCGAGTCCGCTCGCTGCTGTAGCAGGAGATCCTGCGCCATGTCGCCTCCTGGCTCTCCCCTCCGCGCGCTCGCCATCGCGGCGCTCTGCACGGTGCTCGTTGGCGTCGCCATGGCCACCACGCCCTACCTGCCAGGCGACGTGGCGCTCGCGCGCGCCGTGCAGGCGCTCTCGCCAGGGACGGCCTGGGTGCCGCCGTTCATCTCCACGGCCTACGCGCCGGCGAAGTTCATCCTGATGGCGATCGCCGTGCTGGCGACGTGGCGGCTGGCGGGCCTGCGCACCGCCGGGGTGGTGCTGGCCGCGATCGTGCTCGAGCAGCTCCTGGGTGATGCGAGCAAGTCGATCTTCGAGCGCCCGCGGCCCTCGCGAGAGCTCGTCGCCGTGGTGGGAAGTCACAGCGGCTTCTCCTTTCCCTCGACGTTCATCACGCTCTACAGCGTCACCGTGGGCGCGCTGGTGCTCGTCGCCCTGCGGGCGGCGCGTGGCGCCCTGCGAGTCGGCATCGCCGTCGTGGGCATCGCGCTGCTCGTCCTGGCCGGAGTCGCTCGGGTGGTGCCGGGGGCCCACTGGCCCAGCGACGTGCTGGGCACCTACCTGATCTGCCTGAGCTGGCTCCGGGCGGGCTTGTCCTTCATCCACCGCCCTCCCGGGTGACGGCGGGCGCGGGGCGGGCTCGGAAGTGCGATATGGAGGGGGTGTCGGGCCGCGGTGGAACCACGATGTGCTGACACACTCACCTTGCAGGCGTGGCCGACGAGGGACGCATGGGGATTTTCAGAGACCACCAGGTGGCGGAGGTGCTCGGCGTGCGCGTCGAGATCAAGGGGAGCCCCACCCTGCTCGGCGGAAGGTTTCGGCTCCTCATCGGAGGCGAGAAGGCCGACGAGGTGGTCTGTAACGTCGGCACCCGGAAGTCCCTGCGCGGCGGGGTGAAGCAGAGCGACGCCGAGCGGTCCGTGGTCGTCGAGCTCAAGCAGGGACTGCTCCACACCGAGTTCCGCCTCCTGGTCGATGGGCAGGAGCAGCCGCTCCAGAAGCTCGTCTGACGCGAGCCCGGCCGGCGCGCGCCTGCTTTACAACCGGCCGCTTCTTCTTAAGGTTCGCCCCCTCCATGTCCTCGCTCGCCGCGCGCCTCGCCCAGTCCACGCTCGCTCTGTGCCGCATCCCCAGCCCCATCGGTCACGAGGGGCCCCTCGCCGACGAGGTGGAGCGCTGGGCGCTGGAGCGCTTCCGCCGCGAGGAGGTGCACCGGGTGGGGCACTCGCTGGTGGTGGGGCGGCTGGAGGACGCGCGCCCCACGGTGGCGCTGGTGGGGCACCTGGACACCGTGCCCGCGCACCCGAACGATGGGCCGCCGCGCCTCGAAGGCGAGCGCGTCTTCGGGCTGGGCGCCTCGGACATGAAGGGCGGGCTGGCGGTGATGATGGCGCTGGCGGAGGACCTGCCGCTGAGCGAGCTGCCGGTGAACCTGGTGCTCATCCTCTACGAGCGCGAGGAGGGCCCCTACCTGGAGAGCGGGCTCGGGCCGCTGTTCGAGAAGCAGCGGGCGCTGCGGCGGGTGAGCTTCGGCATCGCGATGGAGCCCACGGATGGGCTGGTGCAGGTGGGGTGCGTGGGGACGCTGCACGCCCTGCTGAAGTTCACGGGGCGCAGCGCGCACTCGGCGCGGCCGTGGCAGGGGGAGAACGCGATCCACAAGGCCGGGCCGCTGCTGGCGGAGCTGCTGGCGCGCCCGCGAGTGGAGGTGGTGCACGCGGGCTTCTCCTTCTTCGAGGTGATGAGCGTGACGCTGGCGCACGGGGGCCGGGCCCGCAACGTGGTGCCGGACACGATGGAGCTGAGCCTCAACTACCGCTTCGCGCCGGGCAAGTCGCTGGAACTGGCGCAGGAGGACGTGCGGGCGCTGGTGGCGGGGCGGGCGGAGGTGACGTTCACGGATCTGTCGCCGAGCGGGCGGGTGTGCGCGGACAACCCGCTGTACCAGCGGCTGTTGGCGGTGACGGGGCTGCCGGCGGCCTCGAAGCAGGCGTGGACGGACGTGGCGCGCTTCGGGGAGTGGGGCGTGGACGCGGTGAACTACGGGCCGGGAGAGACGGCGCAGGCGCACCAGGCCAACGAGAGCGCGCCCATCCCCGCGCTGGCGGTGGCGTACGAGAAGCTGGCCGCGTTCCTCAGGGGTGCGGGGTAGCTTCCTGTACGCGGCGCGTGAGATCACCTGCCGAGCCTGCTCCGTGAGGACGCTCTTCTTCGACGATGATTCCGTTGCATCTGCCAGTCGCGAGCACAGCCTCTCACTTGGGTACGCCCCCATCCCCACCAGCAGAGGGCAGGAGCGGGGGGGCCTGGGGCACGGACATCAGTCCTCCGTCCCGGTACTCCCACCGCACCCCGGCATCCCCCGGCAACATCGTCAGCCCGGGAATGACTCCAGGCTCCGCTTCCTGAGCCTCACCCGCGTCCTCGGGCCGCTCGAAGATCACCACCCCCGGCATGTCCACCGGCTCGGTCACGATCTTCACAATCCCGCTGTCAGGCGTCTCCAGGGCCTTCGGGCCAGGAACGACTCCCGGCTCCGTGATGACGATCACCGTCTCTCCCTCGGGCGTCTTCAGGCGCCAGACGCCATGGTCGGGCTCGGAGCCAATGACACGCCGGAGGATGCGGCCGTCCACGCTGATCGCGTACTTCGCGCCCGAATCCATCGCCGGAACCTGGCGGTGGCAATAGGCGAGATCTTCCTCGACATAGACAAAGATGATGTCCCCCTGGCGGGTGAACCAGTAGGTGTGCGCCTCCGGCTTGGCCCAGCACGGCCGCTCGGAGCCCCCCGGAGGAAAGAGGTCCTGTTCGACAATCCTCAGGGCGCGCAGCACCTCGCCATCCATCTGATAGGTCTTCCCCCGCTCCTCCACCGTGACAAGGCCCTGCCCAGTGGAGACCGGGAAGATGATCGACAGGTCATTCTCCGCAGGCGTTGAAAAGGGCCCGGTCGTACGGGCACAGCCCGAGAGGGCAATGAGCACTGGAAGTATCCACTCTCTCATGGTCATGACGGGCTCGCGGTAGGTATTCCGGCGGAAGTTCATCTGCCTCTGCTGCTCCTTGCACTAGTGGACTGTCCGCGAAATCTTTCAACATAGTCGGGAGCCATGCCGATCAACCCACTGGTGCATCTTGGCGCGCGTCCAGGACCAGGTGAACGGGTGGGCGTAGAGGCGATTGTACTCGGGCCAACTGGCGTCAAGGTGGGTGATGAGTTCGGCGCGGCTGATCCAGCTTGCTCGCTGAAGGTAGCGCGCCTCGAAGGCGCGCAGGAGCAGCTCTGCCTGATCAAGCCAGGAGGCATGGGCCGGAGTGAAGAGGACACGGACACGAGGGTAGTGGCGGGGTAGGAAGTCCCCCGTCTCCTGCGCGATGTGGCTGGAGCCGTTGTCCCAGATAAGGTGGATGCGGCGGGCACCGCGGTGCGCCCACAGGAGTTGAGGCAGCACCGCCCGCAGGGAGGCAGAGTCGTTGTGCTCCAGACACCAGCCCCGCATCATTCCGGTATGCACCACCAACTTGACCAGGAAGTTCACCGTGCCGTGCCGCACGTACTCGAACTCCTGCCGCTCGATGAGGCCCGGCCGCATCGGGCGCGTGGGCGGCGCCGCTCCAGTGCCTGGATGTTGGGCTTCTCGTCCACGCACACGACCACCTCCCCCTGCTGCGCCAGAGCGTGTGCGTGCTCGTAGCACCAGAGGACTTTTGCCGCCAAGGTGACGAAGGTGTCGTCGGGAACCGGCGTCTTCCAGTAGCGAGAGCGGTGGGGTTGGAGTTCAGCGTCCCGGAGGATGAGCGCCACGGTGGAGTGGGAGAGGGTTGGGGCGATGCCCAGCAATCGAGCCGCCTGGGCCAGGCTGCGGGTGGACCAGTGGGTCATATGCAGCCCAATGCCCGCTGGCTCACAGCAGGCCAGGCGCTCCACCTCGACGCGCTGGAGGGGGGGAAAGCCGCCTGGGGCGGCCCGGGCGGGGCGCATCATCGACGACCTGCATGCCCCATTGCTCGAAGCGGCGGCACAGAGCCCAGATGGTCGTACGGTCCAGTTCGAGTCGGTCAGCCAACTCCAAGACGACGGTGTCCGGTTCGTTCATCGCCAGCAAGATGCGTGCTCGACGCGCAATGCGCTGCTCGATACGTCCGTCTCGTACCAAGGACTGAAGGTGGGCGACCTCTGCTGGTGAGAGGTGCACAAGTCGTGGAGGGCGTCTCCTCATCCACCAGAGCTATGCATCCCCCGCGACTATGTCGAATTACTTCGCGGACAGTCCACTAGCGGGGGAGGGCGGTCACCTCCTGCTTCCACTTGCCCTGCATCCGGGTCCATCTCACCATCGAGCGCGTCGCTGGAATGTACTGATAGAAGCCATCACAGGTGGGAGCCCCGGGGTCCTTCGACCTTGAGAAGAACGCGACGATGGAAAGCAGAACTTGTCCGTGATTCCTGGTCGCAATGACCCATTCGTGAATGCGGGCCATCGCTTCAATGAAGCGCATATCCCGTTCAGAGATCTGTGTTCCAAATGGGTGATTGTGGAGGGCGATGATGTACTTCAGGTCAGCTGACGCGTAACGCGCGTCGTTGACGAAGGCGGGGAGGTCGCAGCTCTTTCTGCCAGTCACCACATCGTCGGGCGCTGACCGATCCGTCAGCATGCTTAACTCGTACATGTGTGCCGGGGTGTAATACAGCCAGCCGCAGTACTCGGTCGCGGTTCGCCGGGCCAGATCTGGATTGGAGTCTTGAAGGTAGCCCACTACGGCATTGGGCTTGGAGAGGATCATCGGGCAGGCCGCTTCCAGCGCGTCCGCGTAAGAGGGAAACGGCCCGAAATGAGGGACTCGCAAGTCCCGATGAACTTCACCCCTTGGAGAGGAAGATGAGCGACGGCCAGGCCTGGCAGGGTCGCTGGAAGGTCCGCCTGTATGAGCGGGTCCGAGAGCGGGGTTACGCTTCGCTCACCGCCTTCGCTGAGGCACGCCCTGCCATCCCGCTGTATCTGCTGGCCGAGGAGCTTGGCAAGGAGGACGTTGCCGCGGTGCGGGTGTTGAGCGGGTTGCTCGCCGAGGCGGAGCAGCGCAAGCAGGTCACTCGCTTTGTGCGCGATGTGCTCGTGCGCGAGTTGTCCGAGAGCCTCCCCGATGGCTGGCCGGCCGTGCTGGACGACGCAAACCGTTTCAAGGTCGCCAAGGCGCTCGGTTGTTGGTCCGCCTACACTCCGGAGACTCATAAAGAGCGCGCCAGGCAGGTCATCGCAGCGCTCCTCGCCACGCCGCCGCCGCCCGGCTGGCACCCGCTCGGTCCCGACGACGAGCTGCTCCGCACGCTCCTGCCCGACGAGGACGCCTGACGCTCCGGCGTTCTGGGGAGAGGATGGTTTCCCAACCCTGGGCCGCGCCACTACCTCCAGAAGCCCACGGAGAGGCCCACGTTCGCGTAGCGCCGCGCCACATCAAAGGAGGCGCTCACCGCCCAGTCCTCCCAGTAGCGGAAGAGGAACAGCTCGAAGCCGCCCGTCACGTGCGGCCGAGGCACCTGGCCCTCGAAGGAGGAGGGCTCGATGAAGACGCCCAGCCGGGTGCGCAGGCGGCCCGGCCAGGTGTCGTGCTCGGCGCCCAGGTGCGGCTGGAAGAGCACGGTGCGGCCCACCCCCTCCGGCTCCGTGAACGCCGCCGCCGAGCGCAGCGCCACCGCGTTCTCCACGCTGGAGATGAGGTCCACCTGCCCGGAGACGAGGAAGGTGCCCGCCGGCGCGTCCGGGGACTCCTCCAGCGGCACGTTGGGCGCGCCCGAGGCGATGAGCTGCCGGCGCGCCGCCGGCGAGAGGCGGTTGTAGCGCTCGGCGCCCTCGCCGAACCGGTAGCTGACGCCCAGCGACAGCAGCGCCGGGGACACCACGCCCGAGTAGATCGGGCGGTCCGCCAGCACGGGCTGCTGATCCTCCTTCCGGTCCCAGCCGCCCACCACCTGCGGCCGCACGGCGATGCCCACCCGGTAGGGCCGCCCCTGGGGGCGGAACAGCAGATCCAGCGAGATGCCGGTGCCGCCGTAGTCCCAGTCATCCCCCTTGTAGCCGAGCTTCGCGCTCGCCGTGTAGATGCCGAGCGAGACGATGAACTCGTCCTGCCCGAAGGCCACCGCGCCCGCCAGCGCCGACTGGCTGACGGACACCTGGATGTAGTCACCCTCCGCGCAGGCGTCCGTGGCGCAGTAGCTCACCGAGCGGCTGCGGATGAAGGTGCCCAGGCCGAACTCCTTGTACTGAAGGAGCAGGCCGAAGAGGAGCTGAGAGCTGTCCGGGGCCTCGTCCGGCAGGCCGTCGTTGTCCAGGTCCTGCCCGCGTCGGCTCCTCAGCGGCAGGTCCAGCAGGGAGAAGGTGATGCCCACGTCCCAGTCCCGGTCGAGCTGGGGGCTGCGGTGCGCCAGCGCGGCCAGGTTGCTGGGGAAGCCCGCGGTGCCTTCGGCGATGCCCGTATAGGCGCCGCCAATGCCCACCATCCGCGTGGAGCCCAGCAGCACCCCCGAGTTGATGTACAGCCGCTCCGGCCGGGGCTCGGGCGGCGGCGGCTCCTCTTGAGCCCAGGCCCCAGGAGCCACGGCGAGCACGGCGGTCAAGGACAGCAGGGCGAGCGTGCGCATGGGAGGGCTCCGCGCCGGCTACGGGCCCACCCCCTCCGTGAAGAGCCGGTCCGCCTCGGCCGCCAGCTTCGTGTCCCGGGAGGTCAGCCCCCCGGCGTCATGCGTGACGAGCGCCAGCGTCACCTTGCGCCAGCGGATGTCGATGTCCGGGTGATGATCCGCCGCCTCCGCGACCTGGGCCACGCGCTCCACGAAGGAGATGCCCTTAAGGAAGGCGGGGAACTCGTAGGTGCGCCGGATCATCCCTGCCTCGTGCTTCCACGCGGGGTGCGCGGTGAGGAAGGACTGCAGCGCCTCGGGGCTGAGCAGCGTGCGATCGTAGGCCATGGGGCTTTCTTACCTCCGTGCGGGGGAGAAGGGGCGGAGAACGCACGGGCCTTGTCAGGGAGTGGAGGGTCGGACGCGGATGCGCTGGGTGGGGCTCGTGGAGGTGGGCCCCCACAGCAGGTGCGAAGAGGCGAGCGGCTGGGGGATCTCCGAGTCCAGCAGCTCCAGCAGGAGGGTGCGTCGCTCGGGGGAGTAGACCGCCACGGTGCCACGGGGACGCGGGCTCGTGGAGGAGATGGGGACGTTGACGACGGGGACGATCGAGGTGCGCAGGCCGATCGCGTGGGTGGACAGCTCGAGGTTCGAGCCCAGGGGGAGCGAGGCCACCTCCACCAGGCCGGTGCTCCCCCACTCCAGCCGCCGCAGATCCGAGAAGACGTTGCCGCTGAATGTCTCGGTCCCCATCCACAGGACAGCGGGCTCGAAGCCCACGACCCGGTTGGCGAAGGTCCGGCAGCTCGTGGCGGTGCGCACGAAGCGGCCCCCCTCCAGCTGGTAGGGGCAGACCCTGTTGGTGAGGCCGGTGGAGCTCGAGGTGGAGGTGGAGGTGACGACGGCCAGATGATCCCCGGCGCGGAGGAGGAGGCCCCTGGGACCCGGCGGCGTGAGTGGGCTGAGGTCGGGTTGCCAGCTGGACGTGCCCGTGGAGCTCAGCTCCGTCCCGTCGAAGGTGACGCGCTGGAGGGTGGTGCTATGCAGGAGCACCAGCTCGTCAGGGGTGCCGAGCAGGAACTCGACGCTGCCCTGCGAGTGGGCCAGGGAGCCAGCGGGCTCGAGCGCCGTTCCCCCCAGGTCCACGAAGCGCTGGACCGACGTCTCGGTGGCCACCCACACCACGTCCTCGGCCACGGCGACCCGACCGGTGAAGCGGCGCAAGACGGTGCCGTCGCGCATGAAGGCTCCGTCGCAGAGCCACCCGCCGCGCCGTGTGCGCTCCAGCGCGCCGCAGTGATTGGGCAGGCTCTGGAGGGGCGCCTCGGCGGAGCGATCTCGCGCCGCGTAGAGATCGATCTGATGGATGCCGCCCACGGGATCGAACGCGGCGAAGACGTGGTAGCGGCCCTGCTTGTCCGGGGTGAACTCAATGGTGGCGACGGCGGTGGAGGGCGAGCCCATCTTCGCCTGGTGCTCCACCAGCAGGTTGTCCGGGCCGGAGATCTCCACCGAGAGGGTGCTGGGGGCGGGGAGCGCGTCGAACCCGGTGCCGCAGCCGCTCACGAACTGGGGCGCGATGGGCAGGCGCACCTGCTCGCCCATCAGGACCACGCTCGTCTGGAGGGGCACGCCGGTGTTGCCACCGCCTCCACCGAAGCAGGGAGGCTCCGGGCATCCGGAGAGCCCCATCCCGGCCGCCAGGAGGAAGAGCAATCGAAGGGTCTTCATCACGCGAACTCCACCGCCACCCATCCGGCCCTGTGATGCGTGGCTGCATCGAAGGGGAGATTTCACACCTTCTCGGGCGTCCCGGGAAGCGGGGAGCCCGCGGAGGGCTCACGGAGGGGACGGCCGGGCGCGGCTCCGCTCACGCCCGCTCCACCGCGCGCTTCCACTTGGCCAGGTGCCGCTCGCGCACCTCCGGCCTCATCTTCGGCTTGAAGGTGCGGTCCGCCTTCCACGCCTTGCGGATGGCGTCCGGGCTGTTCCACACGCCCGCGCCCAGGCCGCCGAGGAAGGCCGCGCCCAGGCTCGTCGTCTCCAGGTTGCGCGGGCGCACCACCGGCGTGTCCAGCACGTCCGCCTGGTACTGCATGAGCAGGTTGTTGGCCGCCGCGCCCCCATCCACCTTGAAGGCGGGGATGTCCCGGCCGCTGTCATGGCGCATCGCGTCCGCCAGATCGCGGATCTGCAGGGCGATGCCCTCCAGCACCGCGCGCGCCAGGTGGGCCACGGTGGTGGAGCGGTCCAGGCCGGCGAAGAGGCCGCGCGCCTCGGGCCGCCAGTGCGGCGCGCCCAGGCCCGCCAGCGCCGGCACGAAGACGACGTCCCCCGAGTCCTTCACGCTCTGGGCGAGCGCCTCCACGTCCGGGGCGCGCTTGATGACCTTGAGCCCGTCGCGCAGCCACTGCACGGCGGCGCCGGCGATGAAGGAGCTGCCCTCCAGCGCGTACGTGGTGCGCTCGCCCAGGCGCCACGCCACCGTCGTCAGCAGCCCGGCGGTGGAGCGCACCGGCGTGTCCCCCGTGTTCATCAGCAGGAAGGCGCCGGTGCCGTAGGTGCACTTGGACTCGCCGGGCTCGAAGCACGCCTGCCCGAAGAGGGCCGCCTGCTGGTCCCCCGCCATGCCGGAGACGGGGATGCCGTCCGGCAGGCTCTTCATGCCGCGCGTGGTGCCGTACACCTCCGCCGAGCCGCGGATCTGCGGCAGGCACGCGGCCGGCACCCCCAGCAGGGTGCGCAGCTCGTCGTCCCACTGCAGCGAGCGCAGGTCCATCAGCAGCGTGCGGCTGGCGTTGGACACGTCGGTGACGTGGGCCTGCCCGCCGGTGAGCTTGTAGACGAGCCAGGTGTCGATGGTGCCAAAGCACACCTCGCCCTTCTCCGCCCGGGCGCGCGCGCCCTTGAGGTGCTCGAACAGCCAGGTGAGCTTGGTGCCGGAGAAGTACGGATCCAGCACCAGGCCCGTCACCTCGCGCACGCGCGGCTCCACCCCCTTGGCCTTGAGCTGCTGGCAGATGTCCGCCGTGCGCCGGTCCTGCCAGACGATGGCGTGCCCCAGCGGCTTGCCCGTGCCGCGATTCCACAGGCCCGTCGTCTCTCGCTGGTTGGTGATGCCCACCGCGGCGATGTCCTGGCCCTTGAGGCCCGCATCCCTCAGCGCCCGGGCGATACAGAACTCGCTGGAGGCCCAGATCTCCTCCAGGTCGTGCTCGACCCAGGAGGGCTTGGGGAAGTGCTGGGTGAACTCCCGGTAGGCGCGACCGGCCACCTGGAGCCGGGCATCGAGGATGGTGACGTGCGTCCCCGTGGTCCCCTGGTCGATCGCCAGGACATGCTTCGCCTTCGCCATGTGTCCCTCCCGCGGCGGGTGGTGCCAGATGCGTGACACCTTACCCGACCCATAGGGGTGGGCAGGGGGCTTCGAGCGAGTTAACCTGCCGACAGTATGCCGTCCGTGCAGCAGCTCCGCCCGTTCGCCGAGGCTCCGCTGGAGGCCTTCCGCGCCGCCTCCGGCCCGGTGGCGCTCATCCAGCAGCCGCCGGAGCCCGTGTTCCAGCAGGTGGCGCATCAGCTCGGGCAGGCGCGCACGCTGCCGATGAACCACCGCTTGCGGCTGATGGAGCGGCTGCTGACGATGCTCCAGGGCTTCCAGCACCTGGAGGTGCACCTGCTCCAGCCCCGCGTGGACGGGGAGGAGTTCACCGTGGGGCGGATGGACACCTGCATGGTCCTGGTGAAGGACCCGTCCGTGTCCAAGCTCCACGCGCGGCTGCGCTGGAGCGAGCGGGCCGGCGCGTGCCTGGTGCGGGACGTGGGCTCGATGAATGGCACCTTCGTCAACACGGTGCCCATCGGCGCCCGGCAGGAGCTCCAGCTGAACGACGGGGATGCGCTGTCCTTCGGCGACGCGCAGTTCCTCTATCTCCACACGGAGACGTTGCACGCGCACCTGCGGCTCATCCAGGATCCGGAGTGAGCAGGGGCCGCTGGGGGCAGGAGGCGCGGAGCGTTCATGGGCGCAGTCTGGCGCCCCCGGATCGTCCTCGGGCAGTCTCCAGGGGAGCGGGGAGGCCCCGTGGATGGTAGAGTGGGGCCATCTTGAACGAGGCGGCCGGCACCCCTTTCGGCAAGTACGAGCTTCTGGAGCGCCTGGGCACCGGGGGCATGGCGACCGTCTACCGTGCGCGCTACACCGCCGCGCCGGGCATCACCAAGTCCGTGGTCATCAAGCGCGTGCTGGACGTCTATGCCGAGAACCCCTCCTTCGTGGAGCAGTTCATCCAGGAGGCGCGCATCTCGGTGGGGCTCAACCACGGCAACATCGTCCAGGTGTTCGACTTCGGGCAGGTGGAGGGCGAGTACTTCCTGGCCATGGAGCTGGTGGAGGGCCAGCCGCTCTCGCGGGCGCTCAAGCGCGCGCAGTCGCTGGGCCTCGCGCAGCTGCCCGCGCCGCTCGCGGTGAACGTCGCCATCGAGATGTGCAAGGGGCTGCACCACGCCCACACGCGCATTGACGAGCGGGGGCGCCCCCTGGGGCTCGTCCACCGGGACATCTCCCCGGACAACGTCCTCATCAGCTACGAGGGCGAGGTGAAGATCTCCGACTTC
>JAFGNZ010000020.1 GCA_016926755.1 Myxococcaceae bacterium | reverse complement strand
TCGCTCCCCCCCCAGAGGAGCAGGACGGGCATGGTCAACCCCTGGAGGACCTCTGGCGCCAGGCTCGCGCGCGTCGCCCGGGCCTCGGCCGCCAGAGCCTGCACGGTGGGCGTGCCGTAGAACTTCTTCAGCTCGTTGGCGAAGAGCATCAAGGACAGCGGCGCCTTGTGGAAGAGGCGCTTGGTGAGCGCGCGCGCCTCGGCGGGCGTCTTCACGTCGAAGGAGGAGAGCAGCGCGTCGGTGGCCTCCGACGTCAGCGCGGCGCCGGCCGGAGCCACCAGCCCCAGCGCACGCACCAGGGCGGGGCTCTCCGCGGCCAGGTTGACGGCCATGGCGCCCCCCAGCGAGTTGCCCACCACGAAGGCCGGCTCGCCCACCACCTGCTCGCACCAGCCGCGCAGCACGTCGAACTGCCCGCGCACGCACACCGGCCCCCCGCAGTACTCCCCGGAGAAGCCGTGCCCGGGCAGATCCACCGCCAGCACCCGCGAGAAGCGGCGCCCCAGCCCAAAGAACAGCCGGGCAAACCCGTTGGCCGATCCGCCCAGCCCGTGGATGAGCACCACCGGCGGCCCCTTGCCCTGCCCGCGCAGCTCGTATGTGTGCACGGCCTGGCCGGCCACGCGCTCCACCCGGGACTCCACGCCACGCACCACCAGCATGTGGCGCATCACCTTCTGTACACCACCCAACAGGTCCACCGTGCGCTCCCACTCCTGTGAAGGTCCTGGTCCCCAGCCTAACGGGCGTGCGATTTTTATGCAGCGCGTCAGCGCTCGTCGACCAGCCAGGGAGCCGGGTCCACGGCCCGTCCCCCCTTCCGAATCTCGAAATAGAGGTAGGCCCCCTTGAGCGAGCCCGTATCCCCCACGGTGCCCACCTCGTCCCCGGCCTGGAGCTCCGCGCCGACCGTGGGCGTCACCGTGGCCAGGTGGGCCATGAGCGTGTGGTAGCCGCCGCCGTGGTCCAGGATGAGCAGGTTGCCGTAGCCGCGCAGCCAGCCCGCGAAGACGACGGTGCCGGTGGCCACGGCGCGCACGGGCGTCCCGGCCGCGGCGCGGATGTCCAACCCCTTCTGCACCGTGACGGTGTTGAAGCGGGGGTTGATCACCTTGCCGAACCCCACCTCCACCATGCCGCGAGTGGGGGACGGCAGCTTGCCCCGGAGCGCGCGGAAGCCGGTGGCCCCCGTGCCGTCCCGCAGATCCTCCAGCATCCGCGTCAGCTCCAGGTCCGCCTGCTCCAGCTCGCGCATCACGCGCCGCGCGAGCTCCGCCTCTCCGGCGAGGGTGGCCACCACGTCCTGCAGCGCCGCCTGCTGCTGCTCCGCGAAGGCCACCTGCTCCTTGAAGAAGGCCGCGCGGGAGGCGAGCGAGGCCTGCAGGCGCCGCAGCTCGCGGATGGCCTGGCGCTCGAGCCGCGCCACCTGCCGCACGGCGCGCAGCAGCTCCAGGTCGCTCTTCATCGACGCCTCCAGCGTCCGCGCGCGCCAGACCAGCGAGGAGAAGTCCCGCGAGGTGAGCAGCACCTCCAGGGGCTGGCGGCGCGTCAGCCGGTACAGGGCGCGAAGCCGGGGCGAGAGCCGCTGGAGCTGCTGCTGGAGCACCGCGCGCGCCACCGCCTCCTCGTGCTCGGCGACGGCCACGCGCTTGCGGAACAGCGACAGGTCCTTCTCCAGCGCCTGCACGCGCTTGCGCGAGAGGGCCACCATCTGCTCCATCAGCTCCACGCCCTCCAGCACGGAGACCTTCTTGGACTCGATGAGGGAGAGGGCGGCGCGCTGCGCGGCGAGCTGCTCGCGCACGGCGGCCCGCTCCGTCGCCTCGTCCTGTCCGAGCGCGGCGCTGGCTCCCAGCAGCAGCGTGAGGAGGATCACCCGGCTCATACCCGCAGGAAGCGCCCCACCGCGATGAAGCTGCCCACCAGCCCCAGCAGGCCCCCGGCGAAGATCAGCTCCAGGGCCAGCCCCGCCCGCACCATCGGCTCGGAGGAGGTGGGCCCCAGCAGGAAGGAGAAGAGGGAGGTCAGCGTCGGCCCCACCAGCTGCCCGAAGGCCCACAGCCCGCCCAGCGCCACCGCCGCCCCCAGCAGCCCCTGGAGGAGCCCCTCGATGAGGAAGGGCGCCTTGACGAAGCGGTCCGTGGCGCCCACGAGCTTCTGGATCTCGATCTCCTCGCGCCGCGCGTAGATGGCGAGCTGGAGCGTGGCCGACACGATGATGATGGTGGCGAAGAGCACCACCGCGAAGGCCACCAGCCCGCCGAACTGCAGGGCCCGGGCGATGGCCGTGAGCCGCTCCACCGCCTCCCGGCCATAGTCCACGCCGGTGACGCCGGGCAGCGCGCGGAGCTGCAGGGAGAGCCGCTCGAGCAGCTCCGGGGTGCGGCGCTCCGGGGCCACGGACAGCTCCAGCGAGGGGGGCAGCGGGTTCTCCGGCAGCTGCGAGAGCGCATCACCCAGATCTCCCAGCTCCCGAGCCAGCCGCTCCAGCGCCTCCTCCGGCTTCACCAGCACGGCCCGGCCGCCGCTGGCCGTCTCCAGCTGCGTGCGCAGGGCCTCCACCTGGTCCTCGGCCAGCTCCGGCGCCAGGTACACCGTCACCTCCACCTCGCCGCCGAGCGAGGCCAGCAGCCCATCCAGGGCGCTGCCCGCCGTCCGGGCCAGCCCCGCGGCGAACAGCGCGATGGCGATGGTGGTGATGGCGATGAAGTGGACGAAGGGCGAGTGCCGCAGGCCCCCCGTCGCCGAGCGCCAGAAGTAGGAGACCTTGGCCAGCGCGCTCATACCGCCATCCGCCGCGCCGCCTTGACGCCGTCCTCGTCCGAGACGATGAACCCCCGCTCCAGCCGCACCGTGCGCTTCTGGTAGCGCGCCAGCAGCGTGCTGTCGTGGGTGGCCACCAACACGGTGGTGCCGCGGATGTTGACCTGGTTGAGCAGGTCCATGATCTCCACGGTGAGCGCCGGGTCCAGGTTACCGGTGGGCTCGTCGGCCAGGAGGATCGTCGGATCATTCACCAGCGCGCGGGCGATCACCACGCGCTGCTGCTCTCCACCCGAGAGGCGCAGCGGGTACGAGCTCGCCTTGTGCTCCAGCCCCACCAGCTTGAGCATGCGGTGCACCTTCTCGCGCGCCTCGGCCCGGGGCCTGCCCAGCACGTCCAGGGTGAAGGCCACGTTGTCCTCCACCGTCCGCTGGGGCAGCAGCTTGAAGTCCTGGAACACCACGCCGATGTTGCGCCGCAGGTAGGGGATGGCCGACTCGCGGATGCGCGCGATGTTGCGGCCGCCCACGAGGATCTGCCCCTTGGTCGCCTTCTCCCCGCAGAACAGCAGCTTGAGCAGCGTCGTCTTCCCCGCGCCCGAGGGCCCGGTGAGGAAGATGAACTCCCCCTTCTCGACATGCAGGTTGATGTCCGAGAGGACGGGCGGGTCGCCAGGGTAGGCCTTGTAGACGTGGAACATCTGGATCATCGGCGGGGCGATTGTGGACCCAACTCGCCGATCGCTCCACTCCGTAGCGCCTGCCTGCTCGCAACGAGGGCCGCCAGGTGGCCGCCGAGTGGGGACCTGTGCGACGGTTGCGCCCATGAGCAAGGCCTTGGGAGGGATGACACGAACGCGACTCATCGGGCTCGTCGGCGGGCCCGTGGCCGCCACCCTGCTGCTGCTCGTTCCCTCGGGGCTGCACCAGATCCCCGGCATGGAGCACCGGCCCGCCGCCGCCGCCGCCGTGGCCGCGTGGATGGCCCTCTGGTGGTTCACCGAGGCTGTCCCCATGGCGTGGACGTCCCTGCTCCCGATCGTCCTCTTCCCCCTGCTGGGCGTCTACGGGGGCGAGAGCCCCGTGGGAGACGTGGGCCGCGCCGCCGCGCCCTTCGTGGATGCGTACATCTTCCTCTTCCTGGGTGGCATGGCCCTGGGCGCCGCGCTGGAGCAGTGGGGGCTGCACCGCCGCATCGCCCTGCTCATCATGCGCGCCATCGGCACCGAGCCCCAGCGACTGCTGCTGGGGATGCTGACGGCGACGGCCACCGTGTCGCTGTGGATCTCCAACACCGCCACCGCGGTGATGATGGTGCCCATCGGCATGGCGCTGATGGCCCAGTTGGAGCTCACCGAGGGGCGTCGGCTCCACCACTTCGGCGCCGCGCTGATGCTGGCGGTGGCCTACGGCTCCAACGTGGGCGGCATCGGCACGAAGATCGGCAGCCCCACCAACTCCGTCTTCGCGGGGGTGGTCTCCCGGCGCTTCGGCAGCGAGGTGGGCTTCCTGGAGTACATCGCCGCCGCCCTCCCCTTCGTCATCCTCTTCCTGCCCATCGCCTGGTGGTTGCTCTGGCGGCTGGGCCGCCAGGATCGGCTCGGCCCCGGCCAGGGCGGAGAGGTCATCCAGCAGGAGCTGATCCGGCTCGGCCCCCCGTCGGCCGGGGAGCGCACGGTGGGGCTGGTGTTCCTCGCCGCCGCGGTGCTGTGGATCGCCGCGGATCCGGTCCGCACGTGGCTCGCGCCCGCCTTCGCCTCGGCCTTTGGCGGCTTCAAGCTGCTGGGCAAGCACTACGAGGCGGGGGTGGCCCTGCTGGCCTCGGGAACCCTGCTGGTGATCGGGCGGCTGTCGCTGGCGGCGCTGCGCCGGGTGCCGTGGGACTCGCTGCTGCTGCTGGGCGGAGGCTTCGCGCTGGCCGCGGGCATCGAGGCCAGCGGCCTGTCCCAGTGGCTCTCCCTGCAGCTGGGTGGGCTGGAGGGGCTGCCTCCCCTCGCGCAGCACGCCACCGTGGCGACCACCACCATCCTCCTGTCCGCCATGGCCTCCAACACCGCCACGGTGAACGTGATGCTCAACGTGCTGCCCGCCTCACGCCCCCTGCTGGCGGTGAGCACCTTCGCCTCCTCGTGTGACTTCGCCCTGCCGGCCGGCACTCCGCCCAACGCCATCGTCTTCGGCAGCGGCTACGTGCGCCTGCCGGTGATGATGCGCGTGGGGATCTCGCTGGATCTGCTCGCCGCGGCGCTGCTCACGCTCTACGGGATCAGCTGGGTCCAGCTCATGCTGCCCTGAGCCCCTCCGGAGCGGCGCTACGACTGCTCGCCCTCTCCGGCCAGGTAGCTGAGGATGACCTCGTCGAGGCTCTTCTCGGAGATGAGATCCTCGCCAAAGAGGGTCTCCACGCCCACCTCGTTGATCTTGGGCTGGACCTTCATGGCGCGGGCCGCGGCCACCTCGGGAGGCAGCTGGGCGACGGGAGGGGCCACAGGCTTGGGAGCCGGAGGCAGGGGCTGACCGGTCTGCAGCTTCACCTGCGGCTGCTCCGCCTCGGTGGCGAGCTGGCCGGGTTGGTAGTGGCGCGCGGTGGCCTCGTAGCTGTCGTACACGCCGTTGATGAGGTTGCGCAGCATCTCCTTGTGCTGCTCCTCCATCAGCTCACGGACGACCTCGGCGAGGTTCTCGGCGTTGAGGATGTCGGCGTACGACGTCTTCTTCGAAGCGAGGATGTTCCCGCCCACGAACAGATGGGTGATGATGTGGGGGTTGTTGACACCCGAGTCCTCGGTCTGGACGTGGTAGACCTTCCCCTTGTGCTTGATGTTGTGGTTGAAGCCGGTGACGGCTTTCTCGAAGGTTTTCGCCATGCCAGAGGCGTCGGAAGCTAGCAGCGCCCCCTGAGCGACACAAGGTAAGCGTCGCGCGCGCTCGAATCCGTGGCGCGTGCCAGGCTGCTGCCCCCCCGGGGGCGCCCTCCTCTCCTCATGCCGGGCCTCCATCCGTCCGAGCCCCCGCCCAGGCGTTGAAAACCGGAATCCGGCTAGGCTACGTAGGTTCCGCCGTGAACAGCAGGCGCCCCGGCGCTCCCACCAGGTGTGAGATGAAGAACAACGTCACCAACAAGCTGCGCCAGCACGACGCCCACGCCCTGGCGAAGGGGTACTCGCCCGCCATCCGCGCCATGGACATTGGCAGCATCGTCTCGTTCGTGTCGCTCGAGGCGCTGCTGGTATACCAGCTTTGGGGAAACCCCCACACCGGCCCCTGGCTGCTGCTGAGCGCGGTGCTGCTGGGCTACCTGGCCGCGGACTTCGTGTCCGGCTTCGTCCACTGGCTGGGGGACACCTGGGGCTCCACCACCATGCCCATCCTCGGCAAGGCCTTCATCCGGCCCTTCCGGGAGCACCACGTGGACGAGAAGGCCATCACCCGCCACGACTTCATCGAGACCAACGGCAACAACTGCGCCATCTCCATCCCGGTGGCCCTGGGCTGCGTGCTGATGCCGCACAGCAGCCCGTCCTGGGTGTTCCTCTCGTCCTTCCTAGGCTCGATGATCTTCTGGGTGATGGCGACCAACCAGTTCCACAAGTGGTCCCACATGGACGAGCCCGGGCCGGTGGTCGCCTTCCTCCAGCGCGTGCACCTCGTCCTGCCGCCGGCGCACCACGGCATCCACCACACGGCGCCCTACAACAAATACTACTGCATCACCGTGGGCTGGCTGAACAAGCCGCTGGCGATGATCGCCTTCTTCCCCACGCTGGAGCGGCTCGTCACCTGGGCCACGGGCCTGCTGCCGCGCCAGGACGACATCGGCACGGAGGCGGCGGCCGCGGTGATGGAGTCCACCGCCCAGGGCGAGGCCCCCGTGGTGCAGGCCGCCAAGGCGCTGCTGGAGTCCGCCGAGGAGCCGGACTCCGTCTCCTCCGCGCGCTCCTCCACCTGAGCCCCGGCGCCAAGGCCTAGAAGCTCAAGTCCACCTGCTCGGCCGAGGGGATGGGGCGCCCCAGGAAGCGCGCCCCCACCTCCACGAAGCGCTCCGGCACGTCGGTGACGTAGTAGCCGTGGCTCGGCGTGGGCCCCTCGGAGGCCAGCAGCTCCCGCTGGGCCAGCAGCGCGGCCACCGCCTCCGCCGTGGCCTCCGCCGAGTCCACCAGCGCCACGCCCGGCCCCACCACCTCGGCGATGATGCCCTTGAGCAGCGGGTAGTGCGTGCAGCCCAGCACCAGCGTGTCCACCCCCTCCCGCGCGAAGTCCGCCAGGTACTCGCGCGCCACCAGGTGGGGCACCTCGCCCACCGTCCACCCCTCCTCCGCCAGCGGGACGAAGAGGGGGCAGGGCCGCGCCTTCACCCGCACGTGCGGATCCGCCTCCTGCAGCTCGCGCTGGTAGGCCCCGGAGCGGATGGTGCCTGGGGTGCCAATCACCCCCACCCCGCCGCCCCTCGTCCGCCGCAGGGCCGCGCGCGCTCCGGGGGCAATCACCCCCACCACCGGCACCGGCAGCGCCGCGGACAGCGCCGGCAGCGCCACCGCCGAGGCCGTGTTGCAGGCCACCACCAGCAGCTTGATGCCGCGCTCCAGGAGGAACTGGGCGTTCTTGAGGGAGTAGCGCGTCACCACCTCTCCGGACTTGGTGCCGTAGGGGACGCGCGCCGTGTCGCCCAGGTAGAGGGTGCTCTCGTGGGGGAGCCGAGCCATGAGCGCCTTGAGGACGGTGAGTCCTCCGACACCCGAGTCGAACACCCCGATGGGACCGTGGCTGCCTTGCCGCATACCCGGCTTCCCTATCACGTTTGATGCCAACGCCCACGCCACCCCGCAAAGCAAGGAGGGCCGGGGTTGAGCCCCCGACCCTCCTGCTTCCCCTACAGCCAACCTGCCTGGGCTACTGGCGGCTCAGCACCACTTCCAGCGCGCCCTCCGGGCCAGGGAACTCGTGGGCCTGGACCAGGATGGGGTCGATGTTGGGGTTGGAGCGGTACTCCACGCCGTTGGAGGTCTTCGCGTACAGGGACACCTTGTAGGTGCCGGGCCGCAGGTAGCTGTAGAGGATGGGCTTGTCGCTGCAGGTGTGCCAGTCGCCAACCACCCCGTACACCCACGCGCCCGTGATGGTGTCCTGGAAGTTCACGCCGATCTGCAGGTTGGGCTCCATCTGGTTGCAGTCGAAGAGCACCGAGCCATCGAAGAACTTCCAGGAGATGGAGGCGCCGCCCACCGCGTACAGGCCGTAGGTCGCCGAGACGGGATCATACGCCTTCGTCACCAGGTCGCCGTTGAAGTAGTAGAGGGGCTGGCCGGAAGCGGTACGGGCGATGAACTCGATGAAGTGCTCACCCGGCGCCAGCAGCGGCGACTGCACCCCGGACGCCAGCTGGCCATCGGCGCAGTTGAAGGTCTTGGACACCTCGTCGATGGTGACATCCACCGTCGTCACACCGGCCGCCGCGCAGCTGCGCCCACCCGGGAACGTCCAGTTCAGGTACGCGTACGAGGCCGGGTCGCCCGTGGGCATCAGGTCCACCGTCACCGTCCGGTCGCCGTTGATGACGAAGGTGCCGCTGGCCTCGAAGAGGACCTGGTTGCGGAAGTCCACCGCCTCCAGCGTGTAGCTGTACGAGCCGGGCGCGAAGTCGTGCAGCGTGATGCCATCCACGTCGTTGGCGCTGCAGGGGTACTGGCCGTTGTTGTGGAGCTGCTCGCCGGGGATGGTGATGTTGACGCCGTACACGTCACGCGCCTCGTTGCAGCGCAGGCCCGCGAAGGTCCACAGGAACGTCACGTCGCCCGGAGTGGAAGGCGGCGGGGGCGGGCGATTGTCGTCGACGATGATGCAGCCGGTGGAGAGCGAGGCGACACAGAGGAATGCGAGCAGCAATCGGGAGTTCATGGGGGCATCCGCTTGCGTTGTTGAGGGGAGCAGCCGGGCATCCAGCCCGTTGTGCCCTCTCGGACGGGGCTCGTAGGGAATTATTCACTGCTGCCCTACGGCCCGCCGGCCGGCCCACCTGCTTTGTTTGACCCCACTGGATCGGAGTGTTACGGCCTCTCCCCCATGATTTCCCGCCTGCCCCTGGCGCTCGGCGCCATGAACTACCTGGAGATCATCCGCGGCGCCTCCCTCATCGAGCTCGCCGTGCTGGTGCTCCTGATGGGCGTGTCCGTGGCCTCCTGGGCCCTCATCGTCATGAAGCACGCCCAGCTCTCCAGGGCCCGCGCACAATCCCTCACCTTTCTGGATACTTTCTGGAAGGCTTCGCGGCTGGAGGCCATCTACCAGACGGCCCAGAAGCTGGAGGGCTCGCCGCTCTCCAAGGTGTTCTGCGCGGGCTACGAGGAGCTGTCCAAGCTGGCCCAGGCCAAGGAGGGCGCGGACGGGGCCATGAGCGAGCGGCTCGGCGGCATCGAGAACGTGGAGCGTGCGCTCCACCGGGCCGCCACGGCGCAGATCACCGAGCTGGAGGCGCGGGTGCCCTTCCTGGGCACGGTGGGCGCGGCGGCGCCCTTCGTGGGCCTGTTCGGCACGGTGATCGGCATCCTCAGCGCCTTCAATGAGATCGCCGAGCAGGGCAACGCCACGCTGTCCACGGTGGCCGCGCCGGTGGGCAACGCGCTGTTCGCCACCGCGGCGGGCCTGTTCGCGGCGATCCCCGCGGTGGTCGCCTACAACTCGTTCGTCAGCCGCATCAAGGTGTTCGACACGGAGATGTCCAACTTCTCCGCGGACTTCCTCAACATCATCAAGCGGCACTTCTTCAGGTAGGAGGCTCCAGCCATGGGCATGGGTGGAGGCAACAAGGGCCAGAGCCGCGTCACCATGAGCGAGATCAACGTCACGCCCATGGTGGACGTGATGCTGGTGCTCCTCATCATCTTCATGGTGACGGCCCCGCTCATCCAGCAGGGCGTGAAGGTGAACCTGCCCGAGGCGAAGGCCACGCCGGTGGAGGCCGCCGACAAGAAGCTGGTGCTCTCCATCGACGCCGGGCGCCGCGTCTTCATCGGGGACGCGGAGGTGGCGCTGGACGAGCTGGAGAAGAAGCTGGCCGCCAACGCCAAGGCCCAGGCCGACAAGGAGGTGTACCTCCACGCGGATCGGGACGTGCCCTACGGGGTGGTGGTGGAGGTGATGGCCGCCGCGCAGCGCGCCGGCATCACGAATGTGGGGATGATCACGGACCCGACGGCGGGCGCGGCGGCGTCCAAGGGGAGCAAGAAGGAGGCGAAGCGCTAGCCCATGGCCCTGCACCCGGCCGTCTCCCAGAGCATGCTCGTGGCCCGCCCCTCGCGGCTGGGACTGTTCCTCGGGGTGTCCGTGGGCGGGCACGGCCTGCTGTTGGTGTTCGGGCTGCTCTACTCGCACCTCACCGCCGGGCCGAGGGTGGACCTGAACCCGCCCGTCATCAAGGCCACGCTGGTGCGCCAGGGCAAGCCGAGGGATCCCAAGCTGCTGCCGCGCAAGGAACAGCCACCACCGCCTCCCAAGGAGGTGAAGGCGCCGCCGGCCCCCCCCGCCGAGGCCCCCAAGCCCGTGGAGAAGGCCGCGATCCCCGTGCCCGTGGCGGCGCCCCAGCCGAAGCCCGCGCCCCAGAAGGGCGAGGCGTCCGGAGAGGATCGACGCAAGCGGCTCTTCGGCGCCTTCGACAGGACGGCGAAGCAGGCCGAGCCGGAGGAGCTGGAGGGCGCCGAGGACGGCGATCCGGACGGCGACTCCGCCACCGCCGAGGGCGAGCGCTACTACGCGCTGCTGTCCACCCAGGTGCGCCGCAACTACGACGTCGCGAAGTCCATCCCCGATGCCGAGCGCCTCTACCTCAAGGCCCAGGTCCAGATGCGCCTGGGCCGGGCCGGCGAGGTGCTGGAGACGCGCCTGACCTCCTCCAGCGGGAATGATCTCTTCGACTCCGCTGTGCTCACCGCCGTGAAGCGCGCCTCTCCCTTCTCTCCTCCCCCCGATCACCTTCGTGATGCGCTCCAGAAGCAGGGGGTCGTCCTGGAGTTCCGCCCGTGAAAGCCCTCCTCCTCTCGCTGCTGCTCCTCCCGCTCTCGGCGCTCGCGCAGGCCCCGGTCATCCAGATCTCCGGCGCCAACTTCCGCCCCCTGCCCCTGGCCGTCCCCGCGCCCCTGAGCGTGGACGAGGGAGGGAAGAAGCTCGCCAACGACTTCGATGAGCCCTTCCTCTTCGACCTGCGCGCCTCCGGCCTCTTCCAGGTGCTGGATCGCGCCAGCTTCACGGCCGATCCCAAGGAGGGGGTGACGGCGGGCAGCATCAACTTCTCCCGCTGGGCGGACGTGGGCGCCGAGTCGATCGTGAAGGTGCAGCTGGGCGCCGAGGGCGGCACGCTGCGCGGCGAGCTGCGCCTGTTCAACGTGGGCACCGGCCGCGAGGACTTCAAGGCGAGCCACGCCGTCCCCACCTCCGAGCCGCGTCAGCTGGCGCACTTCCTCGCGGACGCGCTCTACCGCCACCTCACCCGCGAGCCGAGCCCCTTCCTCTCCCGCATCACCTTCGTGCGCAAGGCCGGCTCCAACCGAGACATCTTCGTGGCCGACTGGGACGGCACCAACGCTCGCGCCCTCACCAGCGGCGGCATCCACCTGCTGCCCGCCCTCGGCCCCGACGGCCTCGTGGCCTATACGTCCTACCGGAAGGGCCGGCCGGACCTCTACGCCCAGCGGCCTGGCGAGGAGGCCTCCGCGCTCGTGCAGAACGGACAGATGGCCACCGGCGTCGCCTTCTCTCCGGACGGCAAGCGCATCGCGTACGCGCTCTCCCAGGGCGAGAGCACGCAGCTCTACGTGGCCAACGCGGACGGCAGCGCGCCCAAGCGCCTCACCGACACGCCCTTCGGCATCAACTCCAGCCCCTCCTGGTCCCCGGACGGAAAGCGCATCGCCTTCGTGTCCAACCGGGGCGGCTCGCCGCAGATCTACGTGATGAACGCGGACGGCTCCAACCCGCGCCGGCTCACCTTCCAGGGCAACTACAACCAGACGCCGGACTGGTCGCCGCGGGGGGACCTCATCGCCTTCACTGCTCGCGACGAGCGCAATGCATTCGACCTCTTCTCCGTGGAGGTGGAGACCGGGAAGATCACCCGCCTGACCCAGGATCAAGGCAACAATGAGGAGCCTGTCTTCTCTCCCAACGGTCGCCTCATCCTCTTCACCTCCACGCGAGACGGTACGCCTCGGCTCTACGTCATGACGAAGGAGGGCACCAACCAGCTCCCCCTGCCCATGGACAAGGGGGGCGGCCTCACGCCTGACTGGGCTCCATGAGCGCCTCGCCTTTGCGCGCGCGCTGCTCACTCTCGACAACACAGGCGGAGGACCCGCAGCTCGCCGAGGCTTTGGAAGCGCTCCTGCGTTGAGTAGGCTCCGGGGATGCCTCGCTTTGCCACCATCGACGTGGGCACCAACTCGGTCCTCCTGCTCGTGGCGGACCGGACCGCCGAGAATCACTTCCAGCCCGTCCTCGAGCGGGCCGAGATCACCCGCCTGGGACGGGGTGTGGATCAGAGCCGCCGCCTCTCCCCCGAGGGCATGGAGGCCACGCTCGAGGTCCTCGCGGCCTTCGCCAACGCGGCGCGCGCGCTGGGCGCGGAGGGCATCGCGGTGTCCGCCACCAGCGCCGCGCGGGATGCCCAGAACGGCGCGGAGTTCCTCGCCGCCGCGAAGGCGCGGGCGGGCGTCACGGTCGAGATCATCTCCGGCGAGCAGGAGGCCCAGCTCTCCTTCGCCTCGGCCCACATGGACTTCGGCCGAGAGGCCGCGGGGCCGCTGCTCGTGATCGACATCGGCGGAGGCTCCACCGAGTTCATCTACGGCAACAGCGCCGGGCGGGTGGAGTTCCGGCACAGCTACGACGTGGGCTCGGTGCGGCTGACCGAGCGCTTCATCCGCACGGATCCGCTCACCGCCTCGGAGCGCGAGCGCGTCACCTCCCACCTCCGGGAGACCTTCGCCGCGCTGCCTCCTCCGCCGCCGGCCGCGGAGCTGGTGGGGGTGGCCGGCACGGTGACGACGCTCTACTCGCTGGAGCACCGCATCGATCCCTATGACGCCACGCGCGTGCACGGCGGCACCCTCACCCGCCTCCAGCTCGAGCAGCTCGTGGAGCGGCTCTGCACCCTGCCCCTGGCCGAGCGCCGGGCGCTCCCCGGCCTGCAGCCGAAGCGGGCGGATGTCATCCCCGCCGGCGCGCTCATCCTGCTGGAGGCCCTGCGCGCCTTGCGGCTGGAGCAGTGCCGCGTGAGCGACCGAGGCCTGCGCTGGGGGCTCATGGCGCACCGCTTCGGCGCGCCTGGGGCATGAGCCTCACGCCAGCCGTGGAGCTTCCTCTGCGGCGCCATCACCGCGGCGGCGAGGGCACAGCGGCGCTTGGATCCTTCTCCCAGCGGGCGAGCTGCTCGGGCGAGGGGAAGCCCTGGGGCCGGTAGCGCACGGGATAATCTCCCTCCATGGGGAGCAGCTGGGCACCCATGTCCCGCTCCACGGCCTCCCAGCGCACCACCGCCACGGGGGGAGCCTCGGGGCCGAGCTCGGAGTCCATGAAGAAGATCCGGTCGGCGCGCGGCAGCAGCGTGTCGATACCCTTGACCCAGACCACCTGGCTGATGATACGGCCCTGCTCATCCTCGGCGAGCACGAGGTCTGCGACGAAGAGATCCACCCCCAGCTGCTCGTGGTGCTGGCGGAGCAGGTCGCGCTGATCGGCGTAGTCGCGCGCCTGGCTGTAGACCGCCAACTTGCGCATGGCCAGCCAGGCCTTGCCGTGGGGCGAGGGCAGGAAGGGCCGCCATCCCTGGGGCGTCCGGCGCAGGGCGCGTCCGTCGATCGGGCGTGGCGCCTGGAAGGCCTCCTGGGCGATCTCCGCGGCCCGCAGCAGCCCGTCTTCATCCTCTGCGCCGGTGATGAGCAGCAGATCCCGTTGGGGCGCGAAGAGCACGGGATCGCCGCGCACCTTGCAGCGGCGCACCACCTCGTCCAGCAGCATGCGAGACACGGCATGGCTGTCTCGCCAGCCGGACGCGCACACGCCGGGGGCCACGGGGATCAGGGGCTCGGAGCTTTGGCTCCGCAGGTTCTCCATGGCCACGCCGAGCGCCTCGTCGAAGGTGATGCCCCACTCCTGGAACTGCTCCTGCCCCAGGTACTTCATGGCGTCCGCAGTATCGAGCACGATCGCGACGGCGAGCACCTCGCCCAGCGGGCGCCACTCCACGGGCCGCGGGGAGGGGCTGGGGTTGTTCAGATCGGGGATCTCGAGCAGCGCGAAATAGCTGCGCGGGCGCACCACGGGCAGCAGCGACGAGCGCGCCGAGGTGTAGCTGATGGGAAACCCGGGCGCGCGGCCCATCACCGTGATGCGCTGGAGCACCCTGTCGCGCTGCTCGGGGGGCGCGGCGCGGTACTCCTCATAGAGGTTGCCGAGGAAGATCGTCTGGGCTTGTTGGCCCTGGGCGTCGGGGATCTGGATGAGGAAGCGCTCGGGATCGTACGTCAATGGATCCGTGAAGCCCGCCGCCCGCAGCGTCTCCAGGGCCTTGCGCGCGTATTCATCCTTGTCCTGCTGAGGAGCAGCGGCGCGACCGCCGTCCCCAGGACTGGCTCGGCGGGCTCCTTGCGTGGGCGCGGCGGCGGGCGAGGGCTCCTTTCGCACGTCGGCCCACCAAAGCCCGAGAATCAGCCCGCCCACGAGGAGCGCCAGGGTACCTCTTGCGATTCGATGGCTGCGCATCATGCCTTCCCTTTGCTCCTGAGCGGGTGCTTCGTCAATCCAAGAAGCGGCGGCCCCAGCGGCGTAGCTCCTCCTTGCTGAATTTCCCAGCCCCGTACTCGCCTGTCAGCTCGAAGAGGCAGGGCTCCAGCACCCGAGCCAGCTCGCGGTAGGCCGGCAAGTCCTTCCCTGCCTCCAGGTCCCCCGCTTCGGGCCACTCGCCCAAGCTCACGAGCGCCCGGCCGTCGCCGAGCTCCTGGACTGTCGTCCCAGGGGAGGAGAGCCGCGCTCGCAACGCCTCCACGCCTCCCAGCGATTTCAAGACCACCGGCCCCAGGAAGTTCAGCCAATGGACTCCATCGATCCGGGTGCCCAGGAGAGAAGCAAGGCCCCCACGCATGGGAATGTCTATCCCCGGATAGCGAAAGCAGATCTTCTTGATGCTCTGAGCGGTCTCCGCGAAAACGAAGCTGGAATTGAACGACAGGCCGCCGTGCCCCGAGTCATAAGGCAGCAGGGAGGCGAGCGTGAGTGCCAGCTCACGCACGCGGGCAGGCCCGTGTGTTTCCAGGTACTCCGTCGGCAGCCAGAAGAAAACAAAGTTGACGGGCCCGGTCCTGAGAATGTCGGGCTCCGGTCTCAGGTCTTGGCCTTCATACTCAAACCGGTAACGTTGCTCGGCGGGGTCATCGCGTAAGTCGGCAAAGCCTATCTGAGGAGCGCTCATCTCCCGCCTCACCCATGCCCAGCTAGCGGCATCGAGCGTTTGCGTCTCATCCTCATAACCCGCATACTGAGTGAACACCTGTGGGCCGCCCACGGCCTCCAGATAGATCTCCAGTGCGCGCATGACAGAGGGGGCAATCTCCTCGTGGGAGCGGCACATGTAGAAGCACAAGTTCAAGCCCACACGAAAACTCACCCACCCCCGGCCATGGTGGGTGTATTCATGAAGGCGTGGATAACGAGCAGTCATGGCTCAAGGATTCCCTTGGGGTGAGATGATGTCAGCATCAGCTTTCAAAACCTCCTTGTAAACTCCACCTTGCGTTTTGCCGTAGTACGGGTGGCCCGGCGGATATCTTCGCCACTCGGGCGTCCCGCGACTCTTGCAAGGGAACTTGAAATCAAACACCTTCTGGACAAAGAGTGGGTGACCATCATGGAGCACGATGTCCGG
>JAFGNZ010000003.1 GCA_016926755.1 Myxococcaceae bacterium | reverse complement strand
CCTCCTCGTCCAGCACCATGCCGGGGGTGATGATGCGCGTCACCTCGCGCTTGACGATGCCGGGCCCATTGCCGGGCGCCTCCATCTGATCGCAGATGGCCACCTTCAGCCCTTGCTCGATCAACCGAGCGATGTAGCGGCGCGCGGAGTGGTAGGGCACCCCGCACATGGGCACCTTCTCGCTGCCCTTGGCGCGCGCGGTGAGGGTGATCTGGAGCAGCTCCGCGGCGCGCTCGGCGTCCTCGAAGAACATCTCGTAGAAGTCGCCCAGCCGGAAGAAGAGGATGGCGTCCGGGTGGAGCGCCTTCGTCTCCAGGTACTGGCGCATCATCGGAGTCAACGCGGCGATCTCACGCGCCCCGGCGGGCTCGGCCCCCGCTTCCATACCCTCCAGGTTGGATTCCGGAGCGGCCTCCACGGCGGCTCCCTTGGCTGTCTTCACCTGCGTTCCACCCATGTCGTGCCTTCTCTCACGCCCACCGCCGCGGATCAACGCGCGCGCACGTCCTACCCCCTACGTCACCTGCCGCTCACCTGTAACACCCCCTGCTGACATCTTCACCACCCTGGGTGCCGAAAACAATTCACGCCCGACTCCTGAGAGGGCAACCTAGCGCCCCCCTATGGAGCCCCGTCCGCCGCCCCCCGTCCCTGCCCTCTTCAAGGTCGCGCTCGCGCCGCTCCAGGCCTTCTTCAAGCTGGAGGCCAGCAGCGGCATCCTCCTGGCGCTCTGCGCCGTGGGGGCCATGGTGTGGGCCAACTCCCCCTGGGCCGCCAGCTACACGGGCCTGTTCGACGCGCCGCTGGCGCTGGAGGCCGCCGGAGCGCGCGGCGCCTTCACGGTCCGGGAGCTCATCAACGACGGGCTGATGACCTTCTTCTTCTTCGTGGTGGGGATGGAGATCAAGCGCGAGCTGTCCGCGGGAGAGCTGCGCACGCCGGCGCGGGCGATGCTGCCGCTGATCGCGGCGCTGGGGGGCATGGTCGTCCCGGCGGTCCTCTACCTGGCCTTCAACGCGGGCACGCCGGCGGTGGGGGGCTGGGCCATCCCCATGGCCACGGACATCGCCTTCTCCATCGGGTGCCTGACGCTGCTGCGGGCCCGGGTGTCGCACGCGCTGGTGGTGTTCCTCACGGCCCTGGCCATCTTCGACGACATCGGCGGCATCCTGGTGATCGCCTTCTTCTACGGAACGGGCGTGCACGTGGAGTGGCTGCTGGCGGCGGGCGGCATCGCGGCGGTGTTGGCGGCGTGCAACTTCTTCTACCTGCGCAACGGCGTCGTCTACGGGCTGCTGGGAGCGGCGCTCTGGTACGCCATGCATCACGGCGGGGTGCACGCCACCCTGGCGGGGGTGGCGCTGGGCCTGTGCATCCCGGCGCGGCCTACGCGCCGGGGCCGCGAGGTGCTCACCGAGCTCTCGCGCTACATCACCCGCCTCGTGGAGGAGCCCGAGGACGAGGCGGTGCGCGGCGCGCAGCTGCTCCACATCGAGGAGCAGCTCGAGGACATCGAGCCGCCGCTCAACCGCTTCGTGCACCTGCTGCACGGCTGGGTGGCGTTCGGCATCGTCCCGCTGTTCGCGCTGGCCAACTCCGGCATCTCCCTGGAGGGCATGTCCCTGGCGGATCTGGCCAAGCCGCTGCCGCTGGGCATCATCGTGGGCCTCTTCGTGGGCAAGCAGGCGGGCATCTTCCTGTTCACCTGGGGGGCGGTGAAGGCGGGGGTGTCCACGATGCCAGGCGGGGCCCAGGCCTCGCAGGTCCACGGGGTGGCGGTGGTGGCGGGCATCGGGTTCACGGTGGCGCTCTTCGTGGCGACGCTGGCGTTCCCAGGGCATCCCGAGCTGCTGATCGAGGCCAAGCTGGGGATCCTCCTGGGCTCGCTGCTGTCGGCGGTGGTGGGCTACCTGCTGCTGCGCTTCGGCCCGGCGCCGAAGGTGGTCCCGGCGTCAGCCTGAGCGCCAGCCAGGTGCCAACAGCGCGCGGCTGATGGATTGCGGGGCTGGCGGGCGCGTGGGAAGGTGGGGAGCGCGTGATCCTCCAGGACCTCAACCGGGTGCGTCAGATCGCCGTCATCGCGGCGCGGTACGGCTTCGCGGATGTGACCGAGCGCGCCGGGCTGTGGAGGATGCTGGGGCGCAAGGAGAAGGTGGAGGTCTCCCCGGAGCTGCAGCGGGCCTCCACGGCGCGGCGCTTCCGGATGATGCTGAACGATCTGGGCCCCACCTTCGTGAAGCTGGGGCAGATCCTCTCCACGCGCGGGGATCTGCTGCCGGCCGAGTTCATCGACGAGCTGGCCACGCTGCAGGATCAGGTGGAGCCGATCCCGCTGGAGCAGGTGCACGCGCAGATCCGCGAGTCGCTGGGCAAGGACGTGCAGGAGCTGTTCGCGACGATCGATCCCACGCCGCTGGCGGCGGCGTCGATCGCGCAGGTGCACCGCGCGGTGACGCTGGCGGGTGACGAGGTGGCGGTGAAGGTGCAGCGGCCGGGGATCTCGGAGCGGATCAACTCGGATCTGACGGTGCTGCGCTCGCTGGCGCGGCTGCTGGAGGCGGTGGTGGAGGAGACGGGGGTGTACACGCCCACGGGGATCGTCGACGAGTTCGACAAGGCGATCCACGAGGAGCTGGACTTCGTGAACGAGGCCTCGAACATCCGGGCCTTCCTGGCCAACCACGCGGAGCGGCCGTACCTGAAGATCCCGCGGGTGTACGACGAGCTGTCGAGCCGGAAGGTGCTGACGCTGGAGTTCATCCGCGGGGTGAAGATCAGCCAGGCGAGGCTCTCGGAGGAGGAGCGCAAGGCGCTGGCGCGGACGATCGTGGAGGCGAGCTTCCGGCAGCTCTTCGACGACGGGCTATTCCACGGGGATCCGCACCCGGGGAACCTGCTGGTGCTGGAGGGCAACCGGCTGGCGCTGCTGGACTTCGGGGTGGTGGGGCGGCTGACGAAGCCGATGCAGGAGACGCTGGTGATGCTGTGCCTGGCGGTGGCGCTGAAGGACAGCGACTCGGTGGCGCGGCTCCTGTACCGGGTGGGGGTGGCGGACGGGCGCGCGAACCTGGTGGGGTTCCGCAACGACATCGAGAGCATCCTGGGGCAGCACCTGCCGACGACGCTGGGCGAGGTGAACGCGCGGCGGCTGTTGAGGGATCTGCTGGATCTGGCGGTGAAGTACCGGATCCGGATCCCGAAGGAGTACGCGCTGCTGAGCCGGGCGTCGGTGTCGACGGAGGGAATGCTGCGCAGCCTGTACCCGGAGATGAACATCCTGGAGATGGTGCTGCCGTACGCGAAGGAGCTCTTGGCGGGGCGGTACGATCCGAGCCAGTTCCAGGGGGGGCTGATGCGGACGCTGCTGCGGTTCCAGTCGCTGGCGACGGATCTGCCCACGCAGCTCTCGCAGATCCTGCTGGATCTGGAGTCCGGTAAGTTCACGGTGACGGTGCGCGCGGATCAGTTCGACAAGCTGAACGAGAACCTGCGGAGCGTGGCGATCATCGCGTTTTTGGGGTTGTGCGCGTGTGGGTTCATCGTGGGGGCGTTCATCTCGTTCGCGCAGAAGCCGTGGATGTACGGGAACGTGCCGATGTTGGGGATCATCGGGATCGCGGTGGCGGCGGCGTTCTTCGGGGCGGTGTTCACCTGGTACCTGTTCGGCGGCCGGTTCCGAAAGGTGAGCGTGAGCCGCTGGCTCAAGAAGCGCCTGTAGCGCTGGGGCGAGGTTTCAGGGGCTGTTGTCCAGGAACGCGAGGATGCGCCTTCCGCACTCTTCCGGCTGCTCCAGCGGGAGGAGATGCGTGGTGCCGGGAAGCTCCTCGGTGCGAACTCCTGGGAGCGTGCGTCGGACTCGCTCCAGCGCCCCCGGGGTGAGCGTGTCCGTGTCGCCCCCGCGTATCACGAGCGTCGGCACCCTCACCGAGCGCAGCATGCGCCAGGGGTCGCGCGGGTTCGTCTCGAAGATGCGAGCCTCCCAGTCCCTGGGGATGCTCAGGCGAAAGCCGCCGTCCCCTGACTCGGTGAGCACGTGGGAGATGTAGTCCTGGAAGCACTCGGGATCGAACCGCTGGAACAGGGCCTTCCTGCGATAGCTCGCGGCGGCCTCCTCTCGGGAACCCCAGGACTCGCGGCGGCGGCGGGCCAGGCTCGCGGGAGGAATCCTGCTCCGCAGCCCGAGCCAGGTCGCCGCGTGGAGCACAAAGAGGCGCGCGCCCGTGAGAAATACGGGATCCAACGCCACCACGGTTCGGAACAGCCCAGGCTCCTTCGCCGAGGCGAGCAGCGTGGACACGCCCCCCATGCTGTGGCCTACGCCGACCACTCCCTCGAGCCCCCGAGCGCGCAGCGCGTGCGCCAGATCGTCGGCCATGTCATCCCAGGCCTCCATCTCCAGCGGATGGGCCCCCGGCACCAGGCAGCGGCTCCGGCTCGTGAAGACGCGATAGCGCGGCTTCAGGAACTCGATGAGCTTGCGGTAGCTGCCCGGCGGGAATCCGTTGGCATGCGCCAGGTGCAGCACCGGGCCGGTGCCACCCCAGTCGTCCAGTTCCAGGGGGACGCTCATGGCTGTCCCTCGTACATCTTCAAGCGCTTCGGGGCTACGGCTGACTGAGCACCTGGGCTCTCGCTCGCCTCGTCAACCGGGGCCCGAGCCTCCCGCGAGGCCCATGCCTGGCTGTGATCCCCCTTGGCCGCGAGGACGTCACACCGCCAGGAGCAGCCCTCCATCGGGGACGGTTGATGCAGTGAAGCCCCCCGAAAGAGGTGCTGATCATGTCGAAGGGTCTCCAGTCTTTGCTGATTGTCCTCGTCTCGATCGTCCTGCCCACCTTCGTGCTGCTGGGGATCAGCCTGGCGAGCGGCGGAGCGCTCTCCGCGGGCGTGGCGCTGATCATCGGCGCGGTGTTCGGCCTCGGCTATGGCCTGGAGGCGGGCCTCCTGCGCGCCTACGAGCTGTCCACCAGCCGGGGCTGGGTGGAGCTGATCGTCGATCTCACCTGGAGCCTGCCCAGCACCGTGTTCGGCTTCGTCGTCGGCAACCTCACCTATGCCTGGTTCGGCAGCCTCTCGAAGAAGCACTCCGAGGGCCAGGGGTGGATCGTCTTCATGCCGCGCCCGGGGAGCTCGTTCGGCAGGGACGTCCTCCAGACGCTGGGCACGGTGAACCTCGGCGGCGCCGGCAACCACGAGAAGATCCACCTGCTCCAGGCCCGGATCTTCGGCCCCCTCTACCTGCCCTTCGTGGGCCTCTCGTACGTCATCACCTTCACCCTCCAGGTGCTGTGGACGATCACCCTCGGCGGGCTCCTGGCCCTGCTCGGCGTGCGGCAGAAGGCCTATCTCCGGCCCCCCGCCCACTCCGCCGTCGGCGGCTTCTTCGGCTGGATCTACTACGCCACCCCCATCGAGCTCTGGGCCTACGGCACCGAGGCGAGGCACGCGTGATCAGCGCCAGCCCTCCAGCACGAGCTTGCCCACCATCTTCCCGGACTCGAGCTTCGCGTGGGCGGCTCGGAGGTTGGCGGCGGAGATGGGCGAGAGCCGCTCCCTCAGCGTCGACTTGAGGCGGCCGGCGTCGAGCCACTCGGCCACCTGCGTCAGGATGCGGTGCTGCTCCTCCATGTCCGCCGTCTGGAACATCGGCCGGGTGAACATCAGCTCCCACGAGAAGCTCACGCTCTTGCGCATCAGCGCCCCGAGCTTGAGCGGCTCCTCCGTCTCCACGATCGACACGATCCGCCCGAACGGCTTGATCACCTCCACCATCACGTCCCAGTAGGCCGCCGTGTTGACCGTGTTGAAGAGGTAGTCCACCTCCGCGATCCCCAGCTCCTTGAGCTGCCTGGGGATCTCCTCGCGGTGGTTGATCACGTGATCGGCCCCCATGTCGCGACACCACTGCTGCGACTCGGGCCGCGAGGAGGTGGCGATCACGCGCAGCCCCGCCAGCTTCGCGAGCTGGATCGCGATGGAGCCCACGCCCCCCGCCCCGTTGATGATGAGCAGCGTCCGCCCCGCGTGCCGCCCGCCCACGTCGATGGCACACCGATCGAACAGGGCCTCGTGCGCCGTGATCGCCGTCAGCGGCAGGGCCGCCGCCTGAGCGAAGTCCAGCGAGCCGGGCTTGCGCCCGACAATCCGCTCGTCCACCAGGTGCAGCTCGCTGTCACAGCCCGGGCGCGTGAGGCTCCCCGCGTAGAAGACGGCGTCCCCCACCTTGAAGTGCGTGACGCCCGGCCCCACGCCCTCCACCACGCCGGCGGCATCCCACCCGAGCACCCGCGGCGAGGCCTCCACCTTGTCCTTCGGGGAGCGGACCTTGGTGTCCACCGGGTTCACCGAGACGGCCTGGACTCGCACGAGCAGCTCCCGTCCCTCGGGCTTCGGATCCGGCAGCTCCACGTCCAGCAGCGACTCGGGCTCGGAGATGGGCAGGTAGCGCTTCAGGGCAACAGCCTTCATGTCTCTCGCTCCTCTACCAGGCAGGTGCAGCTCCCCACGTAGGCGCGAAACCTACCGCAGGCCTCTGCCTTTGAATGGGTGAAAGGTTCTTGCATGATTGACACCTGACACACCGCATCAGCCCCTAGCGTTTCCATGGCTTTCGGGTTGCCAGTAAAAGGCAGGATCAGTACTCCGGGGGCGTTCATGCTTCAGCCGCAGGTCGAGGAAGGGGCGTCGAAGAAGCCTGGCGAAGAGGAGCGCCTGCGCGCGCTCCATCGGTACGGCCTGCTGCACGCCGCGCCCGAGCCGGAGTTCGATGCCATCGTCCGGCTCGCCGCGGAGTTCTGCCAGGTGCCCATCGCCCTGCTGAGCCTGGTGGACCGCGATCGGCTGTGGTTCAAGGCCAGGTTCGGGCTGCCGGGGATCTCCCAGGCCACCCGCACCGACTCCTTCTGTGAGCGCGTCGTCGAACAGGACGCGCCCCTCATCGTCGAGGACACGCACGCGGATGCGCGCTTCCGGGACAACCCGCGCGTCCTCGGCGAGCCCTACATCCGGTTCTACGCGGGAATGCCGCTGCGGACGGAGGAGGGCTTCCGGCTCGGCGTGCTCTGCGTGATCGATCACGTCCCGCGCACCCTGAGCCCGCTCCAGCTGCGCGCCCTGGAGCAGCTGGGGCGCCAGCTCGAGACGCACTTCCGCCTGCGCCTGGAGCTGCTCGAGGCCCAGGCGCGCAACGCCGAGCTGGAGCAGGCCCGGGCGCGCCTGCACACGCTCAACGAGAGCCTCCAGGCCGAGATCCTGGAGCGCCAGCGCATCGAGCGGGAGCTGCGCTCCCAGCGGGAGCTGCTCACGCGCGTGCTCACCCACATCCCCCACTCGGTGTTCTGGAAGGATCGCGAGGGCGTCTTCCAGGGCTGCAATGACGCGTTCGCGCGCCAGCTCGGCCATGCCTCTCCCCAGGAGATCATCGGCCGGACGGACCACGAGCTCGGCTTCCCGCCCGAGCAGGTCCAGGCCTACCGCCAGGATGATCTGGAGGTGATGAACACCGGCCGGCCCAAGCTCGACATCGAGGAGCCCCTCCCGAGGCCGGATGGGACGGTGCGCTGGGTGCTGACGAGCAAGGCGCCGCTGCGCGATCCGGACGGCAGCGTGTGGTCCGTGCTGGGCATCTTCACGGACATCACCGATCGCCACCAGCACGAGACGGAGCTCCACGAGGCCCTGCGCGAGGTGGAGCGGTACGCCGCGCGCCTGGAGGCCCTGATGTACGAGGCCCGCGAGCGCCACCGCCGGCTCATGGAGGCCTCCCTGGACGCCGTCTTCGTGCTCGACGCGATCGGCTGCGTGCTCGAGATCAACCCCGTGGCGCGGCAGCTGCTGGGGCTCCAGGCCGAGCAGCTCGTGGGCGTCCCCTTCGATTCGCTGGCTCCCCCCTCGGAGCGCCTGCCGCTGAGGAAGGCGCTGGGGGATCTGCTCGCCCGAGGCACCATGCGCCTGGAGGATCAAGGCCTGCGCTCCGCCACGGGCAGCCGCCTGGCGGTGCAGCTGCTCGGCTCGATCCAGGACATCGGCGAGGCCCGGCGGCTGCTGATCGTCGGGCACGATCTCACCGAGAAGCGGCGCCTGGAGCAGCAGAGCATCCAGAATGATCGGCTCACGGCCATGGGCGTGCTGGCGGCGGGCATCGCCCACGAGATCAACAACCCCACCGCCTACGTGATCTCCAACCTCGACTTCCTGCGGCAGTGGTGGGGCGAGCTGGAGCAGCACCTGTCCACCCAACCCCCGCTGCCGGCCTCGCTGGAGCGGGGGCTCGGCGAGGCCCGGCACCTGATCGCCGACTGCCTCGACGGGTGCTCGCGCATCCAGGAGATCGTCCGTGGCATGCGGCACCTGTCCCACCAGGGCCACACCGATGAGCAGGTGCTGCTGGACGTCCACGCCATCCTGGACTCGGTGCTGCACATCTCCCACGGAGAGCTCAAGCACACCGCGCGCCTGGAGAAGGAGTACGCCCCGGAGCTGCCCCTGGTGCTCGGCAGCGAGGGCCGGCTCGGGCAGGTGTTCCTCAACCTGATCGTCAACGCCCTGCAGGCCATGCGCCCCGGCTCGCCCCAGGACAACATGCTGCGCATCCGCACCTGGGCCGACGAGCGCCAGGTGCGCGTGGACATCTCCGATACCGGCCACGGCATCCCCCGAGAGGCCCTGCCCCACATCTTCGATCCGTTCTTCACCACCAAGCCGGCGGGCATGGGCACGGGGCTCGGCCTGTCCATCAGCCATGGGATCGTCCACAAGATGGGCGGCGAGCTGCGGGTGGAGAGCCAGGTGGGCCAGGGCACCACGTTCTCCCTGCTGCTGCCCATCCACGAGCTCCCCGAGCCCGGCTGACCCCCGGCGCCGAGACGCCCCCTCCATGCGCTAGACTCCCGAGCCTCTCCAGCCCAAGAGGTCTGGACGTGACTTTGAAATACCTGCTCCTCGAGGATCAGATCCCCCGCCACTGGTACAACATCATCCCGGATCTGCCCTCCCCGCCCGCGCCCGTGCTGCACCCGGGCACGCTCCAGCCGGTGAAGCCGGATGATCTGGCGCCGCTGTTCCCCATGGCCCTCATCGAGCAGGAGATGAGCGCCCAGCGGGAGATCCCCATCCCCGAGGAGATCCGCGCCGCGCTCGCCCGCTGGCGCCCCTCGCCCCTGTTCCGCGCCCATGCGCTGGAGCAGAAGCTCGGGACGCGCTCCCACATCTACTACAAGTACGAGGGCGTCTCCCCCGCCGGCAGCCACAAGCCCAACACCGCCGTGGCTCAGGCCTTCTACAACGCGAAGGCCGGCGTGCGGCGGCTGGCCACCGAGACGGGCGCCGGCCAGTGGGGCAGCTCGCTGGCCTTCGCCGGCCAGCTCTTCGGGCTCGCCGTCACCGTCTACATGGTGAAGGTGAGCTACGAGCAGAAGCCCTACCGCCGCTCGCTCATGCGGACCTGGGGCGCCGAGGTGTTTGCCTCCCCCACCGAGAAGACGAACGCCGGCCGCGCCATCCTGGAGAGGGATGCGCGCAGCCCGGGCTCGCTGGGGATCGCTCTCCGAGGCCGTGGAGGACGCCGCCACGCACGAGGACACGAAGTACGCGCTGGGCTCGGTGCTCAACCACGTGTGCCTGCACCAGACGGTGATCGGGCTGGAGGCCCAGGCGCAGATGAAGCTGGCCGGCGAGTACCCGGACGTCGTCATCGGCTGCCACGGCGGCGGCAGCAACTTCGCCGGCATCGCCTTCCCCTTCGCGCGCGACAAGATGCACGGCAAGCAGGTGCGGCTGGTGGCCGCCGAGCCGACGAGCTGCCCCACCCTCACCCGCGGCGTGTACACCTACGACTTCGGTGACACGGGGAAGATGACGCCGCTGATGAAGATGCACACGCTGGGGCACGACTTCATGCCGCCGGGCATCCACGCGGGCGGCCTGCGCTACCACGGCGCCAGCGCCCTGGTGTCCCAGCTGGTGGCCGCCGGGCTGGCAGAGGGCGTCGCCTACGCCCAGCGGGCCTGCTTCGAGGCCGCCGTGCTCTTCGCGGGCGCCGAGGGCATCCTCCCCGCCCCGGAGAGCTCGCACGCCATCAAGGCCGCCATCGAGAAGGCCCGCCGCGCGGACGCCGAGGGCCGCCAGCGGGTGATCCTCTTCAACCTCTCCGGCCACGGCCACTTCGATCTGGCCGCCTACGATCAGTACCTCGCCGGCCAGCTCGAGGACTTCGAGTACCCGCGCGAGGCCGTCGAGGCCTCCATGGCGAAGCTGCCCAAGGTGGGGTGAGCCGCCAGGCGCGCCTTCGCGGGGATCGCGGCTACCGCCTTCCCCGCTTGTTGGGCAGCTTGTACTGCTGCTCGGAAGGCTCGAGCAGCACGGCCTGGAGCAGCCCGAGCTCATGCTGCAAGGGCGCCAGGCTCTGGATGCACACGGTCAGCAGCTGCCCACAGGTGCGCCAGTTGGCGTAGCCCTCGGCCTTGTCGTCCTGGATCGTCCAGCGGAGCTTCTGGAAGAGTTCCGGATGGGTCACCATGCGGGACAGCGCCTCGTTGGCGCGATCGGCGGCGAGCCTCAGCGCGGTGCTCCGCGCCGACTTCACCAGATCGTCCGTCCCGGGCGGGGCCTCCACCTCGCGGAAGATCAGCCGCAGCGAGCACCGGGTGAACCGGGTCCACTCCCCATCCGCGCGATGCACCACCTGCCCCAGCCCCTCCAGCGCGAAGGGCAGCCGCCGGAAGGCCCTCCTCCACCGCCAGGCGCGGAGCAGCAGCGGCCCGCCCACCCCCACGAAGGCCGCGGCGATCAGCGCCAGGACGAGCAGCAGCCCCGCGCGCGTCTCCAGGTTGGGGAGCTGCATGAGCTTGAAGGTGCTGATGACGAGGTAGACGCCCCCGCCCGAGAAGAAGCTGAGCAGGGGCAGCGCTGAGGGAGTCGTCGCCCAGTGGCTGGCCATCCGGTAGAAGTCCAGCAGGGTGAGCCGGTCATCCTCGTGCCGGGCCCTGCACCGCTCCTGCTCCCGGACCTTCGCCTCCGCCGCATTCAGCACCCGCTGCTCCGAGCGTCCCCGCGCCTCCGCCGTGGCCGCGCGCGCCGCCTGGGCCTCGTGCGCGAGCCGGGCCAGCGCTGCCGGTACCGCCGCCGAGGGGGGGGTGGCCGCCACCTCCTCCGAGTGCACCGGCTGCCCGCCAGGCCGGAGCGCGTCCAGGGCCTGGCGCGCGAGCGCGGCGCTGGAGTACCGATCCGAGGGCCGCAGCGCGGTCAGCTTCCGGAGCCAGGGCCGCAAGGTGGGCGCCTCCAGGTGCGCCAGATCGAGCCCCTCGTCCGGCCGGAAGTGCTCCGCGGGGGGCGTACGGCCCAGCAGGTGCACCAGCGTGGCGCCCAGCGCGTACAGATCGCTGGTGACATCCACCGTGCCGCCGAACTGCTCCAGGGGCATGTAGCCGAAGGTTCCCACCAGTGTGGCGCCCGCCGTGGCGCCCTGCGCGGCCTCTCGCGCGGCGCCGAAGTCCACGAGGACGAGCGTGCCATCCGGCCGGCGGATGAGGTTGGCGGGCTTGAGGTCCCGGTGGAGGACACGCGGCGTGCGCCCGTGCAGGTACACCAGGATGTCGAGCACCTGGCGGCCGATGTCCTGCGCCTCCCGCTCGCTGAAGGTGTGGTGGCCCAGCCGCTCCAGCAGCGTCTCCCCGGAGATGTACTCGGAGGCCATGTAGAGCCGCAGCGAGGCCCCCTCTCCCTCCTGGAAGTGCCCCAGCAGCCGGGGAATGCGCGGGTGCGAGAGCGCCTCGAGGAGCCGGGCCTCGCGCTCGAAGGCGTCCAGCTCTTGGGCATCGGGGACCTGCGCGAAGAGCAGCTCCTTGAGCGCCACCTCCTGTCCCCCGGGGGCCCGCGCCAGGTACACGCGGCTGTGCGGTGTCCGCGCGATCAACCGCCGCACCTCGTAGCCCCCGGGCCGAGCCGCCGCCCCGCAGGCCCCGCACCGCGCCTCCGTGAGGCGCGCCCCGCAGACGACGCACGCGGTTGCTTCCATGGACGAGAGCATCACCCCAGCTTGACCGTCTTGCCCTTGAGCATGACGGTGCCCGTGTCCGTGATGGTCAGGTGATCGCCCTTCTTCCCCAGGTGCACGCGGCTCTTGTTGACCATCACGCCCATCCCGCTGGAGTTGAGGGTGATGGTGTCCCCTTCAACGGTGATCACCGGATCGGACGGCGTGCCGTTGCTGCCCTTGCCGATCTTGATGCCCTTGGTCGTGACCTCGATGCAGTAGTCGCCCACCTGGATCTGGACGGACTCCTCCGTCTTGATCTTGGCCTTCTTGGTCTCGACGAGGGCCTCCTCGCCGGCCTCCAGGTGGATCTCCTCCCCCGCCTTGGCGTGGATCTTCTTCGTCGCCTCCAGGTTGATCTCCTGGGTGGCGACCTGGGCCAGGTTGGGCGTGTCGGCCCCGATCTCGATCTGCTTGCCCTTGAGCTCCGCCGTGCCCCGGAGGGACGCGACGCCCACCGTGCTCGCCGCCTTCACCTCCGCGTAGAGGCCCGCCTCCACGGAGGCCTTGAAGCCGCCGAAGCACTTCGCGCCGATGCCCGCCTGCAACGTGCTGTACTTCTTGCTGGTGATGCCCGTGTCCCCGCCCGCGAAGGACTTCACGTCCCCCTCGGCGGTGAACATGAGGTTGGCGGGCGTCAGCACGCTCACGCCGCTGTGCCCGTAGATGCTCACGTCCTTCGAGGGCGCGGCCGCGCCGGAGTCGGGGCGCATCCCGAAGGCATCCTTGCCGATGCCATAGAGGCTCTCGAGGAACGGCAGCCACGAGTTGAGGGTGGAGTCGGGCGTCGTGAGGAAGACGCTCGAGTGGAGGATGCCCAGGATGGTGGCCACCGTGTCCCAGGTGCCCGCCGACTTCAGCACCTGCTCCATCAGGGGCTGCAGGTTGTTCGGGTCAACGGACTTCAGCTCCTCGCCGTTGTTGGGGTTGAACTTCGGCGGGGTGGGCGAAGGGATGGCCCCCAGGAACACCTGGCCGCCCACCACCTTCACCGCCGTGGGGGAGCTCAGCTCCATGAGGTGCTGGGCCACCTGCTGCCAGATGTCCTTCGTCTGCAGCAGGATGAACTTCTCGCTCTGGAAGACCGACGCCTTCTTGATGTCGAAGAAGAAGTTCTCGTCCGTCTGGAGCGACACGCCCGTGTAGCCGAATGCGGGGTTGCTCGTGGCGCGCTGGCCCAGCAGGAAGTGGGTGTACGGGGTGGGGATGTGGATCCGCAGCCGCTGCAGCGTGGAGGCCTGCCCGCCCTGCTCGACGACGTTGGACTCGACGCCCGTCAGCCTGTTCTGCAGGTTCTGGATCTGCTCATTCTGCTGCTGGTTCGCCTGCTGGTTCTGCTGATCCTGCTGCTGGTCGTAGCGAGTCGGGCGAGGGGGCATGATCGGGATCCTCTAGAGGGAGCAGACGCTCAGGCGTCGTCCTCGAACTCGATGTGGATGCCGGCGCGCGTGCGGATGACGCTCTGCGTGGCGTTGTCCGAGATCACCGGGGTGAGCGTCTCCGGGTTGGGCACGGAGCCGACGATGATGGGGCGATCCGGATCCCCGTTGGTGTGGGCGATGGCCACCTCGGTGCCCACGTGCAGCGGGAAGTGCATGCCGTAGCCGGAGCCGCTGGCCGTCTGCACCATGCGGATCCACCGCGAGGCCTTGCCGCCCGCCTTCCCCGAGACGTCGAAGGGCAGCAGCACCTTGTAGCGCCCCAGCTCGTCAATGGGGGCGGCCGCGCCGTTCACGGTGCCGTCCACCACGGCGTTGACGATCCCCATCACCCGCGGCTTGGGGGTGCGCCGCTCCGGGCGGAAGGGCACTCCGGCCGGGATGGCCAGCCACGCGTTGGTGTACCCATGCGTCCCCTGCGCCGCGCCGCTCTCGCCGGAGACGCGCTGCTGATCCACCTGGTGCGTCACCTCGGTCACCAGGTAGCGCTGGTCGAACTGGCCCAGCGGGTGCCCCATCAGCTCGAAGAGCTGCCCGCCGCGCAGCGCCCGCACGCGGCTGTTGCCCGTGTACACCTCGCGGCGCGCCGCCAGCTCCTCGGCGCGCACCTTGGCCAGCCGCTTGCCCTCCCCGGCGTCCCGGAAGTGCTCCCCGTAGTACATCTGCAACCCGCGGCCCTGGCTGTCCACCTTCTGCTGGGCCAGCAGGGGCACGCTCGGCGTGCGCCAGTTGTAGTCGCGCAGCGTCACCTGCTGGGGCACCATGTGCGCGCGGTACGAGACGGACCAGGCGGACTCTCCCTGATCCGTGGTGCCCTCCCGCGGCAGGTACGGGATCTGCTCGTAGCCCGCCGGCGCGCTGAAGTTGGCGTTCGCGTCCGTGAACACCACCTTCTCGCCGTCCGAGGTGTGCTCGAAGAAGAAGGAGATGCCCTCGTACTCCAGCAGGCGGCAGATGAACTGGTAGTCCGACTCCTGGTACTGCACCACGTACTCGCGCTTGGAGTAGGAGCCCTCCACGCGCAGCTCGAAGTGGGAGTCCTCCATGCCGGAGTCCTTCAGCACGGTGGCGACGATGTCTGGCACGCTCAGATCCTGGTACACGCGCGAGCGGACCGTCAGCGTGGTGTACCAGAGCCGCGGCACCATCACCGCGCGGTAGAGCGGGGCCTGCCCGTCGTCGCGCGCCACCATCTCGATCTCGCGGAGCACACCCCACAGCGGGTACTCGTGCCCGTTGCCAAAGGCGATGCCCACGGTGCCCGCCAGCACGTCCTGCAGGGTGTCGGCGGCCAGCGCCGCCTCGCCCTCCCCCGCCAGCCACAGCTCGAACGAGTACAGCTCGCTGAGGGCCTCGCGGCCGCTCATGCGCTCCAGCAACAGCTCTCCCGGCCCGAGGGCGGAGGAGATGAACACCACTTCGCTTTCAGAAGCAGTCTCGGCCAATGGGGGCTCCGGATCACGGTGCGACGATGACCTTCATCTGGCTGGGGGCCACCTGGGTCCCCGGGGGCGAGTTGGCGTTCGAGCCGTTCTGCGCCGCCATCTTCAGGTGGGTGACGATCTCGTTGCCCTCCACCAGCACCTTGCTGACGGACGTCTTGTAGGTGGCCTTGTCGCCGGTGGTCGAGGACACCAGGCCCTTGAGCGTGCCGGCCTGATCTCCATTGGTGGAGGAGATCTCCGAGCTCTTGTGGATCACCGGCTTGTTGAGGATCTTCACCTTCTGGGTGCAGGTGTCCCCGTTGGCGCCGGAGCACTGGCCGATGCTCGGGTACGGGATGGGGATGGGCGAGGGGGCCGCGGGCGTCTTGCAGACGTTGGGGAAGGCGAAGCACATCCCTCCCCCCTTGGTTGAAGCTGGAAACATGTGCGCTGCTCCTGAGAGGGTGAGCACCTGGGGCCCGTGGGCCTCACGCCAGGTGGATCTTGTCCGCCTTGAGCTTGAGATCTTCCTTGGCCTTGAAGAGCGTGCGGCGGCCGAAGAGGTGGAAGGAGGCCTCGGCGAACAGGCGCACGCGGCCCGCACGCGTCTGCGCCAGATCCTTCACCTCGCGGTAGACGTTCTCCGCGTGCTCGAGGATGCGGCCGGCCTTCACCTCCAGCACGTCCACCGCGTGGCGCGCCGTCTGGCAGGTGGTGCTGAGGGCCCGCGCGGTGAGCGAGGCCTCCTCCAGCTCCGCCCGGGCCGTGTCCGCGCGCGCCTCCAGGTGCGGCGTGTCCAGCCGGGTGCCCCGCGCGTCCATCGCCAGCGAGGAGGCGGGGCGCTCACCTGCCGGCGTCGTGCCCAGCCTCACCGCGTGATCCGACTCGAGCCGCAGCTCGCGCTCGCTGTGCACGCGCACGGCGTCCCGCGCCGAGAGCAGGATGCCACCCTCGTCCGCGCGCAGCTCCAGGTTGCCCGTGGCGTGCACGACGCTGCGGTGGGCCGCGGCGTGGTGCTCGAAGACGAGCCGCCCGGTGGGATCCCTCACCGAGAGCACCTCGCCCTCGGGCCCCTGCGTGACGGCGGCGCTCGTCCCGTCCTGGAGCACCAGCGGCGGGGTGGCCTCACGCAGCGCCACGAGGACGCCCACCACGTAGCGCTCGCCCCCATGGCCGGGCGCCACGAGCACGGAGTCCCCGGCGCGAGGAGCGTAGGGGGCCGGCACCGCGACCAGCGCGGAGACGGGAGGCTGCCCCTCCACCTCCAACCAGACGCGGCCGTGTGACACCGACTTCACCGTGGCGGGGCTCAGCGCCGAGGTGGGCTCCGAAGGCGAGGCGTGCTCTGAATGATCGTGTTGGGGCAGCGGCATGGCGTCTCCCGAGTCTCCTGGATTCGTCTGGCAGGAGGCAACCCCACGCGAAAATTATCGCGATGGCTCACCGGGCCGGCGCGCCTCCACCCGACCCTCCAGGTTTGAAGTCCTCCGCGGCGGCCAGGGCCGGGTCGGTCCGCTCCACGTCCGTCAGCACCGCCTGCGTCCAGCGTGTCCCGGCCTCCGTCACCCGGTGCAGCTTCCCACCCTCGAGATGGGCCGAGGTGAAGTCCGCCAGATCCAGTCTGGCATGGGAGAAGTCGGCACCGGGTGCCTGGATGTGGGAGAGGTTCGCGCTGCGCAGATCCGCGTGGATGAACAGGGCCTTGTCCAGGCGGCAGCGGGCAAAGGAGGCCTTGAGCGCCATGGCATGCCGGAAGTGGGCCTGCCACAGATCGGCCTGGGACAGATCCGCCCGCTCCAGCTTCGCCCGGGAGAAGTCGGCCGAGCGCAGCCGCGCCTCGCGCAGCCGCGCCTCCGTCAGGTCGGCTCCGGAGAAGTTGGCCTGCTTGCCGGAGACGAAGGAGAGGTTCGCCGCGGTGAGATCGGCCTTGGACAGATCCACGTCGGTGAGCTCGCAGCGGGAGAAGTCCTGCCGCGCGGCGCGGGCCCCCACCATGCTGCAGCGGGTGAGATCCGCGCCCTGGAGCAGGGTCCCCTCCAGATCGGCGCCATCCATGTCGGCCCCGACCAGCTTCGCGTCCACCAGCCGGGCCCGGGCCAGCTCCGCCCCCGCGAGCTGCGCGCTCTCCAGGTCGGCCTTCTCCAGGTTGGCTTCCTTCAGATCCGCCCCTTCCAGCAGCGCGCCGATCAGCCGCGCGCCCACCAGCTGCGCCTTGCCCAGCGAGGCCTCCGCGAGGAGCGTCTCCCGGAGCTGCGCCCCTTCCAGCCGCGCCCCCATCAGCCGCGCGCCCGTCAGATCGCTCTCGGAGAGATCCAGCCCGCGCAGATCCATGCCCTCCAGGTTCGCGCCTTGCAGAGCGAGCTGGGTCAGCTTCACCCCCTCGAGCCGAGCCTGGCGGAGATCCGCGGACTCCAGCTTGCAGCCCTCCAGCGTGGCGCCCGTGAGCGTGGCGCCCTGGAAGTTCGCGCCCGTCACCTGCGCGCCCTCCAGCCGCGCCCGCCGCAGCGAGGCCTGCTCGAGGCGAGCCCCCACCGCGGAGGCATTACGAAGGTCCGCGCCATCCAGGCGCGCGCCTCCCAGGTCGGCCCCGTCGAGCAGTGCCCCGGAGAGATCCGCCCGCTCCAGCACCGCCTCTCGCAGATCCGCGCCCCGCAGGTCCGCGCCCGCCAGCACGGCTCCCGCCAGGGAGCGCCGGGCGAGCTTCACCTTCGCCAGCCGCGCGCGGGCGAGCCGGGTGGACAGGCTGGCGGCCTCGGAGAGCGCGGTCTCCTTCAGATCGGCGCCCTCCAGATCGGCCCCTTCCAGGGCGGCGCCCTTCACGTTGCAGGCGGTGAGGCGGGCCTCGGCGAAGCAGGCCTTGTCGAAGCGCCCCCGCTCCAGGTTCGCGCCGTGGAGCACCGCGCCGCGAAAGTCCGCGCCCTCGGCCCGCGCCTCCACCAGCTTCGCCCCCGACAGGTCCGCGCCCGTGAGCAGCGCGCCCGTCAGCTCGCTCCGGGTGAGATCCACGTCCGTCAGCAGCGCGTTCTCCAGGTGCGCGCCCGCCAGGCAGGCGCCCCCCAGGCGGGCCTTGTTGAGATCCACTCCTGTAAAGCGCGCTCCCGTGGCGTCCACCCGCCGCGCGCCCTCGCCCGCCAGCTCCACGGCGTGGAGCAGGGCCCTGGAGAAGTCCGCCTCGCGCAGGTTCCCCCCCTGGAAGACGACCTCCACGAGCTGGGCCTCGGTGAAGCTGGCGCCGCGCAGATCCACCTCCTCGAAGCGCACGCGGACCAGGGGGCGAGAGGCGAAGGAGTAGCCGGCCAGGCTCACGCCCCGGATCAGCACCTCGCGCAGCCCCTCGCCCTCACACGCCCGGGTGATCTCCTCCACCGTCTTCAAGATCTTCATGGGGCACGGTCCGCCAGCTTGGTGCGGGTGAGGATGGCCAGCTCCAGCCGCGTGGAGGACGTCTGCGCCTTCCAGAACTCGGCGCCAAAGAGGTTGGCGCCTCGCAGATCGGCGTGGGACAGATCCGCGGCCTCGAAGAGCCCCTCGAAGACGTTGGCCTTGAGCATCGACGCGCCCACCAGCCGGGCGCTGGCGAACCGGGCGTGCGGCACGTTGCACCCATTGAGGCGGGCCTTCACCAGCGAGGCGCCGCTGAAGTCCGCCCGCTCCAGCTCGGAGAAGCTGAAGTCCGCCTCGTCCAGGAGCGCCCCACCCCAGCGGGACTTCGCCGCTTGAACGCGCTTGAAGGACGCCCGGGCCATGCGCACCCCCGGTGAGGCCCGGAGCAGGGTCAGGTTGGCGCCGTCGAAGCTGGCGCGAGAGGCATCCGCCCCCGCCAGATCCGCGTCCTTCAGGCTCGCCCCGTCGAGCCGAGCCTCCTCCAGCAGGGCGCCCGAGAGATCCGCCTCGTCGAGGCAGGCCTCCCTCAAGTCCACCTTGGGCAGGCGCGCCTCGACGAGCTGCGCGCGCGCGCACTTCGCCTTCTGGAAGGAGGCCCCGGAGAAGTCCCCCCCGCTCAGGGTGGCATCCTCGAGGCTCGCCTCCTCGAAGTGCGCGGAGGTGGCGCGCGCCTGGGTGAGATCGGCGCCATCGAGGCAGGCCCCACGCAAGCTCGCCCGTGACAGATCCGCGCCAGCGAGGACGGCGCCCTCCAGCTTCGCCTCATCCAGCTTCGCCTCACGCAGCGAGCACCCCTGGAGGATCGCCCCCGTCAGATCGACTCGGCGCAGATCCAGCCCCGAGAGATCGGCGCCGCTCCAGTCCTCGCCCGCCACGGGCTGCCGCGCCTTCAAGCGCTTCAACAGCCGCTCACGAGGCTCCTCCAGCCCCAGGTGGCGCACGATCTGGGTGGTCTCCTCGGCCGCGAGCTCCGCGAGGAACGCCTCGACTTCCTTGCTGTTCGCCAGCCCCACCGCCGCGAAGGCCGCCCGCAGCTTCTCGGCGCTCTCGTCCGCGGGAGGGATGGCCTTGGGATCCACCTTCTTCGGTGGCGGGGGATTGATCAGCTTCCTCAGCTTCGCCTCGAGCTCCGCGGGATCGAGGGTGGCGGGCGCTGCCTGCGGCGGGGGCGCGGCGGCCACGGCGGGGGGCGAGGGCGGAGGGGCCTCGGGCTCGAAGTCCTCGTCCTCCTTCGCCCGCTCCGCCAGCTTCTGCTCGAAGCGGGCCTGGTGGGCCTCCTGGGCGAGGGGCGCGCCCAGCGGCTCCTGCGCCAGGTAGAGGAAGTCCACCTCGTCCAGGGACTCCGTCTTCACCTCGACCATGCCGCGCCAGAGCACCAGGGCGAGGCCCGCGTCCGCGTCCACCGTGATCGTGTCCAGGCGCAGGGGGACCTCACGGAACCCGGCGCCCTTCTCCACCAGGAAGGCCCGGGCGCTCAGGCCGGGCAGCCGCGTGCGCAGCGTCAGGTGTTGAGGGTGAAGGTTCTGAAGGACGAGCTCCTCGTCTCCCCTCCAGAAGCCCTCGATCCACTGATCCTCGGGGGCGGCGTTGAAGAAGCTCCCGTCGAAGTCCTCGGGGAAGTAGGGCCAGCGCTGGGTGAGCCACTTCTTGTCATAGCGGCCCGCCCGCTTGATCCGACTCTTCCAGTCCGGAGGGATGGGGAAGGCGCCGGCCGGCTTCGGGCGTGAGCGCGGCGAGGTGATGAGCTCGCGCGGATCCTCGATGTTGGGGACCGGGCTGCCCAGCGGGTTGGCGTCGTTCTTCGGCCCGCCGAAGCTGCGCTCGTAGTGCAGGGGCATGGAGGTGAAGGGCTTGGGCGCGCTCAGCACGCCCAGGCTCCCCCAGGTGCGGTCCCCGAAGATGGCCAGCGCCTTGGACACCTTGCCCACCTGGAAGGACACCGCGGAGGTCTGCGTGGGCTTTCCGCCGGGCGGGTAGCACGTCCCCGCGAGGAAGCACTCCCCTCGGATCTTCCAGACGGCGAGATCCGTGTCCAGGCGCATGCTCTTCAGCGGATCGTCTTCAAGGAAGACAGGCCCGCTGACCGGGTGCTGCTCCTCCGCCAGTGCGCAGGTCCCTCCCGGGACGAGCGCGAACGTGGCCTTGGCGACGACCGTCAATGAAGGTCTCGGCGGACGCACCTGCCAGACCAGGTAGCCCACTTCCAGGGCGGTATCCTTGACGATGTCCATGACTTCCCAGCGGTGCAGCTTAGTGCTCCGGGGGGCTGATGCAATCACCGCCCGCCCGCTCCATACATAAGGAGCGCCTGCCCGCCTCCTCCCAACCCCTCAGGCCCACCGGACGCTCCCCCGCGCCACCTGGCGGGGTGCCAGCCCCAGGAGCAGCCGGGCTCGTTGGAACCCGTAGGGTTGTTCTCTCGTAGGGGTTGCCGCCCTTTGCGGCTATCTTCCGCGCACCCCTCGGCAAGGAGGCCGGCAATTCGTATTGGAGTTCCACGAGAGATCCTCCCAGGTGAGCGGCGTGTCGCCGCCACCCCCGAGTCCATCCGCAAGCTTCGCGAGCTGGGCTTCGAGGTCCAGGTCGAGAAGGGCGCTGGCGCCGACTCCGGCATCCTCGATGACGCATACGTCGAGGCGGGCGCCACCCTCGCTGACACGGCCGACGCCCTCTGGAAGGCCGCCGACGTCGTCGTGAAGGTCCGGCCGCCCACCCCGGATGAGGCCTCGCGGGCGCGCCCTGGCACCACGCTCATCTCGCTGCTCCAGCCCGAGCGCAACCCGGAGCTGCCCCCGGTCCTCCAGTCGATGAAGCTGTCGGCCATCGCGCTGGAGCGCATCCCCCGGGTGACGCGCGCCCAGAAGATGGACGTGCTCAGCTCCATGGCGAACCTGGCCGGCTATCGCGCCGTCATCGAGGCCGCGCAGCACTACCAGGGCTTCTTCGGTCCGCAGATCACCGCCGCGGGCGCCACCCCACCGGCCCGCGTGCTCATCATCGGCGCGGGCGTCGCGGGGCTGGCCGCCATCGCCGCGGCCCGATCGCTGGGCGCGGAGGTGCGCGCGTTCGACGTGCGCGCCGCCGCGCGTGAGCAGGTGGAGAGCCTCGGCGCCGCCTTCCTCCAGGTGGACATCCAGGAGAGCGGTGACGGTGGGGGCGGCTACGCCAAGACGATGAGCAAGGAGTTCATCGAGGCGGAGATGGCCCTGTTCCGCAAGCAGGCCGCCGAGGTGGACATCCTCATCACCACCGCGCTGGTGCCCGGCACGCGCGCGCCCATCCTCCTGCCGCGGGACGTGGTGGAGAAGCTCAAGCCCGGCTCCATCATCGTGGACATGGCCGCCGAGCAGGGCGGCAACTGCGAGCTGTGCAAGCCGGGCGAAGTCATCGAGTTCAACGGGGTGCAGATCATCGGCTTCACCGATCTGGCCAGCCGCATGGCCGGCACCGCCAGCCGGTTCTTCGCCAACAACCTCGTCCACCTGATCACCGAGATGGGGGCCGGCGAGAAGTTCCGCGTCGATCTGGAGAATGACGTGGTGCGGCCGGCGCTCGTCACCCACGGAGGCGAGGTGCTGCCTCCGCCGCCGCGCAAGGATCCCACCCCCGCCGCGCCGCCCAAGCCGGCCCCGAAGCCGCCGCCCGCGGACGCCCGGCCTCAGCAGCACGCCATCATGGCGCCCTCGCGTCACGCCTGGGGGACGACCATCGGTGGCCTGCTGATCATCGGCCTCCTGTTCATCCTGGGGCGCTTCGCCCCCGAGGACTTCCTCAAGCACTTCACCGTCTTCATCCTGGCCTGCTTCGTCGGCTGGCAGGTGATCTGGAGCGTCTCGCCCGCCCTGCACACGCCGCTGATGAGCGTCACCAACGCGATCAGCGGCATCATCATCATCGGCGGCATGCTGCAGATAGGCACCGACATCGATCTGGCCTCCATCCTGGGCGCGATCGCCGTGCTCGTGGCCGCCATCAACATCGCCGGCGGCTTCCTGGTCACCCAACGCATGCTCAAGATGTTCCGAAAGAACCCCGGAGGTGGCGCATGAACGGCGTCACCTCCATCGCCTACCTCCTGTCGGGCGTGCTCTTCATCCGCAGCCTCGGCGGCCTCTCCAAGCAGGAGACCGCGGCGCGCGGCAACCTGTACGGCATGCTCGGCATGGCGCTGGCCGTGGGCGTGGCCGGCGTCACCTGGCTGATCTCCAACGGGGGCACGATCGGCGCCGGGCTGCCGCTGCTCATCGGCTCGGTGCTCGTCGGCTCGGTCATCGGCGGCGTGCTCGCTCGGCGGGTGGAGATGACGGGCATGCCGGAGCTGGTCGCCATCCTCCACAGCTTCGTGGGGCTGGCCGCCGTGCTGGTGGGCGTCTCCTCCTACCTGGCGCCCCGCGCGGGCTCGCATGAGCTGACGGGCGCGGCCCACACGGTGGCCATGGTGGAGATCTGGGTGGGAGTGGCCGTGGGCGCGCTCACCTTCACCGGCTCCATCATCGCCTGGGCGAAGCTGCGCGGGAGCCTCTCCGGCAAGCCGCTGCTGCTGCCGGGCCGTCACCTGATCAACGCGGGCATCGCCGCGGGGATCGTCGGCCTGGCGGTGCCCTTCGTGGCCACCAGCGGGCCCGGCGAGGGGTTGGTGTGGCTGCTGGTGATGACGGTGCTGGCGGGCCTGCTGGGCATCCACCTGGTGATGGCCATTGGCGGCGCGGACATGCCGGTGGTGGTGTCGCTGCTCAACAGCTACTCGGGGTGGGCGGCGGCGGCGGCGGGCTTCGTGCTCTCCAACGATCTGCTCATCGTCACCGGGGCGCTGGTGGGCGCCAGCGGCGCGATCCTGTCCATCATCATGTGCCGCGCGATGAACCGCTCCATCCTCAACGTCGTCTTCGGCGGCTTCGGCACCGGCGACGTGAAGACCTCCGAGGCGCCGCGCTCCGGCGAGGTGCGGGAGATCTCCGCGGACGAGACGGCCGCGCGGCTGCGCTCGGCCAGGAACGTCATCATCGTGCCGGGCTACGGCATGGCGGTGGCGCGCGCGCAGAACGCGGTGGAGGATCTCACCCGTGGGCTGCGCGAGAAGGGCGTCACCGTCCGCTTCGCGATCCACCCGGTGGCCGGCCGGCTCCCGGGGCACATGAACGTACTGCTCGCCGAGGCCGGCGTGCCTTACGACATCGTGCAGGAGATGGAGCACATCAACCACGACTTCGCGAGCACGGACGTGGTGCTCGTCATCGGCGCCAACGACATCGTCAACCCGGGCGCGCTGGATGATCCCTCCAGCCCGATCTACGGGATGCCCGTGCTGGAGGTGTGGAAGTCCAAGCTGGTGGTGGTGCTCAAGCGCGGCATGGCGGCGGGGTACGCCGGCGTGGAGAACCCACTGTTCCTGCTGGACAACACGCGCATGCTCTTCGGAGACGCGCGCAAGTCCATCGACGCGCTGCTGGCCGCCGTCGGCAAGGCGCAGGCGGCATGATCTTGGGAAGGCATCACCTGACGGGCTGATGCCTTCCTGAAGCCAGGAGAACCGTCTCCCGTTTCGGACGGTAGAAGCACTCACCGGACACCTCTGCTCAGTTGGCTCCCTGCGAGGCGGCCTTGGCCCGCATTGTGCTTGAGGGCCGCTGGCCATGTCCGGCCCTCACGATCTCTTCGTCCGCTTCACCTTCGGCCAGCCCGAGCGGGCCGCCGCCGAGCTGCGCGCTGCATTGCCCCCGGAGCTCGTCTCCCGGGTGGACTGGTCCACCCTGCGGCGAGAGCCAGGCTCCGTGGTGGACACGCAGTTGCGGGAGACCGAGAGCGATCTGCTCTTCTCGGCTCATCTGCGCGGCGGGGGCTCTTTGCTCTTCTACGTGTTGATAGAGCACCAGTCCTCGGTGGACAGGTGGATGGCCTTGCGCATGCTGCGCTACGTGGTGCGCCAGCTGGAGCGATGGCGACTCGATCACCCGGAAAGCACTCAGCTGCCGATCATCCTCCCTCTGGTGCTGTACCACGGGCCGGAAGGCTCCTGGACTGCTCCGCGCCAGGTCGAGGAGCTCTTCGAAATGCCTGACGAGGGCGTGCTCCCGGAGCGCTGGAGAACGCTGGTGCCGCGCTTCGAGTATCAGGTGGATGATCTGACGGTCGAGCGCGCGGAGAGCCTGATGGAGCGCCCCGGTCCTCCCCTGGTCCGCCTGGCGCTCCTGGCGCTGCGCTACGGGCGCACCGAAGATCTGGCGGAGCGGCTTCCTGACTGGACGGCGCTCTTCGCCCAGGTGGAGGCGGCCCCCAACGGCTTCGAGGAGTTTCGCACGGTAGTCCACTATCTGCTTCTCGTCGGGGACAAAGCCGCGCGAGGAGCGACAGTGGACGTGTTAGTTTCAGTGGCAGGTGCGCAGCGCGCGGAGGAACTGATGGCAACCTGGAGCGAAGAGCTCATCGAGAAGGGACGTCAGCGCGGCAGGATTGAGGGGCGGGCTGAGGGGCAGGCCGAGGGACTGGCCAAGGCTCGGGCCGAGGATGTGCTGCGGATTCTCTCCGCGCGGGGCGTGCCCGTGGATGAGAAGGCCCGGCAGCGAATCCTGACGTGCACGGAGATGGCCACCCTCGATCGGTGGTTCGACAAGGCCCTGACGGCCACCCGCCTCGCGGAAGTCCTGGACGACCTTCCGCAGTAAAGCCCCGGACTCCGCGCCGTCCTCCGCTATCCCTCCAGGTCCTCGGGATCCGGGTAGGACTCCAGCTCCTCGGCCTCGTCCTCCTCCGTGGCCGCGCCGCGCTTCGCGTGCCCGCCACGCGCCGGGGGCGCCTCCGGCGTCACCACGTACCACTGCCGGCCCTGCTGCTGCCGCTTGAGGATCCCCTCTTGCTCCATCGCCTCGAGCATGCGCGCGAACGTCGGGAAGCCGTGATCGCGCTCGTCGAAGTCCGGCTCCTTGCGGACGATCGTCTCCTTGATGAGGGACGGGTTGATCGGACCTGCCGCGCTCCCGAGCAGGCGCTTGACCACCGAGCGGGCGATCTCCGGCACCTTGGGCCGGCTCTTGCCCCCACCGGAGGCCTCGCGCTCCCCGCCCTTCTCACCCTGCCCCTTGCCGCGGTGCCCGGAGCGCGAGCCGCGAGCAGGCTCCTCGGCGCTGACGGAGTCACCCTTGTCCTTCTCCCCGCGAGCCTGCTTGGGGCGCAGGTAGAGGAACTCATCGCACGCCTTCACGAAGAGCGGCGAGGTGGAGCCCTTCACCGCCAGGCCGATCACGGTGCGGCCATTCTCGCGCAGCTTGTAGGCCAGCGGGCAGAAGTCGCTGTCTCCGGAGCCGATGACGAAGGTGTCGATGTGCTCGCGCGCGTAGCACAGCTCCAGCGCGTCGATGACGAGGCGCATGTCCGCGCCGTTCTTCCCCGCGCGAGTGGAGGGCGGCACGTCGAGCAGCTCCACGCCGTGCTCGTGCAGGCGCGCCTTGGCCTCCGAGAAGCGGGACCAGTCGCAGTAGGCGCGGCGGAAGACCACCTTGCCTTTCTCCAGCAGCCGATCGAGCGAGGGCTGCAGATCGAAGCCCGCCGCGCTGATGCCGGTATTGGTGACGAGGTTCTCGAAGTCGAGGAAGAGGGCGATGCGGTGCTCGGTCTGTCCGTTCAAGGGCGGGCTCGGGGATGGAAGTGCCACCCTCCACCCTACTCCCTTCCGGGCTGACAGTGTCGCTCTCTCTTCACGGAGCGTTCAGCTCGCCCGCCTGGCACGCCGCCACAGCCACACCCCGCCCCCTAGCACGAGCACCACGGGAATGAGGACCATCCCGACCTTGGCTCCGAGCGCCCAGATCATGTCGTCGCCGAACGCCTCCGCGTCGATGGTCAGCGGGACGCGCAGCGTGGAGATCACCTGTTCGCCGAAGCCGCGGGTCGCCTCCAGGTTCTGCCGGTGGGTGTTGAGGGAGATGATGTCGAGCGCGTCGATCGAAGGCACCAGGTAGACCACCGCGCTGGCGGTGTTCGCCCGCGGATCCGTGTCCGGAAGATCCGCCGTGTACTCCCAACGGACCACGGGGACGCCGCCCACCTGCTGCACGGTGAAGGGCTTCTGGGCGGCCCCATCCACCGCGTGCGTCGGAGCCCCCAGCTCCCCGGACAGCCGCTTCATCGTGCTCTGGATGAAGCTGTGGATCTGCTGCTCATGCATCTGGCCGATCCCCGGCCGGTGGATGCTCGCCACCGTGAGGACGACGCCGCCGGTGTCCTGCCTCAGGATGGCCACCGCGCGCACGCCCTGGGCGCCCGCCGGGGGGGTCGCCACTTCGCTCCGGGGGATCCCCTCGCACACCTGGGGATCGTACAGCTCCTGGGGCACGACGATGCAGGTGGTGGCGCCCTTCACGGTGAGCTCCAGGGAGAGCTGCGTGTCCGGATTGATCGTGCGGCGCTCCGCCAGCGCCTCGGGGGCCGTGATCAGCCACAGGAACCCCACGAGGCCCCAGGTCCTGCTCCAGGCAGGGCTCCTTCCTCCCCAGATTGGCTGGCTCATGTCGCCCACCATAGCGCGAAGATCCGGCGCTGGATTCTATTCGCGGCGGGTGCGTTGATAGCGCCGCGCCCGCTTCATCAGCTCCCGCGGACCAGGGGGTCGCTGATGATAGACGCTGATGTAGGTAGACCGCGCTGAAGGCTCGCGCGTTGAAGAAGTCCTCGGGTTCCATGAGGAGACAAACCGCCGTGAACGCCCCCCACCGCCTGCTGCTGATCGCTGCCTCCCTGGTGCCCCTGCTCGCCTCGGCGCAGGGCATGCTGCTGCCCACCACGCCGAACGCGCGGCCACTGGCCATCAAGAGCCAGCGCGTGCGGGTGGAGATCCAGGACGGCACGGCCGTCACCCGGGTGGAGCAGACGTTCCAGAACGACGGCCCCTCGCAGCTCGAGGCCCACTACATCTTCCCGCTCCCCAAGGGCGCCGCGCTCTCCGAGTTCTACCTGTGGATCAACGGCCAGAAGACCCGGGGCGAGATCCTCGAGAAGGAGAAGGCCACCAGCATCTACGAGGGCATCGTCCGGCGGCTGGCGGACCCGGGGCTGCTGGAGTACGTGGACTCGGATGTGTTCCGCGTGCGCGTCTTCCCGGTGCCCGCGCGGGGCGAGCAGAAGGTGGAGCTGGCCTTCAGTCAGGTGCTCAACTACTCCAGCGGCCTCTACCACTACCACTACCCGCTCGGGGCGACGGCCCAGGGGCAGCCCGAGGACTGGCGGCGGGTGGGCGGCAAGGCGACGAACGACTTCACCTTCAGCGCCCGGGTGTCCACGAAGACGCCGCTGCGCAGCCTCTACTCGCCCACGCACCAGATGGACGTGTCCCGCCGGGGCGAGACGGGCGCCGTGGTGGGCCTGGAGCAGGTGGGCGGCGCGGATCTCTCCAAGGATCTGGATCTCTACTTCTCCGTCTCGGACAAGGCGGTGGGGCTGTCGCTGCTGACGTACAAGCAGGCCGACGAGCCCGGCTACTTCCTGGCCCTCATCGCCCCGAAGACGGAGGTGAGCGCCAACGAGGTCGCCGCCAAGCGCGTCACCTTCGTGATCGACACCTCGGGCTCCATGCAGGGGGAGCGGATGAAGATCGCCCGGGACGCGCTCAAGTACTGCGTCACCCGGCTCAACCCGCAGGACACCTTCAACGTGGTGCGCTTCTCCACGGACGTGGAGCCGCTCTTCCCGGGGCTCAAGCCCGCGAGCAAGGAGAACATCCGCAAGGCCGTCTCCTTCGTGGACCAGCTGGAGGCCATTGGCGGCACGGCGATCGACGAGGCGCTGGTGCGCGGCCTCCAGGACAATGACGGCAAGTCCCCCACCCCCCACCTGCTCCTCTTCATCACCGACGGCCAGCCCACTATCGGCGAGACGGACGAGGGCGCCATCGCCCAGCACGCGCGGGAAGGCCGGAAGGCGAAGACGCGCATGTTCACCTTCGGCGTCGGCGAGGATCTGAACGCGCGGCTGCTGGATCGCCTCTCCGCCGAGGGCAACGGCACCTCCGACTTCGTCCGGGACGGCAAGGAGTTCGAGACGAAGATCTCCGGCTTCTACGACAAGGTGAGCCACCCGGTGCTGGCGGACCTGGCGCTCGATCTGTCCTCCATTGACGCCTACGATCTCTACCCGCGCAAGCTGCCGGATCTCTTCAAGGGGACGCAGCTGGTGGTGATGGGCCGCTACCGCAAGCCGGGCGACGCAAAGGTGGTGCTCACCGGCTACGTGAACGGCGAGAAGCGCACGTTCGACTACGGCACCACGGCGCCCCGCGAGGCCACCCGGGACGACTTCATCCCCCGGCTGTGGGCCATCCGAAAGGTGGGCTTCCTGCTGGAAGAGATCCGCCTGCGCGGCGAGCGCGCGGAGCTGCGCGACGAGGTGACGGCCCTGGGCAAGAAGTTCGGCATCGTCACGCCGTACACCAGCTACCTCGTGGTGGAGGACACGCCGGTGGTGGCCAACCGGCCGCCGCCGCCGCCCGTGATGCGCCCGTGGGAGGATCAGCCCCGGCCCGCGCCTCGGCCCATGAGCCCGGAGAAGTCCGAGGAGGCGGATGACAGCTTCGACAGCCTCTTCGGCGGCGGCTCCGCGCCCACCGGGAGCGCGAGGGGCTCCGCGCCAGCCGCGGCACCGGCCGAGCCCATGGCCGCCGCCGAGGGCAAGAGCGGCGTGGCGGTCTCCCGCGCGACGAAGCGGATGAAGGAGCAGGAGCGCGGGCCGTCGGCGAGCGAGCCGGTACGCGTGGCCGCGGGCCGCACGTTCATCTTCCGCGACGGCGGCTGGATCGACTCCGAGGCCCTCACCACCCCCGGCAAGCGGCTCAAGGTGAAGTTCCTCTCCAAGGGCTACTTCGCGCTGCTCCAGGCCCGCCCCGAGCTGAAGGCCGCCTTCGCCCTGGGCGATCGCGTGGTGGTGCAGATCGCCAAGGGCAAGAGCATCATCGTCGGCCCGGAGGGCGAGGAGGACGCCGCCAAGATCCAGGCCTTCCTCAAGTAGCGGCCCCGTCTCCTACCGCACTGGTTCACCCGAAAATATCCAACCCGGGCAGACTTGCGATAGTACAAGGGGGAGGTTCCAGGCCCCCTGGCGCGAGGTCTCGATGGCGGAGAAGCGGCAACACCGGAGGTTCAAGAAGCGGTACACGGTCCGGTTCGGCACGGAGGATCTGTCGAAGTCGGGCTTCACGGGCGACATCTCCAAGGGCGGCGCCTTCATCCACACCACCCAGCTGATCCCGCTCGACTCGCGCATCCACCTGCAGATCCAGCTGGATCCGAAGAACTACGTGCTGTTCGAGGGGATCGTCCAGCGGCACCGGCGGGTGCCCCCCGAGCTGCGCCAGGTGGAGCCGGGCGGCTTCGGGGTGCGCTTCCTCTACCCGGGCGAGGTGGTGGCGGACATCGTCAGCAAGGACACCGCCACCTTCGAGCTGCACTACGCCACCGCCGAGCAGCTCCAGACCGCATATGCTCGGGAGCTGCGCATGGGCGGCGCGTTCATCCTCACGGACAAGCCGCTGCGCATCCAGGACCGCGTCACGGTCGCCCTCTGCATGGACTTCGCGGAGGCCACGGCGGAGCTGGAGGCCACGGTGGTGCACATCACCCTGCCCCAGGGCAACATGCGCGCGGGCGTCTCCGTCATGTTCGCGGACAAGAAGGCGCTGGAGGAGAAGCTCAAGCCCTACCTGCCGGGAGCCGCGAAGTAGCTCCCGGCGGCCGGGCCCGCGCTCAGCTCACGCGGCGGCGGCGCGCGCCCCACAGGGCGAAGAACAGCGAGAGCAGCCCCGCGGAGCCCGCCTCCGTGGAGGAGCACCCGCAGCTGCCCACCCCGCCACCGCCGTCCTCCAGGGCCTTGTTCACCCGCCCGCTGTTGTCCTGGACGATCGCGGCCGGCCCCACCGTGGACCACTGCTCGATGCGCAGCGAGCTGGGGCCCTGGTCGAAGGGGCCCGCGTTGAAGTTCGTGTACCAGTAGCGGCCATCCGGCAGCTCGAGCCGCACCCGGCCGTTGGCCTCGCAAGACTCGAGGGTCGCCTTGACGGTGTAGAGGTTGGGCACGTCCGGCGCGTCCGAGTTGAAGTCGAAGTCCGGATCCACCGTCATCTCCTCGGCGGACATCGTCGTGTACAGGCGGGTGAGGTACGGGTGCGCCTGGAGCAGCTCCAGGGACTTCTTCGCCGGCGTGACGATGGTGTCCTTGATCTCCTGCACGAAGCCGGACACGTCGAAGGGCGGGCGGTTCGGATCCGCGTCAATGTCGCCCCGGTACTGCGCCAGGTTGTTGTAGAACTGCGGCTCTTTCACGCCCTGCTGGACGAGGCTCGCGGGCATGGGGATGTACTTTCGCAGCATGCCCGGGATGGCGGGATCCTGCGTGAAGCCCTGCCGCAGCAGCTCGTCCGCGAAGTCCACGGGGTGGCTCTTCCCGGAGAGCCGCAGGGTGTCGTAGTCCGGCAGGAAGGCATCGAAGCCCTGGGCGATGGGCTCCGCGGCGCCGGCGAACTCGGTGAGGAACGCGCGGCCGCCCGCCTCGTCCACCGCCTCGGTGGCCACCGAGGCGTAGTTGCTCCCGAAGCGCAGCCAGTCAATGCGGGTGGGGTTGATGAGCACGTGCCGGTAGTTCACCGGGATGGCCCGCTTGTTGGCCAGCACGTACGCGATGATGGGCATGTCCGGCCGCGCGGCGATCGCCGTGAGCTTGATGGGGATGCAGGGCCGGTTGCCCTGGAAGCGCAGGACGATGGGCCGCAGATCCCCCACCTGCTTGTTCTGCTGCAGCTTGAGCGCGACGAAGTAGTTGCCCTGCCCCACGTACGGCTCGAGCGCCGCGGCCCCCTGCTCCGTCAGATCGTACCCGTTGTCCCTCAGCCAGTCGGTCAGCTTCGTGGGCTCGCTCGCCTGGAGGATGGCCGCGTCATAGGGCCCCACCTCCTGCTGGGACACCACCACCACGCCCCCTCCACCGGCGCTGCCCTCCTGGGGTGGGCCCGCGCTGTCGCCATCCATGAGGACATCCCCCCGAGGCCCGCCGCCGCAGAAGTTCTGCCACTCGATCTGGAAGCGCGGCTGCGTGCGGCTGTCCAGGAACCCGAAGATGAGCGGAGAGCCCACGTCCAGGCTGGGCAGCGCCGGCATCGGCACCACCCAGGAGAACTTCTCCGCGTCGCCCTGGTACTGGATCTGGATGTGCGCCTCGACGGTGTCGTCGCGCACCCCGAAGACGATGCGCTCGCCCGCCTGATCGATCGGAACCCGCGAGCAGAAGAAGCCGCCGCAGGCCTCGGCCGGTGGCGCCGCCAGGAGCCCCGCCGTGAGAAGTGCTCCCCACACCGCTACGTGACGCATGTGTCCCCCTTCGGACAAGGAAAAGCCCCGGTGGCGACATGCAAGCGCCTGACCCGGGGCCAACCTCCTGATTCTATGGACAGCCAGGAGCCCGAGTCCCCTCAGAAATCCGAGGGGCCTCGGATCCATGAGGCTACCGCAGCGAAGCGGAGCTCAGCGTGAACGCCACGCTGAGCTGCTTGCCGGAGCCCACTGTCACGGGCGCCGGGCTGGTCGGGTTGGTGGTGAACGTCACGCCCTCGGGGCCGACGATGCCCGCCGAGAAGTCGCCGGGGATGAGGAAGTTGAACTGGGCCTCGAAGACACCGTCACCGTTGGCGTCCGTGAAGGCCAGCGTCTCGGTGCTGTTGCCCGTGTTGGTGAGCGTCGCCTGGAAGTTCGCCAGGGTGAGCTGCTGACCATTCTGGGTGGGCAGGGAGACACCGCCGCCCTGGGTGAGCGTCACCGTCACGCTGCCGCTGAAGGTGATGTCGGCGGCCTTGATGACGGGGCTCATCACCCACCGGCCCGAGCCGCCCGCTTGACGGCCGAAGCTCTGCCCCACGTCGAAGTCCACGAGGATGACCTTCTGCTCCCCCTCCACGGCGACCGGCTCGGCGATCTTCACCTTGAGCCCGGACTGGCCGTAGCTGGGCAGTTGCAGCTCGCCGGCCACCTGGGCGCCCTCGGGCAGCCCCGCGTAGTCCGGCGCCGAGGCGTAGATCTTCGTGCTGCCGTCCGCCTCCTCCACCTCGATGAAGGCGCCGGTGATGACGAAGCGCAGCTCCTTGTAGGTTCCGGCCGGGACGGTGGCGTCCTTCACCAGATCCGCCGTGTCGTTCGCCAGGGTGATGAGATCGGTCGTCACCGCCTGATCGAGGAGGATGACGCGGTTGTTCTCCCCCTCGCCCAGCAGCTCGACTTCGGAGATGGTGACGACGGCGCGCTTGAAGTCCCCGGGCGCGTCCGTGAGCTTGATCGTCACCTGGCTGTCTCCGCCGCAGCCGATCAGAGTCAGCGCGAGCGTGAAGAGGCACGAAGCCAGGGTGGAAATGGGTCTCATGTAGGTCTCCAGGTGAGGTCCGGCCAACATCGCCGAGAAGACCGGCAGGCCCATGTTTCGGCCACAGCCCCTATGTAGGAGCGGGCATCACATCGCCCCTTTGCTGGCCTGCACCTCTTCATGGCCGGGCTCGCTCCGTGCCTGGCGTGCGAGCAGCCGCGACTTGATGCGATCCGCCACCACGTAGAAGGCGGGGACGACCAGGAGGCTGAGGACGGTGGAGACAGACAGGCCGCCCAGCACGGCGATGGCCATGGGCTGACGCGTCTCGCTGCCCGCGCCCAGCGCCAGCGCGGCCGGCACCGCCGCCATCATCGTGGCGATGGACGTCATCAGGATGGGCCGCAGCCGCACCGGGCCGGCGCGCTGCATGGCCTCCACCGCATTCGCGCCCTGCTCGCGCTGCTGCAGGGCGTAGTCCACCAGGATGATGGAGTTCTTCTTCACGATGCCCATCAGCAGCAGCAGGCCGATCATGCTGAAGATGTTGAGCGTGGTGCCCGTGGCGCCCAGGGCGAAGGCGGCGCCCGCCACCGACAACGGGAGGATGGTGAGCACCGTCACCGGGTGCAGGAACGAGTTGAACTGCGAGCCGAGCACCATGTACGCCACGAGGATCCCCAGGATGAGCGCGAACACCAGGCTGCTCATGGACTCACGGAAGGCCACGCTCGCGCCGCCCAGCACCACGCGGGTGCCCCCCGGCAGCTCCCTGGCCGTCTTCTCCACCAGGGCGATCGCCTCCTCCTGGCTGGCCCCCGGCGCCACGTTGGCGAAGAGGCTGATGGCGCGCTCGCGATCCCTGCGGGTGATGGCCTGCAGCGCCGGGCGCTCCTCCTGCTGCACCAGGGAGGAGAGCGGGACGAGCTCGCCGCTGGAGCTGCGCACCTTGAGCCGGGACAGATCCTCCGGCCGCGAGCGCTGATCCGCCAGCAGCCGCAGCCGCACGTCGATGCGCCGCCCGCCGGTGTTGTACTTGCCCACGCGGACCCCGCCCACCAGCGAGTTGATGGTGGCGGCCACCGACTCGACGGAGATCCCCAGATCCGCCGCGCGCGCGCGGTCCGGCGTGATGCGCAGCTCCGGCATGCCGAGCTGGTAGTCCGTGTCCAGATCCACCACCTTGCCGCTCGCCTGGAGCTTCTCGCGCAGCTCCGCGCTGGCCTCCACCAGCCGCTCCCAGTCCGCGCCGCGCACGCTGAACTCCACCGGGAAGCCGCGCTGCGCGGTGAAGCCGCTCTGGGACAGATCCTGCACCACCGCGCGCAGCCCCGGGTACGAGTTGAGCTCCTTGCGCAGCACCTGCTGGAACTCCGCCTGGGAGATGCGCTCCTCGGGGGGCCGCAGGGTGACGAACATGATGCCCGTGTTCACCGCGCCGCCGCCGAAGCCGCCCACCACCGCGAAGAGGCGCTGCACCTCCGGCCGGCTGCCCACGAAGGCCTCCGCCCGCCTGAAGGCCCGATCCGTCTCGTCCAGGCTGCTGCCCACCGCCGTCTGCAGGCGCACCATCAGCCGGCTCTGATCCTGGGAGGGGACGAACTCGCCCTTCAGCGAGCGGAAGGCGAACACCGAGCCGAGCAGCAGCACCGCCGCGCCCGCCAGCACCCACCAGGGCCGCCGCAGCGCCCTGCCCAGCACCCGCCCGTAGAAGCCCTCCAGCCGCTCGAAGCCGCGATCCACCAGCTGGCCCACCCGCCCGCGGTGCTCGCGCGAGGCCTTGAGCAGCTGCGCGCACCGCGCCGGCGCCAGCGTGATGGCCTCCAGGTAGGACAGCAGCACCGCCACGCACAGGGTGACGCCGAACTGGAGGAAGAACTTGCCGATGATCCCCTTCATGAAGATGACGGGGAGGAAGATGGCCACCACCGCCAGCGTGGCCGCCAGCGCCGCGAAGGTGATCTCCGCGGTGCCCTCGCGCGCGGCGCGCACGCGCCCCTTCCCCATCTCCGCGTGCCGGTAGATGTTCTCCAGCACCATGATGGCGTCATCCACGACGATGCCCACCGCCAGCGCCAACCCCAGCAGCGTGAAGGTGTTGAGCGTGAAGCCCAGGAAGTAGATGACGGCCACCGTCCCCAGCAGGGACATGGGGATGGCCAGCACCACGTTGAGGGTGCTGGACAGCGAGCCCAGGAAGATCCAGCACACCAGCGCCGTCAGCAGGCACGCCAGCAGCAGCTCGATCTCGATCTCGTGCACGCTCTCCTCGATGAAGCGCGTCGAGTCGAAGTTGATGCCCAGCTGCATGCCCTCGGGCAGATCCGTGCGCAGCTGCTCCAGCATGGCGCGCACGCCCTCGGCCACGGCCACCGCGTTGGCCCCGCGCTGCTTGCGGATGCCCAGGCCCTGGGCGGGATCGCCATTCACGCGCGCCAGCCGGCGCACGTCCTCGAAGCCATCCTCCACCAGCGCCACGTCGGACAGGTACACGGGGGCCCCGCCCTGCTCCCGGACGACGACGTTGCGCAGCGTCTCCAGATCCAGCGCCTCGCCCATCACGCGGACGCTGACCTCGCGGCCCTCCGTCTCGATACGGCCGGCGGGCAGCTCCACGTGCTCGCGCTGCAGCGCGCCGATCACGTCCGTCACGGTGAGCCCCTGGGCGTCCAGCTTCCCGGCGTCCACCCAGATGCGCACGTTGCGCTCCAGCGCCCCGCCCAGCGTCACCTCGCCCACGCCCGGCACCGTCTGCAGCTTCTCCTTGATGCGGTAGCGCGCGTAGTCGCTCAGCACCTGCGGGGCGAAGGGCCCGGACAGGCCCACCCACATGATCGGCTGATCCTCCGGGTTCGTCTTGGAGATGACGGGCGGATCGGCGTCCCGCGGCATCCGCCGCTGGGCCTGGCTCACCTTCGTCTGCACGTCCTGCAGCGCCAGATCCACGTTGCGCGACAGATCCAGCTCCACGGTGATGGAGCCGCTGCCCAGGCGCGCGTTGGAGGTGATGGACTTGACGCCCTCCACCTGCATCACGGCCTCTTCGATGGGCTCCACCAGATCGCTCTCCACGGCCTCGGGAGAGGCGCCCTCCCAGCTCACGGAGATGTTGATGGTGGGGAAGTCCACGTCCGGGAACTGGCTGATCCCGATGCGCTGCGCGGCCACCAGCCCGAAGACGATGGTGGCCGCCATCAGCATCCACGCGAAGACGGGCTTCTTGATGCACGCCTCGGTGATGCTCATCGCCTGGCGCCTCCGTTGCTGCCGCCATCCGCCGGCCGGCGCGGCTCACCCGTCAAGGCCGGACTGGCTCCATCCTCGATGCGCACCGCCACCCCGTCCTTCAGCGCCTCGGAGCCGCGCACCACCAGCCGCTCGCCCGGCTCGAGCCCCTCGCGCACCTCCACCCGGCCGTCCGCCGTGCGCATGCCCAGCTCCAGCACGCGCTCGCGTGCCTTGTCCCCGTCCACCACGTACGCCAGGAAGCCGCGCTCGCTGGGGCGCACCGCCGTCTGTGGGATCACCGGCGCGCCCCTGGCGGCCTCCACCGGCACGGCCACCGAGGCGAAGGCGCCCGGCCGCAGCACCTCCACGTCCTGCTTCGCGACCTCCGCCGTCACCGGCACCATGCGGCTCTGATCGTCCGCCGCGGCGGCCACGTGGGTGATCTTCGCGCTGTACGCGCGGCTATCGGAGCGCACGGAGAAGCGCGCCGTCATGCCCGGCTTGATCCGCGCGACGTCGGCCTCGGGCACGCGGAAGCGCACCAGCAGCGGATCGCGCCGCAGCAGCGTGGCCAGCACATGGCCGGGGGTGACGTACTGCCCCGTCTGCACGGTGCGCGTCTGCAGCACCCCATCCATGGGCGCGCGCACGTACGCATCCCGCAGGTTCAGCTCCGCCTGGGCCAGCGCCGCCTTCTCCGCGTTCACCTCGGCCGCCGCGGTGCGCGCCCGCGTCTGGAAGGACTCCAGCTCCTCCGCGGGCAGCAGGCCCGGGCGCTGCTCGTTCACCGCCGCCCGCCGCTGGGCGCCAGCCTGCGCCTCCGCCGCCGAGGCCTCCGCCTTCTCCAGCGCCGCCTTCGCCGCGTTCACCGCCAGGCTGTAGCGGGTGGGCTCGATCTCCGCGAGCACCTCACCCTTCTTCACCGCCTGTCCCTCGGTGAACAGCACGCGCTCCACCACGCCGGCCACGCGCGCGGTGATCTGCACCCGCTCGAAGGCCTCCACGGAGCCCACCGCGTTGACGACGTACTCCACGTCACGCACCTCGACGGGCGCCACCTCCACCGGGAAGCGCATGGCGCCGCGCCCGCCGGGGCCACCACCGCCCGCCTTGCCCACCGGCGCGCCACCGCCCGGCGCCCCTCCCGCCTCCTTGCTGCCACACCCCGCCCCCACGGCCGCCACCATGGCCACCAGGACCCACAGTCCCATGCCTCGCTTCACGATCACGGCTCCTTCCCGAGAGGATCGAGTCCCACCGCGGCCCGGAGATTCAATAACGAAACGCCCAGGGCGTAGCGCGCGCGAGCCGCCGCCACCTCCGCCTCGAACAGGCGCAGGGAGGCGTCCGCCACCGCCAGCGCCGTGGACAGCCCCTGTCGATAAAGTATCCCCGTCTCCTCCGCGTTCTTGCGCGCCTGGGCGGCGGCCAGGTCGCTCTGCCGCAGGGCGGCCTGGGCGGTGAGCAGCTCCACCCGCGCGCGTTGTATGTCCACCCCGACACGGCGGGTGCGCGCGGTGGCCTCCAGCTCCGCGGCCCGGGCCAGGGCCACGCGCTCGCGCCGCTCCGCGTACCGCTCGCCGCCGTCGAAGAGCGTCCACGAGAGATCGACGGAGACGAACCCATCCCCCCGGCGGCCAGCGAGGCCCGCCTCGTTCGTGAAGCGGTACTGCCCGGTAAGCCCGAGCGAGGGGAACAGGCGGGCCAGGGGCTCCTTCGCGGCGGCCTCCTGCGCCTGCACCCGGAGCCTCGTGGAGAGGATGTCCAGGCGGCGCTCCTCCGCTCCCTGGCCGAGCGCGCTCAGCGGCTCGGCTGGCCGGGCGGCCTCCCGCAGCATGGGCTCGGGGGAGGCCAGCGGCCCCTCCACGGGGGAGACGAGGAGGAAGCCCAGCTCGATGCGGCTCGTGTCGGCGGAGCCCCGGGCCGAGGACAGCTGCACCTCCGCGTTGGCGACCTCGAGCTCGGCGCGCGTCACGTCGTTGGTGCTGGCCAGGCCGGCCTCGGCTCGCGCCTGCGCGTCCTGCAGGCTCTGGCGGGCGAAGTCGAGCCGCCGGAGGGCTGCCTCGTACACCTGCTGGTTGCCGAGGGTGGTGAGGAAGGCGTCCGCCGCCTCGAAGGCCACCAGCCGGCGAGCCTCCCGGGCGTCCAGCTCCGCCGCCTCCCCTTCCAGCCGGGCCGCGCGGTACAGCGGAAAGCCGCGCGCGTCGAAGAGCGCCACCCGAGCGGTGGCCGTGGCCCCCAGCGCGTTGAGCTGCTGGATGACCACTGGCTGGCCCTCCACCTGTCGCACCGACTCGCGCAGGCGCCGCGTATAGGTACCGGTGAGGGACAGCTCCGGGAAGAAGAAGGCCCGGGCCCGAGCCACGCGCGCGTCCGCGGCCTCGGCGCGCTGCATGGCGGCCAGGACCGCCTCATTGCGCTCGGTCGCGAGCGCGACGGCCTGCTCCAGGGAGAGCGGCGCACCGCTCGCCTCTTCCAGGGGGCTGGCCTCGGACTCCGGAGCCTGGGGCGTCGCCTCGGCGGTCTGTGCTTGGGCCTGTCGGGGGTTCAGGACGATCCACGCACAGAGCGACGCTGCGAGGAAAGGTCGGGCGATGAACATGAGCGGTGGGAAGTCGTACGCGGCGCGAGGGACGTCTCCGCGCGCCATATCACGGAGCGCGGCAGGCAGAGCCTTGGAGGAGCCCTCCCGAAAGCCGACTTCCAAGCCAGCTCGGATGTTCCGGAATGGCGCGACTGTCCTGATCCAGTGCGATCCAAAGCGGTGCACCTGGGTGATCCATCCTCGTGCCCAGCCATGTGATTCCAGGCACTTAGGCTTTGGCATCATCCATGCTCTTACGCAAAGACGTCAGCGTCTTACGTGAAGACGTCAGCGCGGCCACCCCCTGGCCGCGCGCATTTCGGAGGAGGATCACCATGGAAGTCCGGTTCTTCGGAGTTCGGGGCAGCATCGCGGTGTCGGGCTCGCGCATCGGCGGCAACACGGCCTGCGTGGAGCTCACCAGCCAGGGGCACCGCATCATCCTGGATGCCGGCACCGGCATTCGCACGCTGAGCGATCTCATGATGCGCGAGAGCCCGCCCCAGAAGGCGACGATGTTCTTCTCGCACCTGCACTGGGATCACGTGCAGGGCTTCCCCTTCTTCACGCCCGCGTACCTGGCCTCCACCGAGCTGACCCTGTACGGCCCGGGCGCCAACGGGGACCAGGCGCTGCAGAGCGTGCTGTCCAAGCAGATGGAGCCGCCCAACTTCCCGGTGCCGCTGTCGATCATGCGCTCGAAGATGACGTTCGGCTCGGCGCTGCACGGCCGCACGATCGAGGTGGGCCCGTTCCGGGTGACGCCGATCGACGTGCCGCACCCGCAGGGGTGCCTGGCCTACCGGGTGGAGGCGGACGGGCACACCTTCGTCTACGCCACGGACGTGGAGCTGGCGCGTGACAGCCTCACCGCCGAGGTGGGGCGCTACTTCGAGGGCGCGGACGCGCTGGTGCTGGACGCCCAGTACACGCCCGAGGAGTACTCGGGGAAGGTGGGCATGCCCAAGAAGGGCTGGGGCCACTCGACGATGGTGGACGCGGCGCAGGTGGCCCAGGCGGTGGACGCCCGGCGGCTGCTGCTGTTCCACCATGATCCGGCGCACAACGACGACATGGTGGAGAACATGGCCGAGGAGGCCCGCAACCACTTCTTCGCCACCGAGCCGGCGCGTGAGGGCAAGCGCCTGCTGTTCGGCAACTCCGTGACTGCGTGAGGGCGTCGCGATGCTCTACGAATGCTATGGTGGCGCCACGGCGTTCGTCCTCCCGCCGCTGCCCACCATGCCTCAGCCTTCGGACGTCAACCAGGTCCTGCTCTCGGTCGGAAGCCTCGTCGGGCGAGAGGTCGATCTCGACGCGTTCCTCCAGACGCTGGTGGACCGCATCGCGGTGACGATACAGGCCGATCGCGGCACGCTCTGGCTGCTGGACGCGGCCCGAGGGGAGCTGTTCTCGCGCGCGGCGCACCTGCCGGAGGTGTCCCAGATCCGGGTGAAGCTCGGGCAAGGGGTAGCGGGCCACGTGGCGCAGGCGGGCGAGCCCGTGAGCGTGCCGGATCCGCGAGGGGAGCGCCTGTTCTTCGCGGACATCGATCGGATGACCGGCTACCGGACCACGAGCCTGCTCGCGGTGCCGCTGCGGGACGCGGAGGGCGCGATCTACGGGGTGCTCCAGGTGCTCAACCGCCTGGGCGGCGGGCGCTTCACGGAGGAGGACGTCGAGCGGCTGACGGCCATCGCCTCGCAGGTGAGCACGGCGCTGCAGAGCACCAGCCTCTACCAGGAGCTCAAGCGCGCGAAGGAGCAGCCGCAGGCGCCGGTGGGCTACTTCTTCAACCGGATCATCGGCGAGTCCGCGCAGCTCAAGTCCATCTACCGGCTGGTGCAGAAGGCGGCGCCCACGGACGCCACGGTGCTGCTGCGAGGCGAGAGTGGCTGCGGCAAGGAGCTGTTCGCGCGAGCCATCCACGTCAACGGGCCGCGGCGGGACAAGCCGTTCGTGAAGGTGGACTGCGCGGCGCTGCCGGCCACGCTGATCGAGAACGAGCTGTTCGGCCACGAGAAGGGCGCCTTCACGGGGGCGGATCACCGGGTGCCTGGCAAGTTCGAGGCGGCCGACGGCGGCACGGTGTTCATCGACGAGATCGGGGAGCTGCCGCTGCCGGTGCAGGGCAAGCTGCTGCGGGTGCTGCAGGATCGCGAGTTCGAGCGGGTGGGCGGCACACAGACGGTCAAGGTGAACGTGCGCATCGTCGCGGCGACGAACCGGGATCTGGCGCGCATGGTGGCCGAGAACAAGTTCCGCGAGGATCTCTATTACCGCATCAAGGTGGTGGAGATGGTGCTGCCGCCGCTGCGCGAGCGCGGGGCGGAGGACATCGAGCGGCTGGCGCGGCACTTCATCGCGACGGCGGCGAAGCGGCACCGGCTGGAGCAGCCTCGGCTGGGGGCGGCGGCGCTGGAGCGGCTGAAGGCGTACCGCTGGCCCGGCAACGTGCGCGAGCTGGAGAACTGCATCGAGAGCGCGGTGGTGCTGTGCGAGGGAGAGATCCTCGAGGAGCACCTGCCGCTGCCCTCGGTGGACCGGGCGGCGCCGGCCGCGGCTGCGGGTTCCGAGGTGGCGGCGTCCACGGGCGCCTCGGGGCTGCTGCCGCTGGCGGAGGTAGAGCGGCGCCACATCCTGCGGGTGCTGGAGTCCGTGAAGGGCAACCGCACGGCGGCGGCGAAGGTGCTGGAGATCGGCCGCAACACGCTAGCGCGCAAGCTCAAGGAGTACGGGCTCGCGGACGAGGGCTGAGCGTTTTCTCTACTCTGGGTCCAGGGCCCAGGTGCCTTCCTCCCAGCGCAGCAGGGCTTGCTGCGCCTCGAAGGGCACCATCCCCTCCCCTCGTGCGGCCTCTTCCAGAACGGCCTTGGCCTCTTTGGTGCGATAGCGGAGCAGCAATGCCGCCGCTGCAACCCGGACATCCATGCGTGGATGCTTGAAAAGAACGCTCAGTGCATCTCGTCCGGCGTTGCCATGGGCTCGGAGCTTCTTGAAAACCGCGATGGATCGATCCGCATGCCGATTGGCAGTCTTGGCATCTCCCCTCCAACCTGCCTCGGTCTCGGCCTGAACATGCTGGGCGAATTGCTCAACCAACTCCTCCAGCGTCATCACCAGATCCCCTTCTGGATATTCTCGATGGCCTTAAGCCCGAATGCGCGCTGAGCCTCGTATGACTGCGTGCTCAACCACTGGCGTACGGTCAGATCGTCCGAACCAGTAACTCGCCAAATCTTTCTTGAATAGAACGCGCTCACGCGGAGGTGCAGCCCTTCTTCCAGCGGGATGACGTTCCGAGTGTTGTGAAGGGCATGAGGACCGAAGCGCTCCACATTGCCCGGTGTCTGCTCGATGATGTGGTGCCACTGCTTGCCCTCTCCCGCCGAGCCCAAAGCACGCTTGAGGCCTTTGAACGAACTCCAGGATCTGAAGTCGGCAGGATGCCCCCCCGCTGAGGCTCCTTCTCCACCCACTCCCTGGGCCGCCATGGCAACTGCCGTGGCTGGCAGGGAGATGACGATGGTGTTCCCAATGACGGCCACCTCGCGCACCTGTCCCACGTTCGCCAGGTTGAGCCCCACCCGAGAGGCTCCCGCCGCCGCAGCCTCCGAGAAACGGGGCAACATCCGCAGCCGCGAGGCCAGCCACCCGGCGCCCCCGCTCATGCCATGGCTCACCACCACCGTCACCGCGAGGACGAAGACACGCGCCACCTCCGGCCCCACCCGGTTCGCGAAGCGCCGGCCGGCTTGCTGCAACTCCATTGGGACGGTGGCTTTGTCGGTGGCCCGCTTCAGCTCCCGGCTTGCGTCTACGAGCGCCAGGAAGGTCTCCACACCCAAGTAGATCAGCAGGAGCGCCGAGACGACAGCCGCCGCCTTGGTGAAGACGGGCTCGGGGTTGGCCGCCAGGACGGCCCAGGTGATGAGGCCTGATGCAATGAGGGTAAAGAAGAGCTGAGGGGCCAGCGTGTTCTCCACCGCCTTGGCAATGCTCTCTCTGAGGGGATCGATCGACAGGCCCAGGGCCACCCCCAGTTTGTCCCATTCAGTCAGCCCCGCCACATCGTCGAGCAGTGACAAGCAGTCTTGCCTGCGCTGGCCCGGATTGCAGATGCCGCCGTAGCTCTTGCTCATCAAGCGCTGCCATCGTGTGTCCGCCTCATTGCTGGGGTAGGAGGCACGCACGATCCAGCCCTGCTGGAGGGGGCGGAGGGGCAGAGGCGCATTCAGCACCCACTGCTTCAACGCCTCCTCGAAGTCGTCCGCGCCCACCTCCACGGGCGGGTTCGTGGTGGGCGGCCTGTACTCCCATGGCGCGCCCTGCCCCGTGTCGAGGAGTACCACGCGCCGTGTGGTGCATCCGGTGGACAGAACCACAAGGAGGACCATCGCGATCAGGCGAGAAGGCATGGCGAGCGCTCCAGATTGAGGAGGGCTCCAATCTACGGGAATGTCACAGCGGAGACGATGACGTTCCCAGTCCAATCAACCTGTGAGGATAGCGCTCTGCCACCCACCACGTTACGTGGCGCACCCTGCTATCTCGCGCTCCGTGGTGGAAACAGCACGCCCCCAGGTCGATCTCCGCGAAGCGCCTAGAGCGTCCGTGAAAGGACGAACGCCGCGGCCACCGAGAGCGCCCCGGCCGCCGAGAAGAATCCCCAGGCCCGGCGGGCCAGCGCCCGCCCCGTGCCCGTGCCCTCGCTGCCCAGCACCAGCATCGCCGGCCCTCCCTGCTTGCCCCGCAGCACGTAGGAGCCCGGCGCGGGCCCTCGCTGTAGCTCTCCCACCACGAGGCAGGGCTCCCCGATCCTTCCTACCCGCTCGTAGGAGAGCACCTCTTCCACCGGCCGCCCCGCGGCGAGCTCGCCCGCCTCCGGCTCCACCCGCCGCGGATCCCTCTGGCAGCGCCGCACCTGCGTGGGCGCGAGTATGGTGGACGGCGCGAAGCCCACCGCCGCCTCCGCCCGCGCGCCCCGCACCGTGATGAGCAGCGCGTAGGCTCGCTCCTGGGAGATCAACGGCCCCTTGCGCCCCTGCTCACCCGCGGTGCGCAGCTCCGCCTCATAGAAGGCGCACACCACTCCGCTCGGGGAAGTCACCGGCTCGCTAGCCCCCAGCCGCCCCTGGTACACGCCCCACCCGGGCTCCCGGCCCGCCCGCAGCTCCGCCACGGCCTCGTCGAGGCTCCGAGGCGCCAGGCCCCGCAGCGTGTCCGCGCGCAGCCTCGCCCGAGAGCCCAGCAGCGCCAGCCCCGCCGCCACCCCCAGCAGCGCGAACCCCACGCCCCGGCCCGCGGAGTCCAGGGACACGAGCAGCGACGCCGGCACGGAGTCCATGACGAGCGCCAGCGAGAGCGCGGCCAGCAGCCCGAACCAGGCCAGCGGCCAGCGCGGCATGAGCTCGCGCGCGTCCTTGCGCCCGAAGGCGAACGCCGCGATCACCAGCGCGCTCAGGCCCGCCGCGCACAGCGGCGCCAGCATCATCCGGACGTCCATCCCTTCCCCCGCGGCTGGAGTCGAGGGTGGAGATGCCGCACTGCGCGTGCAAGGGCGCCCGGCAGCTCGGGCGCGGTGCGTCGGACACACAACCCTTTCAGCGGGGGCGTCCGTTCACTCCTGGGCGCCAGCCACCGGCCGCTTGGGGCGCTCCATCAAGATCCCCTGCACCTTCAGATCCTTGAAGCTGCAGGCCAGGTTACGGCAGCCCATGGCCACCTTGCCCACGCGTCCCTCCAGCCCCTTGAGCATCTTGTGGGCGAAGCGCGCGTTGTTCACGTAGGCCTCCGCCATGACGCCGCCGTTGCGCCGCTTGAGCTGCAGGCGCACGCGGAACGGGCGCCGGGTGGGCACCGGCATCTCGTCCTCCGTGAGGTTCTCCAGATCCTGGGCGCTGTTGCCCACCACCTCGGTGCCGTCGTCCTGGATGTAGCGCCAGGACAGGCGCATGCCCACGTCCGGGATGGCGAACGCGGACACCTGGAGATCCTTGATCCGGAACGACAGCTCGCCGAAGTGCTGGGCATCCGGCACGTCCATGTACTCGGGGCCCAGCGGCCTCACGTCCATCTCCACCTCGGCGGAGAAGTCGTCGCTGGAGAAGTACCGGTGCGCCACGTACGTGCGCGGCCGGAAGCGCTCCTTGGGGCCCAGCTCGTTGCCGCCCTGGAGCGCCTCGAGCCTCCCATCCTTCAGGCGCCACGTCCCGGACCAGGCGTTCACCTCCTCCTCGCCCGGCAGGAACTCCATCGTCAGCCGCGACATCCCCGCGGGCTTCTGGAGCGCCTCCACCTTGGAGGTGATGAAGAACTCGGTGTCCGTGTTCGCCGGCCACGGCCTCTTGCCGGGCTTCACCGCGATGCCCGAGGTGCCGATGACAACGCCGCCCTTCTCCCCGCCGCCCACGTGCAGATCCACCGGCCCGATGAGGGCGCGCGCTCCATAGGCCAGGAGGATGAGCCCGCCCACCACCGACAGCCCCGTGCGCATGCCCTTCCAGCCCACGCGCAGCCGCTTCACCACCGTCTGCGCCATGGACGGGCGAGCGGGCTGGGGGCTCTGAGCGGCGCCCACGCCGCTCAGGGAGGGCCCGGAGCCAGAGCCGATCAGCGCCTCCAGCGCGACGCACACCTCGGCCGCGGCCGGGTAGCGCGCCTCCGGCTCGTTCTCCAGCAGCCGGGCCGCCACCTCGTCCACCCGCGGATCCAGCCCCTGCACCCGCTCCGAAGGCATCCGGAAGCGCCCCACGGGCAGCTCCCCGGTGAGCACCTCGTAGAGCATCACGCCCAGGGAGAACAGATCCGCGCGCCCGTCCACGTTCTTGGCATCCCGGCGCTGCTCCGGGGCCATGTAGTTGAGCGTCCCCATGGCCACCGCGGTCGCCGTGAGGTTCAGCCGCGAGTCCGGCTGCCGGATGCCCGCCAGCCCGAAGTCCGCCACCTTCGCGTGGCCCCGCGCGTCCACCAGGATGTTCTCCGGCTTCAGATCGCGGTGGATGATCCCCTTCTCGTGCGCGTACTCGATGGCGCGCGCCACCTGGGAGAGGACCCGCAGCCCCTGCTGCGGCACCATCCGGCTCACCCCCATCAGATCCCTCAGGGAGCGGCCCTCCACGTACTCCATCACGAAGTAGTAGTGCTCCCCGGCCACGCCCCGATCGATGATCTGGATGATATTGGGGTGGCTGAGCGCCGCGAGCGCCGTGGCCTCCTTGTCGAAGCGGGTGACGAACTCGTGATCCCTGGCCAGCCGCGGCGGCAGCAACTTCACCGCCACCGTGCGCGCCAGCGAGTGCTGCCGCGCCAGCCACACCTCGCCCATGCCGCCCCGCCCCAGCACCTCCAGCAGCTCGTAGCCCGGCAGCTCCACCTTGGCCGGGGCGACGAACGTCTCGTTCCCCTCGGGCTCGGCGGCCGGCTCGGCCGCGGCCTGGGAGCCCCGCACCACCGTGGCCCCGCTCAGATCCAGATCCACCATGAACGGCTGGGCTGGCGGCGCCACGCCGCCCCCTGGCACCGTGGGCTGGGCCTCCTGAGGAGAGGGCACCACGGCGTTCGGCGCCGAGCCTCCATCCGCAGCCCCCGGGGCAGCGGCCTGGACGGCGGACAGCCCCGAGGCCGTCACGCGGTCGCCCGCCGTGCTCGCTACCTGGCGGCGCACCTCGAAGCGGATCCCGCAGCGGCACAGCACACGCTGGCCGCTTACGTACACGCTCACATCGTGCGTGCGCTCACAGTTGGGGCAGGACTGGGTGATCATACGTCCCGGACAGCGGTGCGCTCCGAGCCAGTCACGCGGAACGTCTGGACACCCCTCTCCTTGCCCTTCACCTGGAGCACCGGCAGCGCCTCCGCGAAGAAGCCCGCCCCCGCCTTCTTCACCGTCGTCTCCGAGGCCAGCACCTCGCCGCTCTTGGCCAGGCCGCACAGCCGGGAGGCCGTGTTCACCGTGTCACCGATGGCGGTGAACTCGTGGCGCTCCACGCTGCCCATGTAGCCGACGACGGCCTGGCCGGTGTTGATGCCGATGCCCACCTCGATCGGCTTGCGGCCCTGCGCCTTGCGCTTCTCGTTCAGCTCGTCCACCGCCTCCATCATCTCCAGCCCCGCCTGCAGGGCGCGGGAGGGATCATCCGGGTGCGACAGCGGCGGCCCCCACACGGCCATCACGCAGTCGCCGATGAACTTGTCCAGGTTGCCCTCGTGGCGGAACACCACGTTGGCCATGGCGCTGAAGAACTCGTTGAGCATCTCCACCACGTCCTGCGGAGATTCGTTCTCCGCCAGCGTGGTGAAGCCGCGGATGTCCGCGAACAGGCACGTCACCTCGGCCAGCCGGCTCTGGCGCAGATCCTCCGTCTCGCCCTTGATCACCGCGTCCGCCACCGCCTTGGACAGGAATCGGCTGAGCTCGGCCCGGGTGATGGCCTCGGTGCGGATCTGCTCGGCCAGCGCCGCGTTCTCCAGGGCGATGCCCGCCTGCGCGGCGATGCCCGTGAGGATCGTCAGATCATTCTCGGAGAAGGCGTTGATGCGCTGGCGGCTGTCCAGGAAGAGCACCGCCTTGATGCTGCCGTTGCTGGTGAGCGGCACCGCCATGGCGGAGCGGATGCCCTGCGCGACGATGCTCTCGGCCGCGGAGAAGCGCTCGTCGATGATGGCGTCCGCGGTGAGCACCGCCTTGCCCGTCTCCACCACGCGCCGCAGCACGGTGTCCGACAGCATCACCGACATCACCCGGCCCTGCCGGTGGTGCACCGCCACTGGCTCGAACTGCCCGTCCGCCACCAGCGTGAGGATGACGCCGTTGTCCGCGGGCAGCAGCTGGAACGCCACCCGGATGATCTGATCGAAGAGCTCCTGCTGCGTGCCCGCCAGGCTCACCTGCCGGTGGAACTCGTAGGCGATGCGCAGCTTCTCGTAGTCCCGGCGCAGCGCCTCCATGTCGCCCAGCTCGTCCGCCGGACGGAAGTTCTGCGGGCCCTGGTCCATCTGCGCCAGGAACGCCGGCACGGAGCGCGGGTTGGCCACCACCGTCACCCCCGCGGGCGCCGAGGGGACCGAGGGGGCATCCCCCGCGTGGAAGGTGAACTTGGAGCTGCCCAGGGTGACTTCGTCCCCGTCCCGCAGCCGCATCTCCTTCACCCGGCGCCCGTTCACGAAGGTGCCGTTGGAGGAGTTCAGGTCCCGGAGGATGTAGTCGCGCCCCGACTGCTCGATGACGGCGTGCTCCTTGGAGACCTCGCGATCCACCAGCCGCAGGGTGTTGGCCGGGTGGCGACCGAGCGTCGTCTTGGGACCGAGAGGAAACTCCCCGAGGGTGCCGTCCGCGAACATGCCCGTCAGGCGCGGCCCACGCAGTGTCTTGGGCTGTGCAGCGGAAGGAACGGTAGCTTGGGTCACGCGACAGACCTCACCGGTGGGACACTACCAGACCCGATCCCCCGGGGGGAACGACGCTTGGCGAGCCACCACCTCGCTCCCCCTCACGCCTGGACTGCCAGGCAGGCGAGCGGGCATTGCGGGTTTATCACCCCTAGGGCCCTAGTCCAGGCTAGAGGGACTCGGGCTGCCCGAGCTCAGGGGACTGGCGCACGGGCGCCAGGTTGCGGATGGCGATGCCGATGGCCGGGTAGAAGGTGGCGCCGCCCAGGTTGCGCTGCTGGCCGAAGAGGGTGGGCTTGCAGGAGGTGTATCCGCCCGTCAGCTCGGCGAAGACGTGGACATACTTGTAGCCCAAAGAGAGCCCGAAGGTGGAGCCGATGAAGTGGCTGTTCACCTTGGCCGGCAGCGAGGCGTCGAAGCCCGTCACGTCCTTGCCCTGCTCGGCGAAGTTGACGAGCTTCTGATCCAGGCGGGTGCGGCTGTAGACGTACTTGGGGGCGGCGTACACGCGGAAGATGTCGCCGATGTCCGCGCTGATGTAGAGCGGCACCTCCACGTCCCAGCGGGAGAAGTCGTCCACCTGGATGATCTCCAGCACGTCCAGCACCGGGCTCTTGAAGGAGTGGCGAGCCCCCGCCAGCCCGATCGCCATGTCGAAGGACTTGCGGTTGTTCTCGGGCACCTGCGGCCCGTCTCCGGCGTGGAGGAAGCGGTAGCGGGTGTCCAGCCGCAGGGAGATGCCGCTGTAGCGCAGGCCCACGTCGACGTCGTCCGCCAGGCCCGCCCGGATCGTCACCTCGCTGACCGGGCCAGGGGGCGCCACCGCCAGGGAGAGCCCGGCCGTGAGCAGCCGCTGCTGATCCTCCTCGGTGAGCCGGACGGGCTCATCCCGGTCCACGGCGTCCTTGATCTCCTTGCCCTGGTCGATGCCCAGGTCGATCACGTCGACGATCTGCCCCACCGGCACGAAGAGGCCGCTGCCCAGGGTGACCTGGAACTGGCCCCGGGCCAGCGGCTTCGCCGTCTGCAGGGTGGAGAGGTTGGAGGCACAGCCGGACCCAAACGCCAGGGCGAGCAGCAGCGGGAGGATTCTCATGCCCCCGGAGGTTATGTGTTTTCTGGCGCCGCTGTCAGGGGTCCAACACTCGCGCCTTCTTTCCGCGGGCCCACGCTGCTAAGGGTGCCCCCGTGAGACTCAAGCAAAGACCCGAGGACTTCTCCGTCAAGGAGTCCTACCGTTTCGACGAGGTGCCCGGCGGGCACTTCCGCGTCTACCTGATGGACAAGCAGAAGCTGTCCACCTTCGAGGCGGTGGATCGCCTCCGAGAGGCCTTCGGCCTCAAGCCCGGCGCCATCAGCTTCTGCGGCCTCAAGGACAAGCAGGGGCGCACCGAGCAGCTCATCGCCGTGGAGCGCGCGGACGTGGAGATGCAGGAGCCGAACCTGCGCCTCAAGTACCTGGGCCGCACGGACAAGCCCCTGTCGGCCGCCAACATCACCTCCAACCGCTTCGCCGTCACCGCGCGCGCGCTGGAGCAGGCCGCGCTGGGCCCGCTCAACGTGGCCGCCGCCGAGGTGAACCGGCTGGGGGTGGTGAACTACTTCGACAGCCAGCGCTTCGGCTCGCTCAAGCACGGCCAGGGCTTCATCGCCAAGGATCTCATCCGCGGCGACTTCGAGGCCGCGCTGCGCAACTACTTCGCCAAGCCCTCGGAGCTGGACCGGACCGAGGACGCCAAGGTGAAGCAGTTCTGGCGGGACAACTGGGGCCGGTGGGACGCGCGCGTCCCCTTCGAGGGCACGAAGAAGTACCACCGCCTCCTGCGCTCGCTGCGCGAGCGCCCCACCGACTACCTGCGCGCCTTCCTGCAGATCGACGCGGACTACCGCGCGATGCTGCTGTTCACCTACCAGAGCTACCTGTGGAACGAGGGCGTGCGGCGCTACCTCCAGCTGCTGCTGCCTCGCGAGCACCTGTTCCCCCTGCGCTACCAGGCCGGCACGCTGCTGTTCCACCGCGAGGCCAGCCCGGAGGTGCTGCGCACCCTGCGCGAGGCCCGCTTCCCCCTGCTCGCGCCGGAGAGCACGTTCCATGATCCCAAGGTGGAGGAGGCCGTCCACTGGGTGCTGGGCCGGGAGAAGATCAGCCTGAAGGATCTGGTGATCCCCGAGGCGAAGCGGCTGCTCTACTTCAGGCACGAGGAGCGCCCGGTGCTGGTCTTCCCGCACAAGCTGGTGCTCGGGCGGCCCCAGGCGGACGAGCTCAACCGCGGCGCCATCAAGGTCAACGTCGCCTTCACCCTGCCCCCGGGCGCCTACGCCACCCTGGTCGTCAAGCGCCTGTTCCACTTCTCCTGGCGCGAGGACACCGCGGACGAGATCCGCGCCTCCCAGCGCCCCCGGCTCACCGAGGCGCTCCAGGCGCAGGCCCCCTCCCCTCGGAGCCCCCGTGCAGCCCCCGAGCGGCGCGGCCCCTCCACCGGCCGCTTCTCGGAGCGCGCCCCCGCTGGGCGCTCCCGAGCCCTCGAGCGCTCCCCCGCTCCCCCGGAGGCCCCCGCCCCGGCCAGGGCCGAGCCTCCCGAGCCCACGCCCGGCTTCCGGGAGCGCCAGCGGCTCAAGAAGGAGAACAAGGTCCGCGCCCGGGCCGAGATGGCCGCCAAGCCCGCGAAAACACACAGAAAAAAATAGGCTCGCGGGAGCGCGCAATGGGGGGAGCCATGCTGCGTACACCAGTGCGTGAACGCTCTCACACTCAACCCTCTTGGGGACATCGCTCAGGCCATCGGGTCGCTGATGGCTGAGGAGGCCCCAGCGCTCCCCTGGAAGGCGGATGTGCAGGCCGCCCGCCGCGGGGATCCCAGTGCCTTCGAGGCGCTGGTGCGCAGCGTCCAGCGCGCGGTGTACGGCCTGGCGTTGCGGCTGCTCAACAGCGAGGCGGAGGCCGCCGAGGTGTCCCAGGAGGCCTTCCTTCGGGCCTACCAGAACCTCCACCGCTACGACGAGTCGCGGCCCTTCGATCTGTGGGTGATGGCCATCACCCGCAACCTGTGCCTGGATCTGCTGCGGCGGCGCACCAAGGTGCGCACCGAGGAGCTGGATCCCATGAAGGAGGTGCTCCCCAGCGGCGAGGCCTCGCTGGAAGAGGGGGCGATCGCCCGCCAGGAGCGCCAGTCGCTCGAGGAGGCGATGGGCACCCTGTCCGTGGAGGACCGGGAGGTGCTCGCGCTCTATTACGTCCAGAAGCGCACCACCAAGGAGATCGCGCAGCTCCTCGGCTGCGCGCCGGGCACCATCATGGCGCGCCTGTTCCGGGCCCGTGAGAAGCTCCGCAAGAAGATGACCCCGGAGGAGCCCACATGACTTCCATCCAGTGCCCGGACCTCGAGGTCCTCTTCACCGAGCTGGAGGCGGGCGAGGGCGCCTCGCTCGAGCACGCCGCCTCCTGCCCGCTGTGCAGCGCGATCCTGGAGGAGCACCGCCAGCTGGAGAAGGATCTCTACCGGCTGGCCGATCCGCTGCCGCCGCCCACGCTGGTGGCCAACGTGATGGCGCGGGTGGCCACCGAGCCCACGCCGCTGCGCCGCGAGCTGTGGGCCGGGCTGAGCATCCTGGTGGCCTCGCTGGGGGTGGGGCTCGGGCTGCTGATCAGCAACGATCAGGCGCTCTCCCGCCTGGGCACGGCGCTCGCCGCGCTGTTCACGGACGGCAAGGTGCTGATCCAGGGGCTGGCGAGCGGCGCGAGCGCCATCTGGAATACCGCGGCGGGCCCCGTCGCCGCGCTCCTCGTCGTCCTGCTGATCGTCTCCCTCTCCGGGCTCAAGCGGCTCGTCGGCAACGGTCCCCATCCCTCCGAAGCGTGAGTGTTCCCATGAAGATCGCTGCTCACATCCTCCTGCCCTCCTTGCTGCTCGGCGCGAATGTCGCGCTCGCCGCGGAGACGCCTGCCCCCGCGCCCGACAACACCCCGGCCGCCTCGGCCACGAAGACCCTCGACGTGAGCTTCCGCGGCACGCTCCGGGACGCGCTCAAGCGCATCGCCGAGGACGGGGGCCTCAACGTGGTGGCCACGGGCGAGCTGGACACCTCCGTGGAGGTGCACCTCAAGGGTGTCACCGCCCAGCAGGCCCTGCGCACCATCGCGCGCACCTACTCGCTGCGCCTGGACGAGGAGGGCTCCATCTTCACCCTGCGCCCCATGACGGGCTCGGAGAAGGAGGCGGCGGCCACGGCCCGCGCGGCTCCGAAGGCGGAGGCCCCGCCCACCCCGAGTGAGAACAAGGCTCCGCCTCCCCCGAGGCCGCCCGCCCTGCCGCCGGTCCCCCCGGTGGCCGTCGCGCCGCCCTCGCCTCCCCTGCCGCCGGAGATCTCGGCGGACGATCTCGATCCCCGCGAGATCCAGGAGCGGGTCCGCAACGGAGTCCGCAAGGCCCAGCGCCTGAGCAAGGGCAAGCGGGACGTGGTGGCGCGCGGCCACTCGCTGGAGGTGAAGGAGAACGACAGCGTGGACAACGCCGTCGTCTACGGCGGCAACCTGGTGGTGAAGGGGCATGTGCAGGAGGACGCGGTGGCCTTCGGCGGCAACCTGGACGTCTACGGCCACGTGGAGGGGGATGCGCACGCCTTCGGCGGCAACGTCGTCCTCCACCCGCAGTCCTCCGTGCAGGGGGATGTCTCGGCCATCGGCGGCACGGTCATCCGCGACGATGAGGCCTATGTGGAGGGCAGCACCGAGTCGCTCAGCGGAGGCAACATCGGCGCCATGGTGGCGGGCGAGGTGAAGGACAGCCTCAAGAAGGAGTTCCGTCCCCAGGATGTCCGGGAGGACGACGATGACGATCGGAGTGGGGTCCCGAGCTTCATCCTCCGGTTCGCCGCGCTCTTCGGGCTGGGCTTCCTGGGGCAGATCTTCTTCCCGAGCCGCATGAAGGAGCTGTCGGCGGAGATCAAGCGCCAGCCGGTCCTGAGCGGGCTGACGGGCCTGCTGGCGATCATCGCGATGATCCCGATCACGCTGGTGCTGGCCATCACCATCGTGGGGATTCCCGCGGCGGTGGCGCTGTGGCTGGTGGCGCCGCTGGCGGGGGCGCTGGGGCTGGCGGCGGTGGCGAGCGAGATCGGCATGAAGCTGCCAGTGCTGCGCGGGCGCAAGACGCAGGCGGTGGTGCTGGCGCTGGGGCTGCTGGTGCTGCTGGGGGTGGGTTCCATCCCGGTGCTGGGGTGGATGGTGATGTTCCTGGCGTCGATGGTGGCCTTCGGCGCGGTGGTCCGCACGCGGTTCGGAAGCCGGCCGCGCGGCATCCCCGAGCCCCTCTCGCCCAGCTCCACCACCGTCGTGGGCTGAGGCGCTCAGGCTCCGGTGCACCCCATGGGGGTCGGCCCGCACTCCGGGTCGGCCCCCGTCGTGTTTTCAGCCTCAAGCAGATCCAACGGCCTTCCCCGCCAGCCGCTGAGCCACGCGGAAGAACTGGGAGCAGGAGTAATCGAGCGGAGCCTCTGGACCCTGGAGGGAATGGCGCGCACGCAGAAACGGCAACCACGCCCGCTCGCCCACGAGCACAGCGCTCTCCTCCACCTTCCTGCGCGGCACCCAGCGCCCCCCCAGGAAGTAGACGAGGTAGCGACCCAACCAGCCTCCGAGCGCACGCACGAGGATCTCGCGCTGCTCGTCCGACAGACGGCCAGGCCAGCCGTAGTGCCACAGGCGGAAGTCCATCCGCGGCAGGGCCTCCACGCTGTCCTTGAGCACGAGCGGTTCCTCCTCGTGGAACAAGGCGATGAGCTGCTCGGCGTAGAGGCCCTCGTAGGTGTCGATGGCGGCCTGCACATCCTCCACGTCCGGGGGTGGTGCTTGCGAGGCAGCCATCCACTCGGAGACAGGAGGTGGGCGGTAGCGGTTGAAGCGCTCGACATTCTGGCGCTGGCCACCGATCAGCCCCTGGAAGTCCACCTCCATGCGCAGGATGTCGGCCACGTCCGCGTCGAACTCCATGGGGATGGGGGTGAACTCCAGCGAGCGCTGGCGCAGAGCGGCCAGCGTGGAGTCCAGGCTCCACTCTTGGCGCAGGTGAACCATGGCGCGGGCCTGGGCCAGCCGCGCCTCCTCCGAGGCGAAGTCCGCGGGGGTGGGCCGGGTGAGCCAGAGGACGGCGCCGCCGGGCAGCTCCTCGAGGTGGAAGGCGGGCGTGGACAACATGCGCTGGCGCCCCACCTGCTCTACCAGCTGCGGGCCATACACGTTGAGCCAGAAGGCTTCTTGGATGCGCGGAGGGGAACGGACGTCCGAAGCGTCCGGGTCGCTGCTCTTGTCCAGGTCGGCCAGGCTGTGCCCCAGGCCGTAGGAGAGCGGCAGGCGCGAGGACAACTCACGAACGAAGGAGATGATGTGCTCCGCGCGCCTCTCGGAATGTCCCGGCTCGCTGAAGAAGCCGAAGGGGGTCACCCATAGCGAGAGTACCGAGCGGACCCCCGATTCATACTCCGAACTCGCGAGCGTAAGCATGATTTCAGGAGACTTGGCGCGCGACAACATGATGTGGAAGACGTCACCAAGATATGCCTCGTGCAATCGCTCTCGTAGCACCTGTCGTGAGTATTTCCTGGTCCGCCGGGCGAGGCGGATCCGGTCCGGTCGAAGCTCGGCGGCCATCGACTCAATGGCGCCCAGCACTTGTTCCAACCCTTCGAAGCCTCGGGCCATCACAGGGGTGGCCGAAAACAGGTGAAGAACGAAGTCATCTGACTTGTTCCACTCATCGCTGGCTATGGAAGTGGAGTTCAACTCCAGACCTTTCTGCGACCTCGAGAAGCGCACGCCTGACTTCCGGCAAGATCCGCTCGCCGTCATAGACAAGGTGCACCCGAGAGACAACCACCTTGCGCCCGAAGAGCGGGTGGCCTGGCCAGCGTATCTCCACGCTCCCTGCGTACTTGGCCCTCGCTTCCTGGACATCAGCGCTGAGCCGCTCAAGGGCTGCTTTGGGGGATCTGGCCGAAAAATCGTGCTGCTTGTTGCTGTCCGAGTAGTCACTGCCCAGCAAGGCGGTGGACAGCACCAGCATCAACGCCAGCCTGAAGGAGCGGGGCATGGAGCCGAGCTTCAGTCAGGCGCGCGGGATACCGGAAGAACCCGCGGAATTCCCGCGGCGAGCGTTCCCTCCGAGGTTGCCTGTCAGCGACGAGGGGACCCGCCCCGCAGCGAGGGACCCGCGACCTGAGTAGAAGGCCTGACCCGTCGGGCAGACGCGCCGCGGCACGCGCGGAGGGCGTCAGAGGCACACCCAGCGTCGATAGGGCATCCGCGCCCGCTCCGTGACGCACACCGTCTGCTCGCGGTAGTCGATGATCTCGCCAACCTGCACGAGCTGCTCGTCGCACATCTCCTCGCCCTCGACGCACCGGGCGTAGCCGGAGCGCTGGACGATCTGAAAGGCGCCGGTCAGCGACGGGGTGCACTGGACGTTGTCCGTGCCCGGCGGCCGGTTCTCGCCGCAGCGCCGGTGCCGCCGTACGCGCCTCGAGCCCACCTCGATGCGCCCGGGCGGCATGACCTGCCCTTCGGGCACTTCGTTGACACGCACGGCGATCCGCGCGCCCGCGGGGTCGGCCAGGAGCCATTCGTTCGCCGACGGATCGTCGATCTTCCACCGGGCCCCCACAGCGCCACGCGCGCCCGACGCCACGTGGACCGTGCGCCGCCCCCAGTCCACGAAGGCCACCGTGTCCCGTGCGGCCAGCGCTTCCTCGACGCGGTACTCGTCGGAGGAGATTTGGGATCCGGTTCGACACGCCGTGAGCGCCAACCAGAGCAGGAGCAGCCCTGCTGACGCCCGGGACACCCCAAGCGCTCGATATCGCATTTCCGGCACCTCCAGGAGATGAGGGAACTCACGCTGCTCCGCGGAAGAGCAGGCGCCGCTCGCGGACGCCATCGAAGCGATCCTCTTCATCACCTCGGCCGGGCACCACTACTCACCTGCCCAGTACGTACGTGGCAGCCCTCCAGTGCCCACTGGTGGGCACTCACTGGCTCAGTGCCCACCGGTGGGTACCCACTGGTGGGTACCCACTGGCCGAATTCCACTGCTCCCCCCCCAGCTCCAGTGCCCACTGGTGGGCACTGACCGCCTGGAATCCACCCAGAGTCCGCTGGCGCTGGAATCTCACCGGTTCAGTGAGCACCACGGAGGCCCCAGGTCCCACTGGTGGGACCCCACTGGTCGAATTCCACTGCTCGTCCCCAGCGCCAGGTCCCACTGGTGGGACCTCTGGTCAACCTCTGCCGCTCGCGGGAAGGCGCCCACTGGAGAGCCCGTATCCCACGCTTTCAACGCTAGAGTGGAACGATGTACCAACGCCATGAAGCGAGGCCGCCACGGGCGTTGCTCCTGCTGGTGGTGCTGATGG
>JAFGNZ010000123.1 GCA_016926755.1 Myxococcaceae bacterium | reverse complement strand
CTCCTTGGCCCCGAAGCCCAGGACGTACACGAGGATGGGGACGGTGAGGATGGAGCCGCCGCCGCCGAGAAGGCCGAGCGACAGGCCAATGAGGGCCGCGAGGGAGAAGCCGAGGATTGGCATACCGTCCGTCCGTGCGCGATCGCGCGATCAGGCCTGGGGGCGGGCGGAGGGCGCCTCGCGCACCGCGAGCATCCCGCCCGCAAGGTTGTAGAGGTGTTTGAAGCCACGCAGGGCGAGCGTCTGCGCGGCCTTCGCGGAGCGTGCGCCCGAGCGGCAGATGAGCAGCAGCGGCTGCTCGCGCGGCCACGAAGCAGAGGCGGCCTCCAGCGTGCCCAGCGGGACGAGCTCCGTGTTGGGCAGGTGGCCCAGGGGACCGGTGTACTCATCCGGCTCGCGCACGTCGATGCGCCGCACGTCGGGGCCGAGCGTGTCGAGCTGGGAGGGAGTGATGTCCTTGTAGGAAAGGGAAGTCATGAGTCTGATCTCCTTGGAGAGGGTAGGGGGCTCAGGCACCCTGCTGTGCGGGTGCCGTATGCCCGCAGGCGCGATTGGCCGGGACGGCGATGTCGATCTTCCTGGGCTTGGGCAGGTTGAGGTTCTCCATGATGCGGATGAACTCCTCACGACGCCTACCGCTCAGGCGCGGGTTGTGCCTCTTTTCCTCGGCGATGCTCGTCACCGTGCGGCCCTTGTAGTCGTGGCCGGGGTAGATGAGCGTCTCTTCCGGCAGGCTGAAGAGGACGCGGGTGATGGAGTCATAGAGCTGGGCCGCATTGCCGTTCTGGAAGTCGGTCCGGCCGTTGCCTCGCACGAGCAGGGCGTCTCCGGTGAAGACGCGGTCATCGAGGAGGTAGCTGATGCTGTCGTCCGTGTGCCCCGGGGTGGCGAGCACCTGGAAGACGAGCTGCCCGACGCGCACCTCGTCCCCGTGGCGCGCCTGGACGTTGGCGCACGAGGCGCCGCCAACCCCAGCCACCACCGTGCACTGCGTGCGCTCGCGCAACACGCCCGACGCGGTGACGTGGTCGGCGTGCACGTGGGTGTCGAAGACGTGGGTGAGGGTGAGGTCCAGCTCGCTCACCAGCTGCAGATCGCGCTCAACCTGCTCCAGCACGGGATCGATGAGGACGGCCTGGCGCGTGGCCTCATCGCCGATGAGATAGGTGTAGGTCGAGGACTCAGTGTCGAAGAGTTGGCGGAAAATCATGTCGAAACCTCCTCTCCTCAAGAGCCTGGGAGCGGGGAAAAGGATTCGGGCGCTTCCGTCTCACTGTAAGCCTCACGGAGGCAGGGCCGGGTAGGCGGGGGGACAGGGGGCTGCCCCCCCCTCTCATCCGCTACCAGGAAGCCCCACCCGGGGCCACTGCGCCTGGCCCTCCAGCACCGGCACGAGGCGCTGGCCATGTCTCCCTGTGGAGATGGCCAGGAAAGAAGAGGGGCGGGACCCATGCGAGGGCCCGCCCCTTTCTCAGGCTCGCGGCATGGCCGTCAGAACGCGGAGCCGTTGACGTGCGTGCCGGGCGAAGCCTTCGCGCTGGACAGGGTGGTGTGCAGGACGAAGGTGCCGGTGGCGGTGGCGTCGGGGTTGCGGTTCATGGACACGCCATCGGTGCCGGACAGCGAGCTGGTGTACTTGAACGAGTTGATGGTCGTCGTGCCGTTCTTCACGTAGACGGTGGTGCCGCTGTTGGACAGGACCAGGCCCCCGGTGGAGGCCGTCACGGCGTTGGGCGTGCCCGCCGGGATGCCGGAGGCGCCGCCGAACACGACGATGGCCTTGCCCGCCCCCAGGGTGGTGCCCGCGGCGAAGGTGTGGCGCACCGTGCTGCCGACGGTGATCGTCCACCCGCCGATGCCGATGGAGGTGCCTCCCACGTTCACCACCTCCACGAACTCGCCCGCGGTGGAGGAGCCGGGCTCGTTGGCGAGGATCTCGTTGAGGATGACCTGCGCCGGGCTGCCCCCGGCGGAGGTGGTGGCGGAGGCGGTGTTGCTCGCCGCGGACGCGTTGCCCGCCGCGTCGTTGGCCGTCACGCGGTACCAGTAGGTGGTGCTCGAGGCGAGCCCGGCGTCCGAGTGGCTCGTGCCCGTGGTGCTCGCCACCGCGGAGAAGCTGGAGCCATCCGTGCTGCGGGAGATGTCGTAGTCCACCACGCCCACGTCGTCGGTGGAGGCCGTCCAGCTCAGGTTGATCTGGCTGGAGGACACGGCCGTCGCCGAGAGGCTGCCCGGCGCGCTCGGGGGCGTGGTATCCGTGCCGCCACCGCCACCGCCGCCGCCACCGGCCAGCCAGGCCACCGCGTTCAGGTGGAGCAGCGCGTTGTCGTACGTGGAGTTGGCCCACCCGTCATGCGTGGTGTGGCCGCAGTTGTTCGTCGGGTCCTCCGCGGGCGACGAGTCGCCGATCGCCGCGATGCGCCCGGCCCCATCGGTCGAGGTGGCGAAGGTGACCTTGGAGTTGCTGCCCACGGTCCCGGCGGTCATCCAGATATGGCCCTTCGCCGAGGCGTTCTGGGAGGGGTTCAGGGTCATCGAGGTGGAGCCGAACAGCCCCAGGCCCTTGCCGCGCGTGGCAGCGCCGAAGGGCCCCATGTAGACGATGGGGGACGAGGCGTCGTTGGTGAAGTTGGAGTTCGGGTTGTCGTTGAACCAGTTGTCTGACTCGCCCGTGCTCTGGAAGTGGATGCCCCACGAGGCCGAGGCCATCAGATCGTTGAAGATCTCCGTGGCGTCCCAGCCGTCGCTGTTCCGGTCCGCGCCCTGATGGTCGGCGATCATGAACAGGCCGCCGCCATTGCGCACGAAGGAGATGATGGCCGACTTCTCCGTGGCCGTGAGCTGCACGTTCGGCTCGGGGACGATGAAGACCTTGTAGTTCGACAGATCCTGGGCGTTGGTCGCGTCGCCGTAGGAGATGCGAGCCCCCTTGGGCAGGCTCTCGACCTGGAAGCCCTTCTTCACCAGATCCACGCCGAACGCGGAGAACGCGCCCGACCAGTAGGTCTCCGACGTGGAGGCGGTGATGCCGCTCTGCGCGGGCGTGGGGTAGCGCTGGGCCGTGCCGCAGGTGTCTTCATCCATCACCCAGTCGGCGTTCCCGGCCGTCTGTGCGTGGATTCCATCGACGAGGACCTTCGCGCCCGACTGCGCCCAGGCGGGGCTCGCGAGGCCCAGAAGGGTGATACAGAAAAGTGAAAGGAAATGTCTTGACATGGGGGATCCTTGGTGAAGTGGGGCGCGAGGCACAGGACTTCCCTCGTCCCCGCGTAGAGACTCTTTCACCTGGTGCGTGGCCACACGTGAACTTCTTGCCACGGCGTCGCTGCTCCCACCTGGGCAGGCCCTGGGTCAGGCTCACCCCATCGCTGGTGCGGGGGCGGCCGAAGGTGAGCCTCCTTCACTTCACGGGAGCGGTGTCCAGCCGCAGGAACCGCGCGGCGTTGTTGTAGAGGATGTCGCGCTTCTGCGCGGCGGTCAGGAAGGGCGCCTCCTCGATGAGCTGGATCGCCTTCGGCACGACGCCCGGCCACACCATCTGGTCGGAGCCGAACATCACCCGGCGCCCGAACCCCGCATCAATGAAGCGCTGCAGGTACCGGTAGAACTCGGCCTTGGGGAGCACGAAGATGATCACCCCGGTGTCCACGTAGACCTGCGGGTGCGCCCACATCACGGCGAGCATGTCGTCGATCATCGGCCAGCCCGCGTGCATGACGTAGACGCGCAGCTTGGGGTGCTTGACGAGCACATCCTCGAGCGCCAGCGGTGAGCTCATCCGGGCGCGATAGTTCACGAACCCCAGATACGCCGTCCCCGGCGGCCCCGTCCCGATGTGCATCCCGACAGGGATGTCCAGCTCCTCGGCCAGCGCCAGGTAGGGCTCGAACGCCGGATCGTTCGCCTCGACGCCGATGTACTGGTTCGTTACCTCCGCCAGCGCCTTGTAGCGGCCCTCCTTGAACCACTGCCGCACCGTCTCCACCGAGGGGCGCTGCTCCGCCACGTTGAAGTGCAGCGTGGGGATGATTCGCGTGGGCTCGGCGGCGTGCCACCGCTCGAGGACTCCCTCTCCGGCGCTGCTCGTCAACGCGGTGATGTTGTAGCGCCGCAGCACCTCGATGCTCTGGTTCATCAGCTCGTCGTCCGTCTTGGGCGACCACACCGGATCGCTGCACTCGGGCTCCTTGAGCCACTGGACGAACGGGTCGGGCCACGGCTGGCGCTGATCCCAGACCGGGAGGTTCACACCGGACACGCACATCGCGAGCGGCGGGGGGCCCTGCTCGCCTGCGCCCATGGCGTGGAAGTGCATGTCGATGATGGGCTGTGGCTCGGCGGCGGGCTGGGCGGAGTGCGCGCAACCTCCGAGCAGCAGCCAGCCGGCCGTGATGACGAAGGCGGCGAGCGGTCGCTGAGTCATGGTGAGATCCCTCCTGAGAGTCCCTCGATAGCACGGGCTACAGGGCACGCGTGGGAAGAGATAGCTTTAGCTGTCTCCATCGGAGGTTGCACATGTCAGCAGTGGGTGATCCTTTGAGCGCAGCGCGCGGTCTTCGCACTACCATTCGCGGCCACCGTCAGGAGACGGAGCAGGACCGGCGCCCGCCGCCGCCGGTAGTCCAAGGGCTCATCGAGGGCGGCTTGTTCCGGCTGATGGTGCCAGCCGACGTCGGTGGACTCGAGGTCGAGCCGGTGGTCGCCCTCCAGGTCTACGAGGAGCTCGCTGCGGCCGAAGCCTCCGTGGCCTGGGTGACGTGGAACAACGCGCTGCCGGGCCTCTTGAGCCGTCACCTCTCGGACGCCGCGAGGACCGAGCTCTTCAGCGATCGCCGCCGGATCTTCGCCAACTCGACCCGCCCGTCGGGCCGAGCGGTCGTGGCAGAAGGTGGCTTCCGGGTGTCCGGCCGGTGGTCGCTGGTGTCAGGCTGCGAGCTGGCGGATTGGATTGCGTTGATGTGCGTGATCACCGAGGGCACCGGGCCAAGGATGATGGCACCGGGCGTGCCGGAGACACGGATGGCGTATGTGCCCCGGGGCTCGTATCGCATCCTGGACACCTGGCACGTCGGCGGGCTTCGGGGCACCGGCAGCCATGATGTCGTGGTGGAGGACGTCTTCGTTCCCGCGGAGCGGACCTTCTCCTTCTTCGACCCGAATCAGATCGATCGGCCGCTCTTCCGGATGCCCTGGGTGAGCGCCGCGGGGGCTTGCTGCGCGGGGATGTGCCTGGGGATCGCTCGGGCGGCGACCGAGACGTTGGTGGAGCTGAGTGCGACCAAGGTGCAGGTGGATCCAGGACTGGGGCTCCGGGATCGGCCATCGGTGCAGGCAATGGTCGGATCCTCGGCCGCGGGGTTGGAGGCAGCGCGCCTGCTCCTGATCGACGCGCTCGGAGACTTCTGGTCCGCCTGCAGCCGCGGAGCCCCGCCGACGGACATGCAGCGTGCCCGCCTGTGGGGGGGCATCATCCACACCGCGCGCACCTCCAAGGCCGTGGTGACGTCCATGTACGAGGCGGCTGGCGTCTCCGCGCTGTACAATGACTGCGTGCTCGAGCGGGCGCACCGTGACATCCATGCCGTCACGCAACACATCGTCCTGGCGCAGTCGTGGCTGGAGGAGGCCGGGCGGGTGAGGCTTGGGCTCAAGCCGAACCACCCGCTCTTCTAGGAGCGGGCGGCCAGGTTGTGGTGCGTGTTGCTGGCCATCTCGCGCCTGCTCACCACGTGAAGCTGCCGCTGCTGCGGCTCAGGTCGCCGAGCTTGATCTGCGTGACATAGCGGATCATCCGGCCCCAGAAGACATCCTCGGCATAGACGACGTGGGTGTCCGAGAACGGTTCCGTCATGGCCGCCAGGGACGCGGCGTGGTCCATCCAACCGGCGCCCCAGTTGCTCGGCGCCTCGGGGCGCATCGTCGCGATCAGCAGCCCCTGGTCGTCGTACATGTTGACCCACTGCTGGTCGCCGCGCGAGTTGCCCGTATACCAATACTCCCCGTCGACGGCGGCAGTGAAGGCCCCCCACTCCTCGTGGAGGTTGACGCGGACCTTCTCCGAGCCATCCGCGTGGTGGAGCGTGGCGACATAGTTGTTGGTGTAGCCACCATGCACACGCTTCTCCCGGCTCTCGGCCGTCGAGCCGACCGTGAGGAACGTGGTGCTGCCGGGGATCGAGCGGATGATCGCCTCCGCGTACTCCGTGGGAGACGTGTCCGGCGGCAGCACGGTGTGCTACTGGGCGACGTAGCCGCCGTCCACCAGCATGGGGTGGCCGGTGACGAACGAGGCCTGGTCCGAGGCGAGGAAGGTGACGACGCGCGCCACTTCCTCCGGGAGGCCGAGGCGCCGGACGGGGTGCATGGCCTCGAGCGCCTTGCGGGCCTCGGGCTCGAGCAGGCCGGCGCTCTGGAGCATGGGCGTCTGGATGAAGGCCGGGCACACCGCGTTGACGCGGATGTTCTTCGTGGCGCACTCCAGCGCCGCCGTCTTCGTCAGCCCGAGCACTCCGTGCTTGGAGGCCGTATAGGCGGAGGAGTTGGCGAACGCCACCGTGCCCAGGATGGAGGCGTTGTTCACGATGGCGCCGCCGCCCTGCTTCTCCATCTGCTGGAGCTCGTACTTCATGCAGAGGAAGACGCCCGTGAGGTTGACGGCGAGGACCTTCTGCCAGGCCTCCTCCGGCAGCTCGCTCACGGGGAGCTGGGGGCCGCCGATGCCGGCGTTGTTGAACGCGACATCCAGCCGGCCAAAGGCCTTCACCGCCCCGTACACGAGCGCCTGGACCTCGTTGGCCTTCGAGATATCGGCGCGCATGAAGACCGCCTCTCCACCTGCTCCGCGGATGAGGGAGACCGTCTCCTCGCCCTCGCGGGCGACGTCCGAGACCACCACCTTCGCCCCCTCCGCCGCGAAGTTCAGCGCGGTCGCCCGTCCAATTCCAAAGGCAGCTCCCGTCACGAGCGCGACCTTTCCCGCGAGTAGCTTCGACATGTGTGTTCCTCCGCCAGGGCCGGGGCCCGAGACCATGCATCCCCTCTCGAAGCATGGGCCGTGCCATTCATGGCGGAGGAGTGAGCGTGGCGAGGGCGCAGCGGTTGCGTGCCCGCTCGTGGGGCCCGCAGCATTTACGTGGGCGCAGGATGTCAGGAAGCGGACAGGGCGAGGCGGACAGGGCTCGCGATTGTCAGCTGCGAGGCAGCGCAAAGCCTTTTCAGGGCGAGAGGGGCTCGGCGGAGGCGACGCAACACGATACGAATGCATCCGCCATGCCTCCAATGGACGTTTCGGGGATGGACACTCAGGTGCCGCGCACGCGGGAGGGCCTGCCGCGTGAGGAGGAAGGTGCGCACGCGGTGTTGCGCTCGATCCTGGAGAGCATGAGCGACGGCTTCGTCGCGATGGACTTCGAGTACCGGTACACGCTGGTGAACTCGGCCTACGAGAAGTTCGCCGGCCTGCCGCGTGAGCAGCTCCTCGGCCGATCACTCTGGGAGCTCTTCCCCGAGGTGCGGGGCAGCCCGTTGGGCGCTGCCTGTGAGCAGGCGATGCGCGAGCGAATCCCGCAGCAGGTGGAGGAGTACTTCCTGCCGCTCGGGATGTGGCTCGAGGCGCGCGCGTTTCCGAGCCCACAAGGCCTCTCGGTGCTGTTCCGCGACGTCACCCAGGTCCGCAGGGCCCAGCAGCTCCAGACCCGGCGCGCCCGGCAGGCGGCGCTCGGCGCGGACGTGGGCGCGGAGCTCACGCGTGGGCAGGAGCTGCGGGGGATGCTCCAGCAGTGCGCCGAGGCGCTGGTGAAGCACCTGGACGCCGCCTTCGCGCGCATCTGGACCCTGAGCCCTCACGAGCAGGTGCTCGAGCTTCAGGCGAGCGCCGGGCTGTACACGCACCTCGATGGTCCCCACGGGCGGGTGCCGGTGGGCCAGTACAAGATCGGCCTCATCGCCGAGCAGAAGCAGCCGCACCTCACCAATGACGTGCTGAATGATCCGCAGCTCAGCAACCCGGAGTGGGCGCGCCGCGAGGGCATGGTCTCGTTCGCGGGCTACCCGCTCGTCCTCGGCGGCCAGGTCGTGGGGGTGATGGCGATGTTCGCCCGGGAGCCGCTGGCACAGGACACCCTGGAGGTGCTGGCCTCGGTCGCGGACAGTATGGCGCTCGGCATCCAGCGGCTGCGCGCCGAGGCGGAGCGCGAGCGGCTGATCCAGGCACTGGAGCGCAGCAACGCGGAGCTGGATCAGTTCGCCTACGTCGCCAGTCACGATCTGAAGGCGCCCCTGCGCGGCATCGCCAACCTCTCGCAGTGGCTGGAGGAGGATCTCGGCACGGCCATCAACGATTCGGCGCGCGGGCAGCTGGACCTCCTGCGCGGCCGGGTGAAACGGATGGAGGCCCTCATCGATGGGATCCTCAACTACAGCCGCGCCGGACGCGCTCGCCACAAGGCGGAGGTGGTGGACGTGCGGAGGGTGGTGCAGGAGGTGGTGGAGCTGCTCGCGCCGAAGCCGGGCGTGAGAATCGAGCTCGGCTCGGGCTTTCCGACCCTGACCACCGAGCGGGTTCCACTCCAGCAGGTATTCTTGAACATCATCGGCAATGCGCTCAAGCATGCGCGGCGGGAGGACCCCCTCGTGCAGATCAGCGCGAATGAGGCCGGCGCATTCATCCAGTTCACCGTGCGCGATAATGGGCAGGGCATTGCCCCGGAGTTCCACGAGCGCATCTGGGGCCTGTTTCAGACACTCGAGCCTCGCGACACCGTCGAGGGCACGGGCATCGGGTTGTCGGTGGTGAAGAAGACGGCCGAGAGCCGAGGCGGGAGCGCGTGGGTGGAGTCCGCGCCCCTGCAGGGGGCCGCATTCCACTTCACCTGGCCGAAGAGCGGAGGCTGAGCCTCCGCTGGGAGCGCTGGCCGCGGGAGCTCTCCGCCCTGGCCGCTCCGGCGGTAGCTTCTTCTGCAAGGGGAACGTCGGCTATTCTACAATCGGCGGCTGCTGCTGGATACGCGTGGTGGACCTTCACCTGGTGGGGGGCGCGCGTCCTGGGGAAGAAGCGACTCACCCCTGGAGCATACCGATGGCCGACTTCACCGGCGACGAGATGGCGATTGCCGAGTCCTTCCTGCTGAGGCGCCTGCGAGACTTCGCTGGCTTCAGGTACAGCCTGAAGCAGGGCGGCTGGTATCCGTGGGAGCTGCCCGGCGTCAATGTGAAGACCTCGCCGCCGCAGCCCGGCAGCGCCTCTGCGCCGCTGAACAATTGCTGCACCTTCGTCGAGGGCCTGCTGGTCAAGAGCTGGCATGACGCGGTGGGCGAGCGCCTCCAGTGGAGCCCGAAGCGCCACGGCCAGATGATGATCACCGCGGCCGCCGACATCTTCTCGCCCGTCACCGCCGTGATCGAGGCGGGCATGGCCGTCCCGGAGGAGTCCACGAGCGCGCCACCGCCGCCCTGGACCCTCATCCAGGGCTGGCGCTCTCGCCAGCCGCTGACGGGCGGCCACACCTTCATCCTGGTGGCGCAGCACGGCGGCAAGGTGCTCACGCTCGAGTCCAACAACCACTACAGCCTGGACGGCGTCGGCTTTCGCGGCCTGGGCAACGCCGAGAGCTTCCCAGACTTCTCGCCGCCGGCGGAGTGGTGGCTGCGAGAGGAGGTCTGGGACTGGGAGAAGATCCGCACCACCTACCCGCACCACCGGCTGGCGCGCCTCAAGGTCACCCAGCTGCAGTGGCGGGTTTGATCGCCCCCTCGAGATGACCGGGCTGGGCGCGCCGAGCTCTGGGAGAGAGCCGCCGATGTAGCCCTGTGAGGAGCGATGCTTCGGGCGCGTGCCCGGCCCAAGCGGTGGGGCCGCGCCTGGCTCACTCCGTGAGCTTGGGCAGGCGCCCACCCGCGGTGGGCAGGAAGACGGTGAAGGTGCTTCCCCGGTCGGGCTCGCTCTGAACGTCGATGCGGCCTCCATTCCGGGTGATGATGTCTCGGCTGATGGAGAGCCCCAGCCCCGTGCCCTGGCCTCGGGGCTTGGTGGTGAAGAAGGGCGTGAAGATCCGCGCGAGCGTCTCCTCTGTCATCCCCTTGCCCGTGTCCGAGATCTCCACCGCCACCTCGTGCTCCTGCAGCCAGGTGCGGATGCGAATCTCTCCGTGTCCCTCGATGGCCTGGGCCGCGTTCATCAGCAGGTTGGTGAAAACCTGGGTGATCTGCGTGGGGTAGCAGGTGACGGGAGGCAGCGCCCCGAAGTCTCGCCGCACCTCGCACTTGTACTTGAGCTCGTTCCACACCATCCGCAGCGTGGACTCCAGCTCCGCGTTCAGGTCCACCACTTGAGGCTTGTCGTCATCCTCGCGGGCGAACGAGCGCAGGCTCTGGACGATCTCCTTGATGCGCCGGGTGCCCGTGAGCGACTCCTGGATGATCTCGACCATGTCCATGAGCAGGTGGTCCACGTCCGTGTGCTTCCACAGCACGCGCAGGCGCCCGAGCAGCTCCGCGGACGGGATCCGCTCCTCGCCGTCCTCCCCCGCGAGGAACTCACGCTGCAGCTCCAGCAGCGGCCGGAGCTCGGAGACGTACGAGTCGAGCGTCCTCAGGTTGCTCGTCACGTAGCTCACCGGGTTGTTGATCTCGTGGGCGATCCCCGCCGCGAGCTGCCCCAGGGAGGCCAGCTTCTCTGCCCGGAGGAGCTGGGTCTGGCGCTCCTCCACCAGCGTGCGCTCGGTGACGTTGCGGATGATGGAGACCGCCTCGTCCGTCCCGCTGCGGACGATCCGCGCCTCGTACCGTTGAAGCCCCTGCGGCATCTCCAGCTCGTACTCGTAGACGGACAGGTTCCCCTCGCGGATGACGCGCTGGACGTGCTCGACCGTCTTCTCGGCGAAGGTCCGCGGCAACGGGAGCTCCTGGATCTTCTTGCCCAGGAAGGCCTCTGGCGGCAGCGCCGTGGGCTCGCGTGTCCCATCATTCCAGTCCAGGAAGGTGCCATCGGAGCGCATGCGGAAGATCAGGTCCGGGATGGCGCGGATCAGGGCGCCCAGCCGCTCCTCGCTGTCCTTGTGGGCGGTCATGTCCAGGTCGGTGCCCATCACCCGCACGGGGTGCCCCTGGCCGTCCCGGGCCACCACTCGGGCCCGGCACAGGATCCAGGCCCACCCGCCGTTCTTCTTCCGAGCGCGGTAGGCGAACTCGAAGTGAGGGATGTTCCCCACCAGGTGCGCGCGGATGAGCCGGTTGACCTCAGGCAGATCCTCGGGGTGGCACACACCCATCCACATGGTGAGAGTGGGCTCCAGCTCCCCCTCGGTGTACCCCAGCAGCTCCCGCCAGCGGCGGCTCACATGCAGCTCCTGGGTGGGGAGGTTCCAGTCCCACAGGCCATCCTCCACGCTGCTGAGCGCCTGCTTCAGCTGCTCCAGGTTCGCTCGCTGGAGGCGGTGCTCTTCTTCCTGGGCCCGGCGCTGCTGCTCGTTGCGCCAGCCGATCAGGACGCTGGCGCAGGCGGTCAGCGCGGGCTGGAGCAGGGACATCAGGTCGGTGTCCTGGCTGTCCCGGCGGTTGGCGAGCCCCATGAGCCCCACCAGCTCGTCTCCGCTTCGGACAGGCAGAATCCAGAGGGAGCCGAGCCGGGGAGCGCCCGGAGCCTGTGGGCCGCCGGCAGGAGCCGTGAGCGGGCCGGCCGAGACGGGACGCCCCGTCGCGAGAGCGGCCTCCACGAGCGAGCCAAGAGGCTCCTGCGCACGTCCCTCCTTCCCGAGGGCGAGCTCGCGCAGCTGCTCCATCCAGGTCGGCGGGCTGGTGGCGAGGGGCTGGAAGCGGGGAGCTGCTTGCTGCGTGGGGGGCACCTCGCAGAGGAACCCGCACTCACTCAGGGTGAACTCGAGGACCAGGGAGAGGAGCGCGTCGAGCAGGGGCTGCGCGGCACCACCACGGATGAGCTTCGACTGAATCTCGACGAGTGCCTGCAACAAGCCAGCGCTTTCCCAAGGTCCTTCCCAGGGGCCTCTCAGGTCACGCTCACGCTCCGCTGGCCGTGCTCGGTCGAGCAGGGACGAGCCGCCCAGGTGAGACATGAAGGCTTCGGGTCAGATACACGATATCAGAGCTTCGCATACCCATGGAGAGCAGAGGACGCTCCAAGCGCTCGACGCGTCTCAGGAGGCGTGGCTGCTGGCCATGAGCGCTGGGGGCTGGGCCTCCGATGATGCGGGCAGGGTGATGCGGGCCGTGGTGCCCGCGCCGGGCTGGCTCTCCAGTGTGATGGTGCCTCCATGCGCGGCGACGATGCGGCGGGCCAGGGCGAGCCCCAGCCCCACGCCGCCGGTGGTCCGGGCGCGGCTCCGGTCGCTGCGGAAGAACGGGGTGAAGAGGTGGGGCATGTCGCTCGCGTCGATGCCGATGCCCTCGTCGGCCACCTCGAGCGTGAGGCCCGCCTCCGTGGGCCGGGCGCGCAGCCGGACCGTGGTGCCGGGCTCGGAGTACTTGCCCGCGTTGTCCATCACGTTGTCGATCGCCCGGCGCAGGAGCACCGGATCCGCGTCCAACTCGGGCAACGCCCCGCCCGCGCTCACCTCCAGCCGGTGGCCGGGGCGAGTGGCCCGGAACCGCGCCGCGGCCTTGTCGATCAGGGCCCCGGCCTCTACCCGCTCCCGGCGCAGCGGAGGCATGGCCCCAGGTGTCTGGTCCGTGCCGAGATCCAGCCGGGCCGCGGTGAGCACGTCCGTCACCAGCTGCTCCAGCTCCGTCAGATCGGTGGTGATGTCCGCGAGCGACTCACGGGCCAGGGCGGCATCTCCCTCGGCGGCCAGATCCAACGCCACGCGGATGCGCGCCAGCGGCGTGCGCAGCTCGTGCGAGACGTTGGCGAGCAGCTCCCGCTGGGAGCGCAGCAGGTGGGTGATGCGCTCGGCCATCTCGTCGAAGGCCTCGGCCACCTGTCCCAGCTCGTCCCGCCGGCGCAGGCCCGTGCGAACGTCCAGCTTCCCCGCGCCGAAGAAGCGAGCCACCGCCGCGAGTCGTTGCAGCGGCACGGCCAGCGTCCGAGCCAGGGCAACGGAGGTGATCGCCGTACACCCCAGCACCAGCCCGATGAGCACCGCGAAGTTGATGGGGGGCGGGCCTGGAGGAGGGCGAGGCGCTCGGGGTTGGAACAGGGCGTAGGCCACTAGGGCCCCCTCCTTCGGGAGGCGCGTGGCGGAGACGCGGGGAGGATCGCCCTCGGTGAGGGGGCCCTTCTGGGAGAGCTCGTCGAGGGACTCGGCGGAGAGCGCGCCGAGCGGAGGAGTGGCACTGGTCGCGAGGACCCGGCCATCCCGGGCACGGATCGTCGCCTGGATCCAGAGGTGTTGCGCCGCCCGGTCCAGCGAGGCCTGCAGCGCCGAGGGCTGCTCCAAAAGCAGGGACCACTCCGAGGAGAGGAAGGCCGTGTGGTGCTCCGGGAATCGCCGCGGGGGAGGCTCCGAGATGAGATCCCGGGAGGCGATCACCACCGTGACGATGAGGACGAACTGGACGATCCCCACCAGGTAGATGCGCAGCAGCAGGGAGCCCGGGAGCCGGAAGCGCCGGGGGATCATGCCTCGTCACCTCGGGCGAGCATGTAGCCCGCGCCGCGCACCGTCTTGAGCAGCTTCGGGTTGCGGGGATCCTCCTCCAGCTTCTGGCGGAGCCGGAAGATGTGCACGTCGATGGAGCGGTCGAACACCTCGTCCGCGCTGCCCTTGACGAGATCCAGGATCTGCTCGCGGCTGAGCACGCGGCCGGCGCGCTCGGCCAGGACACGCAGCAGGCCGAACTCATAGCTCGTCAGCGACAGGGCGCGGCCGTCCAGCGTGGCGCTGAGGCTGCGCGGATCGAGCTGGAGCCGCCCCACCTGGATGGGCTGGTTGGCCGGGCCGGCCTGTCCGCGGGCCCGCCGCACCTGGGCGCGGATGCGCGCGAGCAGCTCGCGGGAGGAGTACGGCTTGGGCAGGTAGTCGTCCGCGCCCGTCTCCAGCCCGAGCACCCGATCGATCTCCTCGCCCCGGGCGGTGACCATGATGATGGGGACGTTGCTGCGCGTGCGCAGCTCCCGGCACACCTCGAGCCCATTCCGGCCGGGGAGCATCAAGTCCAGCAGGACGACGTCGTAGGAGTGGCGGCTCGCCTCGGCCAGGCCTTCGGTGCCCGTGTGGGCGACGGTGACGACAAGGCCATGCTCCTGGAGGTAGCGGGCGGTGAGCCGGGCCAGCCGCTCGTCGTCCTCCACCAGCAGCACCTGGACGGTCCCTTCCTCGATTGCCGTGCGCGCCATCTGCTCCATGGATGTCTCCCGGCCCTCAGCCGCCCACCTCCCTCCCCGAAGAGAGGTGCGCGCCCGGAGTCTCTGGAGGGGAGTTTACGGAGTCGGGGAGCGACTCGCACAAGGAGCCCAGCTCCGGGACGCGCTGGGCCACCGTCTCACGCGCGAATGACCGGGTGGCTTCGGAGACATGAAGAAATATTACCGAGGTCCGCGGCCTTACTTGCCCTGCACGAAGCGCCCATCCGCGCCCAGGCGAAGCCGGTTGACGTACTCGAGCTTCACATCGAGGTAGAGCTGCTTCTTCGTGGGGTGAAGTGACACCGAGGGCGCGATGAGCTGGTGCGAGGGCGGCTGGCCGAGGGCGATCCATGCGCGGCCTCCATCCGTACCGAGCACCACCCACCGGGTCTCCTCGCTGCCGGCGGCCCTGTCCAGCTCCAGCTTGAGCAGCAAGATGGCCAGGCGCTTGTCTGGGGATACCCAGGAGCCGGCGAGCGACACATCCACCTCGGAGGCCAGCCATGTGGCCCAGGTGTTGATGATGCAATGGCCGCTGGCCATCGGGCGCGCCATCACCAAAGCCGCGCCGCCCTCGGTGACTGGGGAAGTGCGCTCCTCCAGTCCGAGCAGCTCCACGCTGCCCTCCGCCAACTCCAGCTTCTGGCGGAAGGCTTCCTCGATGGAGTTTGTCGGGACGAAGGCGAACTCCGAGGGGGACAAGGCAGGCCACCAGTGGCGCGGATGCATCCGCGGGCCGTAGTCGGCCTCCAGGGGCGCGTCAGCGGCAATGGACTCAGGGCACGTCGGGGTGGGGGCAGCCACCTCGACCGGCGGAGCGGTCGCGCGGCCCGTGGTGCACCCGGCGCCCATCAGCCCCAGGATGCCCGCGCACACCCGTATGCTCCTTTGGCTCATTCGTTCCCCTTCTGGCGAAAAGGGGTGCGAGAATGGCACATCTCGCTCGGGGACGCGCTACGGGCTTCACGGAGCGGAGCCTTCTCCTTGGGCGCTTCGGAGGTGATATGCCGTTGATGACCGCGGAGGAGTTCAAGTCCTGCATCGCCGACGACATGTTCCACATGCTGCCGGTGGTGGCGCACTTCGGCGACATCCTCAAGCCGCTGTTCGCCGCGCTCGACACCTACCATTCCTCCTGGAACAACTGGCTCACGTACTACGGATCGAGCAAGTAGTCGTGGTCGGACACCCGCCTCGCCGCGCTCGATGAGGTGGAGCACCGCGCGTACAAGCTGCTCGATCTGGAGCGCGACCGCATCTCGAAGTGGAAGAAGCCCCGCATGCTGATGATGCGGCTGCTCGCCGAGCTCCAGCAGGCCCACATCGAGGCGGTTGACTACGCGCACCAGAACAACCTCAAGCTCCCCACCGAATGAACGTGATGAAGTCGAGAGGCTCGCGGAGGAACGTCAAGCGCGTCCAGTGGTCGACCCGCGCCAGCAGCTCGGGCGTCGGGGCGGAGTCCACTGTGACCTTCTGGAAGGCGAGCATCTCCGGGATGAAGTACAGAAAGCTCCACGCGCGCATGACCAGGTACGAGGCCACGCCCACCAGCAGCCACCGCCGCACCATTCGGTCACGCCAGGTCGACACCAGCGCGGCGATACCGAGCAGCGTGATGAACCCGTGCACCGGGATCCAGAAGCGCTGAAGCGGAACGCCCGTGTCGGGTTGGATGAGGGTGAATGAGGCCGGGGGGGACGCGCTCCAGATGGGGTTCACGACGAAGTGCTCATAGAGCCCGCCGCCGATCGCCGCCGCGGACGATACGCAGAGGAGGAGCAGGCACCACCTGGTGACCTGGTGTTTCATGGCGCCACTCAAATTACGCACGAGTTCGGAGTGGCGTCGGGACCGTTTGACCGCTCGCCAGAGGGCTCGCCCAGCTACCACCCCGGCGTCCGCCGGCATGCCGAGCTCAGGAGTTCCTTGTGGATGATGGAGTGGAGCGGATGCGCTCATTAGAAGCCGTTGCAGGTGCAGATGTTGTAAGGCCCGCCTGCTGTGACGTTGTCGTCACCAGAATCATAAGTCCCAGCCGGGCAGTCGCCGCACGCCTTGGGATGAGGCGCTCCAATGAACTGGATTCCATCGGTTGTCTTACCGCAGGACGAGACCCACGAAGAATCGCAACTGCCGCCCCCCGCACCGCCACCGCAGACGGGGTTGCAGGGGTCTCCTCCACAAACGCCGGTGCAATAGGTACACATGCCGGCGTGCGGGTTGCTGCTCGTCACCCTGTCCTCGCTGCAATAGCCGCAAGAGGTGTAGCCGGCCTTGGTCGGACAATCCACGGTGTCGCTGCAAGCCATGAACAGGGTGGTGACAATGGCTATCGATAACGATCTTGGCATGCGGCAATCTTGCCATCCCCGAGAGGCCTTTGTCACATGCCGGCCCGAGGGCGTGATTCGATGTTTGTACGCCACGCGAGTCAGCAAGATGCCTCCGCGGAGGCGTGTCATTTCCGGACCTCCTGTAGGTTCTGTGGGCTGCCGTGTGCACGGTAGCCTTGATGACTGCTCACGGATGTGACACAGCCCGGTGCGCGCGGATGAGTTCGGGACACGGGAGAGCCAGCTCGATCCCCACAGGCTCACGGACGCAGGGACACAGGTCGCGGGTCCCTCGCTGCGGGGCGGGTCCCCCCGTCGTTGACGGGTCCGCCCGCCCCGGCGTCCCGCTCTCCCAAGGCCTGCTGCCCCAGTTGCTCGAGAGCCTCCCGGCGGCACCGTTGTCGAAGCTGTCGGGCTGTCGGACAGCAGCGGCTCTTCTTGAGGGCCCGGCCCTCGGGTGCGCCGCCCAGCAGCCCCACCTCCTGCCTACGCACGGTGTCTACCGCCTCGCTGGCCAGCTTCTGCTCGTGAAACCTATCGAAGACCTTCTGGGCCTGCGGCGCTCGGGCTTCCACTGCGGACCGGTAGATTGCTGGGCTTCTCGGGATGGAGGCGGGAGTCGAACCCGCTGCTCACCCTGGAGAGGAACTGGTTTTCCTCGTTGAGCACCGCCCTCGCCGAGTTCGTCCTGGCGCGAGGTTCCAAGGAGGAACAGTCAGGCGGCCTGCTGGCGCGAGGTGGCGGGGGGGCGATCCTGCTGGTAGCGGCGCAGCAGCCACTGGCCCGCGGGCCGGGCGCGCACCTCCTCCGCCATCTGGCCGATGGCCTTGGGCATCAGGAACTTCGGCCCGGGCGCGTAGGGAGAGCCCTCGGCCAGCACGAGTGAGGCGAGCAGCGAAGCGGCGGTGATGTCCGCGATCGTCAGCGAGGAGCCCACGAGGTAGCGCGAGGGATCGCCGCCGAGCTCGCGCTCCAGCCGGTCCAGCCCCTCGAGCACCTTCACCCGGGACTCCTCCACCTGCGGCGGGAAGATGCGGTACTGGCGCCGCAGGATGGGCTTGATCAGCGGAACCATCAGCCGCCCGAGCCAGCGCTGGGGCGCGCCGTACTCCCTGAACATCAGGTGGCCCAGGTCCGCGCCGCTGTCGAGGATGTGCCCATAGCTCCAGCGGCGCACGTGGACGCCGACCTCGTCGAAGAAGTTCTCCAGCTCCAGCGCCCGATCCCGCTCGGGGCCCGGAGCAGGCAGCAGCGCGGGCGAGGGATGGGTGCGCTCCAGGTGCAAGGCGATCTCGGTGGAGTCGCCGAGCGCTACCGCGCCATCCACCAGCACCGGCACGCTGCCACGGCCCTTCACCAGCCGCGTCGTCACGCGCCGATGGAGTCCGGGCATCAGGTTCTTGACGGTGTACGGGAGGCCCTTGGCGTCGAGGATCCACCGGGCCTTCTCACAGTAGTGGGAGATGGGGAACTGGTAGAGCGTCCGTTCTGGAGCGGGCATGGAGCTGGAGTATAGGAGGGGCATGAGATCGACGCCCGTCCACGCTCCCTCCTGGCTCGCCGCCGGGGTTCTTCTGTTCACGCCGCTGCTCTGGGCGGCCGCTCCCGAGGTTCCTCCTCGCCTGGAAGATAGGGTGGCGGACACCTTCGAGGGCGTGGAGCGCGTGGTGGCGGTGGGGGACATCCACGGGGACGTGGAAGCGCTGGCGGAGGTGCTGCGGCTGGCCGCTCTCATTGACGAGCAGGGCCGCTGGATCGGCGGCAAGGCGCACCTGGTGCAGACGGGAGACATCGCGGACCGAGCCCCGCGGACCCGGGAGGCCTATGAGCTGCTCATGCGCCTGGAGCGTGAGGCGCTGGCCGCGGGAGGGCGCGTCCACGTGCTCCTGGGCCACCACGAGGTGATGAACATGCTGGGGGATCTGCGCTACCTCACGCCGGAGGAGCTCGCCTCGTACGCGGACCAGAGCCCCACGCCGGATGCGCCGGGGGCGCCGAGAGGGCTCGCCGGCCACCGTGTGGCCTTCAGCGCCGAGGGCCGCTATGGCCGGTGGCTGCGGAGCCGGCCCGCGGTGCTGCGCATCGACGGTACGCTCTTCATGCATGGCGGGCTCCCGCCCGACGTTCCGGCGCGGACGATCGCCGAGCTCAACCGCTGGGTGCGCCAGGATCTCTTCCCGGGAAATCCCTCGGGCGGCGGCACCCACGCTCAAGGGCCGCTGTGGTTCCGGGGCTACGCGCGGGACGTCGAGGCGCGGTGGGCCCGGCCGCTCGACGAAGTGCTGAGCCGCTTCGGCGCCAGGCGCATGGTGATGGGGCACACCACCACGAGCGACGGGCGCGTTGGCGTCCGGTTCGGCGGGCGCGCGCTCTTCATCGACACCGGCGTGAGCATGGGCTACGGCCGGCACCTCGCGGCCCTGGAGCTCCGCGGGGATCGGCTCACGGCGATCTACCCCGAGGGCCGCGTGGACCTGCTGGCCCCCGCCGTGAAGGGCACGCCCTCCAGGGCGCCCGAGAAGAAGGCGCCGGAGGAGAAGGCCGCGCAGGGCCGGTGAGCAGGGCGGCCCGTCAGTCCTGGGACAGGCCGAAGATCTGCCGCAACCTCCCCAGGATGCGGCCTGCCTCGGGGGCCGGATCCTCGCTGCCGCCGCTGGCCTCCGCCACCGCGCGGAGCTGGGTGCGCCGCTGGGCCAGCAGCGCCGAGAGTTGCCGGGCCAGCCCCGGGTGCGCCACGAACATGCGCGCGAACGCCGGCCGATCCAGCTCCAGCAGCACCGAGTCCTGCACCGCCACCACCGTGGCCGCGCGCGGCTCGCCGGTGAGCAGCGACATCTCGCCGAAGTAGCTGCCGCGCTTGAGCCGCGTCACCTCCGCCTGGTTCTTGCCGGTGCGCACCGAGACCTCGCCGGAGGCGAGCAGATAGAAGGTCCGTCCCTCTTCTCCCTCCTCGATGATGCGCTCGCCCAGGCCGAAGCGGCGCGCCACCAGCTCGCGGCGGAGCTGATCCAGCTCGTCGGGGCTCAGCATCGAGAAGAGATCCACCGCGCGGAGCTGATCCAGCACCGTGTCCGAGGAGACCTCGGCCTTGTCCAGGGTCTCGGTGCGCGCGTGCACCACGCGCTGAGGGTAGGGGATCTCGATGTTCTCGCGCCGCAGCCGGTACCAGAGTCGCGTGTACAGCGCTTCCATGGTGTTGTCCGCGTGCGCGAAGTCCGCCACCCAGTAGCGGATCTGGTAGCAGATGGACGAGTCGTCGAACGCCCATGTGCGGCACTGGGGGGCTGGATCCTGGAGGATGGTGGGGATCTCCTTCATCACGTCCAGCACCACCGCCTTCACGTGGTTGGGGGGCGTGTCGTATGAGAGGCGGAGGTAGATGTCGACGCCGATGGGCTCGTAGGCGAAGGAGAAGTTCCGGACGACCTCCTTGGCCACCAGGCTGTTGGGCAGGGTGACGCTCTCCCGGCGGAAGGTGATGATGCGCGTGCCGCGCCAGCCGATCTGCACCACGCGACCGGTGTGCTCGCCAATGCGGATGAAGTCTCCCACCTGGTACGGCCGCTCGAGCTGCAGCGACAGGCCCGCGAACAGGTTGCCCAGCGTCTCCTGGAGCGCCAGGCCGATCACCACCGACAGCACCGCGGAGGTAGCCAGCAGGCCCCCCAGGTCCAGGTTGAGCTGCGACTGGAGGATGGGCACCGCCGCCAGGCCGTACAGGGCGAAGTCGATGACGTCCCGGAGGATCTTCGGCGTCGCCACCGGTGAGCGCAGGCGGATCACCTGGAGCGTCAGCGCCACGCCCGCGCGGATGACGCCGAAGGTGAAGGTGAGCATCCAGGCGACCTGGACGATCTTCTTCAGCGAGTCCGGCGCCGTCGCCGGGACGACCCACGCCCCGAGGCGGAAGATGAGGAACGCGCTCAGGAACCGGAACGCGCCGCGCAGATCTCGCCGGAAGTCCCTGTCCGCGCTGGCCGCACGGGCCGCGAAGAGCAGGAGCAGCAAGGCGAGGCCGACCACCAGGGAGACATTGCTCAGCAGGAAGGGAAGCAAGGCCTGAAAACTCTGACCGAGCCGCTCCTCGGGGGTCAAGCTGCGGGTTGACGCCCAGGGCGTGACCGGAGATACACGCACCATGACGCTCGCCACGGTGGTCGGACAGCCTCGTGCGATTGATGCACTCCAGGCGGCCCTGCGCAGCGGCGCCGTCCATCACGCCTACTTGTTCGCCGGGCCGGAGGGCGTGGGCAAGGAGCTGGCCGCGGTAGGGCTCGCCCAGGCGCTCACCTGCCCGGAGCAGCCGGAGGTAGGCTGCGGCACGTGCGCCAGCTGCCTGCGCGTGGCCAAGGGGCTGCACCCGGACGTGACGTGGGTGATGCCGGACGAGGAGCGGGTGGCGCGTGGGCTGGCGGGGCGCTCGGACTTCACGGGCACGCCCAGCCGGGACTTGCGCGTGGAGCAGATCCGCCAGCTGCAGGAGCGCCTGGCGCTGCGCGGCCTGGAGTCCCGCCGCAAGGTGGCCCTCATCGTCTCCGCCCACCGGATGAACGATCAGGCGCAGAACGCCTTCCTCAAGACGCTGGAGGAGCCGCCGGCGGAGACCACGCTGATCCTCATCGCCGCCTCCATGGACAGGCTGCTGCCCACCATCCGCAGCCGCTGCAGCAAGGTGTACTTCGGTCCACTGCCCGTGGAGCTCGTCGCCCAGCGCGTGCAGCAGGAGCGCAGGCTGGATCCGCAGACGGCCGCGCTCGCCGCGGTGATGGCGGGGGGCAGCCTGGGGCGCGCGCTGAGCCTGGACGTGGAGGGGCTGGCCCGGCGCAAGGAGATCCTCACGCGCTTCGAGGCGCTGCGGCCAGAGGAGCTCCTACCGGTGCTGCGCTTCGCGGAGGAGTACGGCGGCTCGCGCGAGGACGCCGAGCAGGCGCTCATGCTGCTGTCCCTGTGGACGCGGGACGTGGCGCTGATGAAGGCCGGGGCGGAGGGGCTGGCGAACCTGGATCTGAAGGAGCTGGCGCGAGAGACGGCGGCGCGGACGCCCGAGGCGGAGCTGCACCGCCGCAGCGCCCTGATCGATCGCGCGCAGGCGGCCCTCCAGCGCAACGGCTCGCCGCGGCTCCAGCTGGAGCGGATGCTGCTGGAGCTGCTGATGCGGGAGGTCCGGTGAGCGTGGACATGGACGAGGTGCTGGCGGAGGTGAAGGCGGGGAAGGTGGCGCCGCTGTACCTGCTGTGGGGCGAGGAGTACCTGGTGCGCAAGGGCGCGGACGAGCTGGTGAAGGTGCTCGTGCCGGATGCCTCCATGGGGCTGAACTTCGCGGTGCTGGACGCGGCCTCCCCGCGCGAGGTGGCGCAGGAGCTGGCCACCCTGCCGCTCTTCCCAGGGCGCAAGGTGGTGCTGGTGAGGGATCCGGAGTTCCTCGCGCCCAAGAAGGGGCGGGGGGACGCGCTGGGCAAGGCGCGCGAGGCGTGGAAGGCGGGCAAGCGCAAGGAGGGGGCCCGCCGGCTGCTGGCGCTGGCGGCGCGGGCCGGCTGGGGCGTGGATCAGCTGGATCCGAGCGCCCCCGGCGCGCCCTCGGTGGAGGAGTGGAAGGAGGAGCTGGACGTGGAGCTGGCCGAGGCGGACGTCACCTTCCTCAAGGAGGCCGCCGCGTTCTGCCGCGAGGAGCGCATCACCGCGCCCGAGGGGGACGCCTCGGCGCTGCTGGAGCTGTTCCAGAAGGGCCTGCCGAAGGGGCACGCGCTGGTGCTGGCGGCCACGGACGTGGACGCGAAGAGCGCGCTGCTCAAGTTCGCCAAGGAGGCGGGCCGGATCGTCGAGCGCAAGGTGGCCGCGCGCCACAAGGATCTGGATCTCTCGGAGATCGCCCAGGAGTTCCTGGCGCCCTTCAAGAAGAAGCTGGGCCGCGGGGCGCTGGAGCAGCTCAAGGAGCGCATCGGCGGCAACATCCGCCTGCTGCAGTCGGAGCTGGAGAAGCTGGCCGTCTACGCCGAGGGCTCCACCATCGAGGTGGCGGACGTGGCGCAGCTGGTGCACCACTCGCGCGAGGAGGAGTACTTCGAGCTGTCCGAGGCGCTCCAGAAGCGCGATCTGAAGGGCGCGCTGGGCTACGCGGAGGACGCCATGGGGCAGGGGACGCACGCGCTGCAGCTGCTGGGCGCGGTGGCCTCCATCGTCCGCGGGCTCCTGGAGAACCACGAGCGGCTGGGCCAGTACGCCAGGGGCTCGCCGCCGCGCTCGTTCGATGAGTTCAAGGCGCGCATCTTCCCGAAGATCGAGCAGGAGGCGAAGGCGGCCAAGGGCCGCGCGCCGCACCCCTACGCCGCGTTCCTCAGCATGCAGGCCGCGGCGCGCTACGAGCGGCGGGAGCTGCTGCGCGCCCTGGTGGCCTGCGCGGAGGCGGATCTGGAGCTCAAGTCCTCCGCCAGCGGGAAGCTCGTCATCGAGCGCCTGCTGTGGAGCCTCTGCGCCCGGCCCGCCTGAGCCCGCTCAGCCGACCTCGTCCTCTCCCTCGGGGAGGGCCACGTCGCCCTCGGTGAGCCACTCCAGGGTCTGGAAGCGCGCGTGGGCCAGCGAGAGCAGGGTGCCCAGCGCGGGCTCCTCCAGCTCCGCCAGCCGCTTGCCCTGGAAGATCAGCCCCTCGCCCGGCGTGCCGGGCAGCAGCCCCCCCTCCTGGAGCTCGGTGACGAGGTGGCGGGACCAGTGGCGCAGCCCCTGCACCGCGCACTGGGCCCGGCCCTGCTTGCTGGCCACGCCCCGACGGTCGAACCCCACCTCCTCGGCCGACTCGAGCAGTATCTCCAGCTCCTCGTCTCCTTCGGCGAGCGTCGGATCGGCGGCGATGCCCCGGGCGAGGGACTCGTACCGGGCGCACTCCAGCAGCACCTCCCAGCGGTCGAGCTGCGCCGACACCTCCTCGATGGGGCGCCGCTCGGTGGATTCGAGGAAGGGCTGGGGATCCTTCAGCAGCGGCAGGCGCTCCAGCAGCGGCGCGGCCTCCGACCGGAGCTCCTGCGGCGGCAGCTTGCACTGCTTCAAGGCCCACAGCAGCAGCTGCAGCTCCTCGGTGCTCCAGGAGATGGATACCCGATCCTCCTCGGACCAGGCGCCGGGCTCCACCTCGAACAGCTCCATGCCCGTGACGCCGAGCGTGGCGAAGAGCCCCTCCTCGTCCATCCACTTCTGGAGCCGGAGGAGCTCCTCCATGGCGGCCGGATCCCTGCCCCGCGCCAGCCGCTCCTCCATGCTCATGCGCCGCAGCAGCCCTCCGAGGACGAGGGCGCGCTGGGCCACGGCCTCCGCCACCGGCGGCACCGGGGGGCTCCACTCCTCCTCGTCCTCGAACTCCCCGTCGAACTCCTCTTCCTCCTCGAACTCCTCCTCGGGCAGATCCGTCTCCTGCGTGGTGGAGCCGCTCACGTCATCGTCATTCGGGAGCTCCATCTCCTCCGTGAGGGAGGCCTCGGAGTCGGGCGAGATCGCTGGCATCTCCGGGAGTGTTCGGGCAGCGGCGTTCGCGTCCTCCTGCCGGGGCGCGCGCCTGCGCCTGCTGGGGACCGTGGGCAGGCCCTCGAAGCGAGAGGCGTAGGGAGTGGCGCGCAGCGCCCGGGTGAGCGCCACCAGGCCGGGGTCCTCGCCACCGGCCTCCCGCGCCGCCTGGACCACCGCCTGCAGCACCTCCTCCCGGTCCTGCGCCCTCAGCTCCACCAGCGTGGGGAGGGCTGCCTCGGGGAAGAGGGGGGCGATCAGGGTGAAGAGCCGCGCGCGCTCCTGGCGCTCCTGCTCGAACAGGAGCTCCGCCAGCTCGGCCCCCAACTTCTCCGGGGGGCGCTGGGAGATGGCCTCGACGATATCCTCCACCAGCTCCGGGATGAGGTGCTGGTGGCGGCCCAGCAGCACGAGCAGGTCCGCCCGTAGGGCCTCATCCTTCTCGGCCCCGCCGAGCAGCAGGTTCACGCTGGACATCCGGAGCGAGTCGGCCAGCAGCTCCTGGAGGGAGGGCTCCTCACTCTCGGCGGCCTCGAGCTCCTCCGGGGGGAGCTCGACCAGGAGCCTCAGCACCTCCCGGGTGGAGCGCGCGTCCTGCATGAGCGGGGCGGCGAGCACCGCGTCCTGGCGGCCCTCGGGGGACACCAGGGCCTCCTGCCAGCTCTGGAACGCCTCGGGATCTCCCTGGGAGTGGAGCACCGCCGCGGCCCAGGCGCGGGCGCGCTCGTCCCGGGCGGTGAGCAGGGGCCGCAGCAGGGGCCGCAGGCGCGCGGGCTCTGGGTGCGAGAAGAGCACCTCGGCCGCGTCGCGCCGCACGTTCAGGGTGGGGCCGCCCAGGAAGGCCGTCAGCCGCTCGAGCGCGCCCCGCTCGCCCAGGCGCGCCAGCCCGAAGGCCGCCTGGACGCGGACGCTGGGGGCCGGATCCTTCTCCAAGGCGTGGCGCAGGGCGGGCGCGTGCTCCTGGAAGCCGAGCTTGGCCAGCCCGTAGACGGCCCACCGGCGCACCGCCTCCTCCTCGTCCTCGAGCGCGCGCACGAGGAAGGGCGCCGCCTCGGGGGCCTCGAGCTCGGCGAGCTCCAGCGCGGACGTCTCGCGCTCGTAGGGGTCATCCGAAGAGAGCTGCTGGCCCAGCTCGTCGATGGCGTCATTCATTGGAGGGGGAGTCTAGCCGGGCGCGCGCGCTCCGCGGTTCGAAGAAGCCTTCTACCTTGCTCCGAGGATCATCGCACGAGCGCGTCGGCCGTGGCCCGCATCCAGCGGGCCGGAGGGAGGGCTCAGGGACTCGACGAGGCGGAGGGCTCGCCCTCGCCCAGCAGCGTGCGTACGCGGGAGACCAGGTGGTCGTCATCCCACGGCTTGCTGATGAAGTGGGAGACGGCCTGGGCCGAGGAGCCGGGAGCTCCGCTCCACAGATCCGCGTGGCCCGACAGGAGGATCCGCACGGCGCGGGGCGCCACGCGGAGCACCCGCTCCAACAGCTCCGCGCCGTTCATTCCCTTCATCCGGAAGTCGGAGATGACCAGGTCCGGATCGAACGTGGCGATCTTCTGCAGCGCCTCATCGCCGTTGAAGGCCACCTCCACGGAAAAGCCCTCTCGCCGGAACAGCCGCCGAAGCGCGCTGGCCACCTGCACTTCGTCGTCGACGATGAGGATTTTGGCCATGAGATAGACCCGTTGGGTGGCTTGCAAAGCGCGCGCCACCATGTCTCCCTAGGAAACCCCGCGAAAAACGCGGGTCATCCATGACTCGTGAGTTCTCAAAGACTCAGACTCCGTCTGGCGAGGCCTTCCCGGGCAGTTTTACCCAATTGTTCCACTTGCAGACAATTCTTTGGGGTGCTTGATGACCCAGTAAGGGGATTTTGGGGGCGTGGGGGACAGTCCCCATCACGGTGGAGCGAGCATGCTCCGGAGGTCCTGGAACGCGCGCTGGCAGGGGGGCGCCTGGGAGGAGAGGAAGTGCGCCACCCGGCCCAGGGCCAGGGCCAGGAGGGCCGAGGAGCGCGTCCCATAGGCCGGCGTGTGGATGCAGAGGGCCTGGAGCTGGCGGGCCAGCTCCCGCGAGAAGGGCGCGCCGGGCGGAGGCTCGGGGAGCTGATCCTCGGGGGGGAGATGGTGATCCGCCAGGAGCTCCTGGAGCCAGGTGGCCAACTCGGGCCAGGGGCGCCGCGCGTGCTCGGCCGCGAGCACCCGGGCCCGCTCCACCTTCGGGAGCGCCGGGGCATCCAGCACGTCGTTGGGCAGCACGTGGATGCCCGGGGGCACCTCCGCCTGTGTCAGCCGCGCCAGTCCGGGGCGGGCATAGGCCACGCGCAGCTGCCGAGCGTCTCCGTAGAGGAGGTTGAAGGGGTTGAAGGCGAGGGGGTCCAGCGTGTCGAGGTAGCGCTCGACGGCCTCCACGCTCCCCGCGCGCAGGGCCTCCAGCACCACCTCGCCCCGCGAGCGGGGGGCCAGCCCCTGGGCCAGCGCGCCCCGCTGGTTGGTCAGCCCGGCGAAGAAGCCTCGCTCCGTCACGCCCATCCACGTGCCGCCGCGGGTCTCGTCCAGGCCTGGGACGAGGAGGCGGGGCGTGCCGGGCAGCACCTGGGGGCCGGAGGTGGGGCGCGCGTAGAGCTCATCCCGGTTCGTCGCGAGGATGAGGGGCCACTCGGGGTGGACGTGGCGGAGGATGAGGAGGGTGCACATCGTATTGAGTCCATAACACCGGGGCTCCTCTGCTTGCACGGGGCCTCACCAGCACCGATGACCCGGGGCAGTCGAGCGGCTACAGTCCGCCGCCCTCCAGGAGAGTCCATGGCGGAGAAGATCCTCGTCACCAGCGCGCTGCCGTACGCGAACGGCCCCATCCACATCGGGCACCTCGTCGAGTACATCCAGACCGACATCTACGTCCGCTTCCTGCGCTCGTGTGGCAAGGACGTCCTCTACTTCTGCGCGGATGACACGCACGGCACGCCCATCGAGCTGAACGCGGCGAAGCAGGGGCTCAAGCCGGAGGAGTTCGTCGCCCGCTTCTACGAGCTGCACAAGAAGGACTTCGAGGACTTTGGCATCAGCGTGGACTGGTTCCACTCCACGCACTCGCCAGAGAACCGCCACTACTCGGAGTACATCTATGGCCAGCTCCAGGCGAAGGGCGACATCGAGCGGCGCGACATCGAGCAGACGTACTGCGAGCGGGACAAGCGCTTCCTGCCGGACCGCTTCATCCGGGGCACCTGCCCCAACTGCAAGGCGCCGGAGCAGTACGGGGATGCCTGCGAGAAGTGCGGCAAGGCCTACAGCCCCACGGATCTGATCGAGCCGAAGTGCGCGCTGTGCGGAACGCCGCCGGTCCGCAAGCACTCGGCGCACCTGTTCTTCAAGCTGTCGCGGCACGAGGCCTTCCTGCGGGAGCTGCTCAAGCGGCCCGGCTTCCTCCACCCGGGGCTGGCCACGCAGCTGCAGAGCTTCTTCGAGAAGGGGCTGGCGGACTGGGACATCAGCCGGGACGGGCCCTACTTCGGCTTCGCCATCCCGGGAGAGACGGACAAGTACTTCTACGTCTGGCTGGACGCGCCCATCGGGTACATCGCCACCACGGAGAAGTGGGCGAAGGAGACGGGCCGGGCCAGGAGCGCGCTCGACTACTGGGGCCCGGACAGCCCCACGCGCATCGTCCACTTCATCGGCAAGGACATCGTCTACTTCCACGCCCTCTTCTGGCCCGCGGTGCTGAAGGTGGCGGGCCTGCACGGGCCGAGCGAGATCAAGGTCCACGGCCACCTCACGGTGAACGGCGAGAAGATGTCGAAGAGCCGCGGCACCCTGGTGTCGGCGCGCGCGTACCTGGACATCCTGGAGCCCAGCTACCTGCGCTACTTCTACGCGGCGTCCCTGGGCCCTGGGCCGGAGGACTTCGATCTGTCCCTCAAGGACTTCCGGCTGCGCGTCAACGGCGAGCTGGTCAACAACGTGGGCAATCTGGCCAACCGCGCGCTCACCATGCTGGCGGGGCCGCTGGAGAAGCGGCTCGCGCCGGGCCGGGAGGGGCCGGGCAAGGCGCTGGTGGAGGCCGCCCTGGCCCGTATCCCCGAGGTGCGCGAGGCCTTCGAGCGGCTGGAGTACCGCAACGCCATCAAGGTCATCGTGGAGATCGCCCAGGCGGCCAACGGCTTCCTCCAGGCGCAGGCCCCGTGGGCCAAGGTGAAGACGGACGCGGAGGCCGCGCGCGCGGATCTCTCGGACGCGGCGGACATCGTCGCGCTGCTGGGGGCGCTGCTGTCGCCCGTCATCCCCCGGGTGACGGAGAAGCTCTTCGCGCAGCTGGGGGCGCCGCCGCTCACCTTCGCGGCGCTGGAGAAGGCGCGCTACCCGCTGCTGGATCGGAGCCGCCCCATCGGCACGCCCGAGCCGCTGCTGCCGCGGCTCGAGGAGGAGCGGGTGAACGCCCTCATCCCGCCGTCTCCCGAGCAGCCCGCCGCCAAGGAGGCCCCGAAGAAGGGGGAGAAGAAGGCCGAGAAGAAGCCGGCCGAGGCGCCGGCGCCTACCCCACAGGCCTCGCCCGGGGCGGGCGCGGGCGGCGCCCCCGCGGACATCGAGTACGACGACTTCGCCAAGGTGTCCCTGCGGGCGGGGAAGATCCTCGCCGCGGAGAAGGTGGCGGGCGCGGACAAGCTCCTCAAGCTCACCGTGGATCTGGGGGAGGCGGCGCCGCGCACCATCGTGTCGGGTATCGCCCTGGCGTACACGCCGGAGCAGGTGTCGGGCCGCCGGGTGGTGGTGGTGACGAACCTCAAGCCGCGCAAGCTCAAGGGCATCGAGTCGCGAGGGATGCTCCTGACGGCGGAGCACCAGGGGAACCTGTCGCTGCTGGATCCGGGGGACATGCCTCCCGGCTCCGTGGTGAAGTGAGCGCCATGGACTGGCGGGCCGAGCGGGACCGCGCGCTGCTCGCGCTGGAGCGGGAGAGTCGGCCCCCGGCCCGCGCCGAGGCCGCGCAGCTGCTCCTCCAGCTCGCGGCCGAGGACGCCGAGCGCGCGCCGGAGTTCGCCCAGGTGCTCGTGCGGCTGCTGGCGGATGCGCAGGTGGAGGTCCGCCGGGTGGGCCTCGGGCTGGCCACGCTGGTGCTCCCCCTCGAGGAGCTGGTGGAGCTGCTCACCGGCCGCCTGGCGGATCCGGAGGTCGGCGTGCGGCTGGAGGCGACGGGGCAGATCGCGGATCTGGCGTTGCCGGAGCTGCGGGGCGCGCTGGCGCGCATGCTGGAGGATCCCATCCCCGAGATCCGCTTCGAGGCGGCGCGCGGCATGGCGGCCCTGAAGCACAGCGCCGGTCTGGAGATCCTGGTGGAGTCGCTGGACAACGAGCTGCTGCGCTTCCGGGCGCTGGGCTCGCTGGCGGAGCTGGGGGATGCGCGCGCGCTGCCCGCCGTCAAGCGCCTCTTCGGCCGCTGGCTGCTGCCGGCCTTCGAGCGGACCCAGGCCGCCGGCGTGCTCGCGCGGCTGGGAGAGGCGGAGGGCGCCGAGTTCCTCCTGAAGCGCACGCAGAAGAAGTGGAGCGCGGATCGGGCGCTGGCCGTGGAGCTGTGCGGCGAGGTGAAGGCCCCGGGCGCCCTGGAGCGGCTGCGCGCCATCCTCGAGGATCCGAAGGATCCCTGCCGTGGGGCCGCCGCGCGGGGGCTCGGGCGGCTGGGGGAGCCGCGGGCCCTGCCGTGGCTGCTGGCGCTGCTGGAGGACACGGGCGCGCCCGAGGACTTCCGGCTGGACGCGGCGGACGGGGTGTGGAGGCTGGGGCTGCCCGAGGGCCAGGCGCGCGTGCGAGCCGCTGCCACCACCTTCTCCTCGCCGGAGGCTCGCGAGGAGCTCGCCGAACTGTTGCAGGAGAAGCCATGAGACTGGTCGACGCACACTGTCACCTCGAGCGCGCGGACTTCGAGCAGGTGGACGCCGTGCTGGAGCGCGCGCGGGCCGCGGGGGTGGTGCACGCGGTGGTGGTGGGGCAGTTCCAGGGCCCCGGGGACTGGGGCAACGCGCTGGCGCTGGCCGCGGCGCGCCCGGACTTCCTGTCGCCCACGCTGGGCATCCACCCGCACGAGGCGGCGCGCGCCACCGAGGAGGACTTCGCCACGCTGGAGCGCACCTGCGCCCGGCCGGAGCTGCGCGCGGTCGGGGAGGCGGGGCTGGACTACTACTACGACCGCTCACCCCGGGACGTGCAGGCCCAGGTGTTCCG